>CAJXVA010000475.1 GCA_913061055.1 uncultured Pseudomonadota bacterium
GATGTAGAGAGGTCTCGTGGGCTCGGAGATGTGTATAAGAGACAGCGCTCCAACCTTGCCCCTGCGCTTGGCGGTGGCCAGGCCGACGTGACTCGTGGGCGACGCAGCTCGCGGGGTCGCTGGAGAGGCGAGCGGATCGACATCGAGCTTCAGGACGCGCCGATCAAGGACGTGCTGTTGCTGTTCAGCGACATCGGTCGCGTCAACATCGTCGCCGGCGACGGTGTCGAGGGCAGCGTCACGATGAAGTTGAACTCGGTCCCGTGGGACCAAGCGCTCGACATCATCCTGCGCTCGCTCAAGCTCGGCTCCGCCCGAGAGGGCAACGTCATCCGGGTCGCAACGCTCACGACGCTGCAAGAAGAGCAGCGCCAGGCCATCGAGAGAGCCAACGCTCGCGTTCAGCTCAAGCCACTCGAAACCCGGCTCGTTCCGCTGTCGTACGCGACGGTCGACGAGATGGTCGCCAAGGTCCAGTCGGTGCTCAGCCCTCGCGGCACGGTCACCCCGGACACGCGGACCAACACCCTCATCATCATGGACGTCGCGGCCAACATCGCGCTCGCCCAAGACCTGGTGAAGAGCCTGGACACCCAGACGCCGCAGGTCCTCATCGAGGCCCGCATCGTCGAGGCACGAACCACGTTCACCCGCCAGCTCGGTATCCAGTGGGGCTTCGACTTCACGGCGAGCCCGGGTACTGGAAACCCGACCGGGCTGTTGTTCCCGAACTCCGTCGGCGTTGGCGGTGGCGGTACCGGTACTCCGGTCGACTCCCGAGGCCTCTTGCTTCCGGGAGCCGCGGCGAGCCCGAACTACGCGGTGGACCTTCCGGCTCCGGTCGGTACGGGCGCCGGTGGTGCGGTCGGCATGTCGTTCGGAAGCATCAGCGGCAACCTCAACACGAACCTGCGGCTCTCCGCTGCAGAGTCGACCGGTGAGGTCCGCATCATCAGTGCGCCGAAGATCGTCACGCTGGACAACTCCGAGGCGACCATCGAGCAGGGTGTTCAGATCCCGATCTCGCAGGTCAGTGCCCAAGGTGTGAACACGCGGTTCGTGAACGCCACGCTCTCGCTGGTCGTCACCCCGCACGTCACCAACGAAGGTGCGGTGCTGCTCGATGTCACGGTCCAGAAGAACGAGGCCGACTTCGTCAACACGGGCGCCCGAGGCGACCCAACGATTCTGACGCGCAGCGCGAACTCGCGGATGCTGGTCAACGACGCCGACACGGCGGTCATCGGTGGCATCTACACGCGCAACAAGGCGGTCAACTACACGAAGATCCCTTGGCTGGCCGATATCCCGATCGTCGGGTGGTTCTTCAAGAGCAAGGCCGAGGCCGACACGCGCTCCGAGGTGCTCATCTTCCTGACGCCAAAGATCGTCAACCGAGCCAGCTCCATCGGAGGCTGACCTCCAGGCCCTTGCGGCCGGAGCCGGACCGGCGCACCCTGCACTTGTGGGGGCGCCGGTTTTTCTGTGCGGCATGATGGGCTCGGGGAAGAGCTCGGTTGGGCGACGGCTTGCGTCGGGGCTGGGCGTTCCGTTCGTCGACCTCGATGTTCGGCTCGAGCGGATGTTCGGCGTGTCCATCGCGGAGGCATTCGCGCGGGGAGAGCCCTACTTTCGGGACCTGGAGCGCGCCGCGCTGAGCAGTCTGCTTCGCGAGCCCGGGTTCGGCGGGCGCATGGTCGTCGTCGCGACCGGCGGTGGGGCGGTCCTCGATCCCCAGAATCGGGCGATGATGGACGGGGTGGGGCGCCGGGTGCTCCTGCGCGTGCCACCGGCGGAGCTATCGGTGCGCGTGGCCGAAGGGCAGGGGAATGACCGGCCGCTGATCGCAGACGCCGAGGACCCCGCCCACCGCCTGGCTGGCCTTTGGGAGCAGCGCCGAGCCGCCTACGAAGATGTTCCCCACGACGTTGACGGCGTCGGCTCGGTCGACACCGTCGCGCAGAGAATCGCGGCCGTTCTGGACCTCGAACTGTCAACCGGCGAAACGGCGGAGCCGGTATGACGCGGCCGCTTGCCCTCGAGGTGACGGTTCCATCCGAGGACCTGAGTTACCCGGTCAAGATCGGGTCGGGTCTGTTGGGCGGCGTGGGCGACACGATGCGGCGGGTGACGCCACGGGCCCGCCAGGTCGCGGTCATCTCGGATACCAACGTGCTGCCTCTGTACGGCGCGCGTGTTCGTGCATCGCTCGAAGCGGCGGGGCTCTCCGTGGTCTCGCATGTCATCCCGCCGGGGGAGACCAGCAAGACTCCACAGCGGATGGTGGCTCTGGTCTCCGCGCTGGTTGCAGACGGGTTGGGACGCTCGGATGCCGTGCTTGCGCTCGGCGGGGGGGTCGTTGGGGACTTGGCGGGCTTGGTCGCGGCGCTGTTCATGCGCGGTATCGATGTTGTGCAGTGCCCAACGTCCTTGCTCGCTCAGGTCGATGCATCGGTCGGCGGCAAGGTCGCCGTCGATCTGCCCGAGGGGAAGAACCTCCTGGGCGCGTTCGCCTTTCCGCGGGCCGTCGTCATCGATCCCGCCGTCCTGCAGACGCTGCCAGATGAGGAACTCGGGTGCGGCGTCGCCGAGATGCTCAAGCACGGCGCCCTGTTCGACCCCGAACACTTCGCCGCCGTTCGCGACCAGGCCGACGCCATCTACCGGCGTGACGAAGCGGTCCTGGGTCCGCAGATCGCGATCTCGGTCGGCCTCAAAGCCGCGTGTGTCATCCGCGATCCGCTGGAACGCTCCGATGCGGGGAAAGGCCGCATCGCGCTCAACCTCGGGCACACGGTCGGGCATGCCCTGGAGCTCGGCGAGGGATACGCGCTCAAGCATGGCCAGGCGGTTGGCCTGGGATTGCTCGCTGCCGCGCGCCTCTCCAAGCGACTGGGTCTGACATCGCTCGACCTCGAGGGACACATCCGCACAGCCCTCGAGGCACTGCGTCTTCCAACAGACCTGGACACCTATCTGACTGCAGACCGGCGTTCAGCGCTGATCGAGGCGATGGCTCGCGACAAGAAGCGGGATGCACATCGGAAGATCACCTACATCGCACTGGCGCGACTGGGCGAACCTCGGGTGCTCAGCTTGACCCCAGAAGCCATCCTCGAAGCCATCATCTGACGGCCCGAGTTGGCTCGGTTGGCTCGTTTCTTTGGATGTGGACAGAGCCCTTGCTACGCTTGAGCGCGGGCTACCTCTTGGGTGGCCGCTCGGTGCGTCATGAAGGTTCTCAAGCTCACGTCCCTCGCCGTCGCTTTGGCAGCCCTTCCCATGCTGGGCTCGTGCGCAGATCAGCAGGAGTCCATCATCATCGCTGGAGCGCCGGCGTGGATGGGTGGGGAGTGTTCGGTGCAGGTCCCGGCCATGTTCTACCTGTCCCGGGGTCGCTTGGACATCCGGTACGGCACCCAGTACATGGTGCCGCTCGAGATCCAGAACCAGCTGTTGATCCAATCGACGGACTCGACCAACAGCGGGACGGACAACTCCGAGCTCCAGATCACCGGGGTGGACGTACGACTGTCGAGTCCGCAACGCCCAGACCTCATCGATCGCCTGGTCGACGAGGAGGGCGAAGCCTTCGTAGACTTCGCGCCGGCCGTTCCAACCCAGTCACTGACCGGCGGAAGCTCGTTGGGGTTCATCGTCACGGGCATTCCGGCAGCTACGTCGGCCAAACTCGCGGAGTACCGGGTCGAAGAAGCGATCGCGGCCGGAGACGCCGCAGCCGCAGCCGTAGCAAACGCCGGAGGGACCGAGCTCGAGGAGGCGACAGCACGGCTCTCCGCGGAGAACGGGGTCCTGCAGTCGGCGGAGACGGTCGTCGTGTCGATGGTCGTCCGGGCGCGCCGCAGCGGCAACAGCACCGGGAGTGGCGTTGGGGAGATCGAGTCTCGCCAGTTCGACTTTCCCGTCGACGTCTGCCACGGCTGCCTCACCACCTGCGCGGGTTGCAGCCTGCAGGTTGACCTGGACGCAGATGGGGAAGACGAGACGATCAACGGGGAGTGCCCCGATGCCTCCGTCCGCGCGACGCCGACCAGCCGCCTGTTTCTCGGCGACTATGTCGGTATGAACCTGGGCTGCCCATCCGCCCAGGACGACGTCTTTGAGCCCGCCGTCTGCGTGAACTGACGGTTCGGCGGTCGTGTTCGCTTGACCAACGCCACGGCGTTGGGCGATCCTCGCGCTGCGGACCGCAATGCTGAACGAATCGCTCGAAAAGATCGTGCAGAACACTCCGGGTGCAGCCGGGGCAATCCTGATGGGTTTCGACGGCATTGCAGTGATGCAATACGTCTCCCCCGAACACGCTGAGATCGACATCGAGTCGACGGCGATGGAGTTCTCGTTCCGTTACGTCGAGCTACGGCAGGCGGCGGAGTCCCTCGACATGGGCGAGGTCACCGACATCACGATCAAGGCGGACAACCGGTCTGTCTGCTGCCGCGTGCTGTCGGACGAGTACTTCGTGGCCATCGTGCTTGCGGACTCCTCGCACATCGGTAAGGGCCGCTGGATGCTTCGCTCGACGTCGGGCGAGCTTCAGTCGGAACTCTAGAGCCCGCTTCGGGCCTGGGATAGAGTCGGCGTATGGACGTCGCGGTGACGGTCATTCATGGGCCGAACCTGAATCTCCTCGGATCGCGGGAGCCGGAGATCTACGGGTCGACGACGCTCGCAGAACTCGACACCCGCCTGGTCGAGGTTGGGCGTGCCCGCGGTGCCGGCGTCGTGTGCCACCAGAGCAACAGCGAAGGGGCGCTCATCGATTTCATCCACGGCGCGCCGGGGCCGATCGTCATCAATCCCGGCGGGTACACCCATACTTCGGTCGCGATCGCGGACGCGCTCCGGGCGGTATCCGGGCCGGCGATCGAGGTCCACCTGTCGAACATCTACGCGCGGGAGGCTGTCAGGCAGGTCTCCGTCACGGCTGCGGCGTGCCAAGGAGTCGTGATGGGCCTGGGCGTGAACTCATACGTCTTGGCCCTTGAAGCCGTGCTGGAAATGATAGGGTCCGGCGCCGAGAGGTCCTGATGGGACCCAACGCATCTCGCGAGCTACCATGAGCAACGAGAACGACTCCAAGCTTCCCGACCTCAGCTACATCCGAGAGCTGGCCGGCATCTTTCAGGACCACGAACTCGACGAACTCGAGATCGAGACCGGCGAGACCCGCATGCTGCTTCGCCGCGGGGATATGCCCGTGGTCCAGCACGCCGCGGCGCCTGTCGCGGCCGCACCGGTCGCGGCCGCACCTGTGGCAGCCGTCGCTGCCCCAGCTGCCACGGCCGTTGCCCCAGCCGAGCTCCCCGGAGACTTCATCACGTCCCCATTCGTGGGCACGTTCTACTCCGCCCCTCGTCCGGATGCTCCGTCCTTCGTCGAGGTTGGTGCGAAGGTTCAGCCCGGTGCGACCGTCTGCATCGTCGAGGCGATGAAGCTGTTCAATGAGATCGAGACGGACTTTGCCTGCACCATCGAGGAAGTCCTCGTCGAAGCCGGGCAGCCCGTGGAATACGGCGCGAAGCTGTTCCGGGTGACCAAGCAGTGACCCAGCCGATCCGCAAGGTTCTGATCGCGAACCGAGGCGAGATCGCGCTTCGTGTCATCCGCGCTTGTCGCGAGCTCGGGATTCGAACCGTCGCGGTGCATTCCACCGTAGACGCGGAAGCCCTGCACACCCGCTTCGCCGACGAGGCCGTCTGTATTGGGCCGGGCCCCTCGCCGTCGAGCTACCTCCATATCCCCAACCTGATCGCAGCGGCCGAACTCTCGGGCGCGGATGCGGTTCATCCGGGCTATGGCTTCCTGGCCGAACGGGCGGATTTCGCCCAGATGTGCATCAAGTGCGGCTTGGCGTTCATCGGCCCGCTGCCGGAGCACATGTCTCTGATGGGCGACAAGGTCGCGGCCCGGACCCGGATGGAAGCCTCTGGCGTTCCGGTTCTTCCCGGCACCGGAGTCTTGCAGTCCCCGCAGGAGGCCCGGAGCGCCGCTGAGCGGATCGGGTTTCCGGTGATCGTCAAGGCTTCGGCGGGCGGCGGCGGGCGGGGCATGAAGATCGTCCACGACCCCGACGTGCTCGAGCAGACTGTGGCAACCGCGCAAGCCGAGGCTCAGGCGGCGTTCGGCTGTGGGGATGTCTATCTGGAGCGGTATGTGACGAGCCCACGGCATATCGAGGTGCAGGTGGTTGCCGACCACCACGGCAACGTCGTCGATCTGCTGGAGCGCGAGTGTTCTGTTCAGCGTCGACACCAGAAAATCCTCGAGGAGGCCCCCTCCTACAAGGTCCCGGAGTCGGTTCGGGTGGCGCTCCGGAAGTCCGCGGTCACCGCGGCCAAGGCGATTCGCTACCGGTCGGTCGGTACCGTCGAGTTTCTGCTCGACGGGAATGACTTCTATTTCATGGAGATGAACACCCGGATCCAGGTGGAGCACTGCGTCACCGAGATGATTACCGGCGTGGACCTCGTCCAGGAGCAGATCCGAATCGCAACCGGCGAGCCTCTGGGGCACCTCGACCGGGAGTTCGAGGCAAAAGGCCACGCGATCGAGTGCCGAATCAACGCAGAAGACCCGGTGACCTTCGCCCCTCAGCCGGGTACGATCGAGGCGCTTCACTTCCCTGGCGGCTACGGCGTCCGCGTCGACAGCCACGTCTACCAGGGCTACACGGTCTCCCCCCACTACGACTCGATGATCGGCAAGCTCATCACGCACGCGGCGACGCGTGAACAGGCCCTCGCTCGGATGCGAGGAGCGCTGGACGAGACGATCGTCCGAGGCATTCGCACCAACGTTCCGCTTCACCGATGGATCCTCGATCAGCAGAACATCATCGAGGGCGGCTACGACACGCACTTCCTCGCCCAAAACCTCGACGTGGATGCAGTGCAAGCCCTCGCTGAAGAGGAGCACTAAGCAGGATTTCCCCCTTGGCGTTCAGCAAGGAAAAAGCCCACGACCGGGCGGAGAAGTACGCGGCTCGCGGACAGCATGACCGTGCTGCTCGCGAGTATCAGACGATCGTCGAGCACGACCCCAAGGACGTGCGCGCCTGGTTGATGCTGGCGGATTCGCTCGCCCGCACCGGGGACCGAGCCGGGGCGGTCAGCCGCTACCAGCAGGTCGGCGACTTCTACGCCTCGAGTCGCGAGTTCCAAAAAGCACTGGCCGTCTACCGGCAGGTGCTGAACTTGGATCCGTCGCGTCTCGACATCCACTACAAGTGCGCCCAGCTCAACATGGAGGTGGGCCGGGTTCACGATGCGATCGCGAGCTTCGAGTCGATCGCGCAGAACCAGCTGCAGAGCGGTCGTGTCGCAGAGGCGCTCGATACGTATCGGACCATCGCAGACGCGGACCCCACCGTGGTGTCGAAGCGGCTGCGCCTCGCGGAGTTGTACTCGCGCGAGAAGATGATCGATCCCGCGGTCGAGTCGTTCCGAATGGCATCGCAGGTGCTGCTCGACGCCGGCCGCCACGCAGACTACGTCCGGGTCGCCGAGCGGCTCGTCTATCACAAGCCCGGGGATCGCGAGACGATCCGCGAGCTGGCGCGGGTCTACCTTCATCTCGGCGATGCGAGACGGGCGCTGATGAAGCTCAACGGCCTGCTGCAGGCCGACCCAGGGGACGCCGCCGGCCTCGAGTTGCTCGCCGAGACCTTCATGGCGCTCGGCAAGCCGGACAAAGCGAGCTCGGTGATCGGTGAGTTGGTCCGCAAGCTGCGCGAAGCCGGTGACGACGACGCAGCGACCCGGGCCCTGGACATGGGGCTCGACTGGATCCCCAACGACGCCGACCTGTTGGCGCTTCGTGTTGGTGG
>CAJXVA010000476.1 GCA_913061055.1 uncultured Pseudomonadota bacterium
ACGAGATGTAGAGAGGTCTCGTGGGCTCGGAGATGTGTATAAGAGACAGGTTCGGAGGCGGCACCTCCGCCTCTTGGCGATGGGATGAACGCCCTTTTCTCAACCGTAAGGTAGGCGAACGAACGCCGTTATCCGCACATCGAACACGCCGCACCACATGTCGACAAAGGTAGCCGCAGGGGCTATCACCTCTCGTTCGCGATGGCCGACCAAGCACATCAGCAGCTCTTCAGCACCCATGAAGCCTTGAGCTCCATTGGGCGCTATGGACTGCGCAAGCTCCTGGGAACAGGGGCCTCCGGCAGCGTCTATTCCGCGTTCGATCCCGAGAGCAATCAAGACGTCGCCGTGAACCTGATGTTGGTCAGCCCTGCTGCGGGCCCCAACGCTGTATCCGAGCTCCGGGCCGAAGCCGAAGCGTGGGCGGGCATCCAAAACCCGTTCTTGGTCCGGATGCACGAGGTTGGGACGTATGTCGATCCCCGCGAGCGCCGTCGCCAAGGTGTGTACGTCGTCCGCGACCTGGTCTCAGGCATGGACATGCAGCGCTGGCTCGATGCGCTCACCCGCCCGATCGCGATGTCCTGGTCGCACCTGTTGGGCATGTTCATCGACGCGGGGTCCGCCCTGGCCTCCGCCCACAGCCGGGGCCTCGTCCACGGCGGCTTCTCTCCTGCCAGCATTCTCGTCGGCTACGACGGGGGCATTCGCGTGGGTGACTTCACCTCCCGCTTGGCCAAGCCCATGGGTGACACCGACCAGTTCACCACGGTTGCCTACGCGGCGCCGGAGGTGCAGGCCGGCGGCCAGGTCGATGCGCTCGCCGACCAGTTCAGCTTCTGCGCCACGGTGTGGAGTTCGCTGCAACGAGTCGTGCAAGGCAAGATGCCGCGCCGGGTCAGTGCGGTCCTCGCCCGAGGGATGTCCGAGAACCCGAGCGACCGGTGGGGTTCGATGGAGCTCTTGCTCGCGGCCCTCGACAAGGCTCGCGGGGGTTTGCTCCGTCGCACGCTTGGAGCGTTCTCCTCGGCGCGACCGGTCGCGTTTTAGGAGGGCAGCGAGAAAAAAGCCCCCAGGCACCTGCGGTGCTGGGGGCTTTTTTGTTGTGACGTGGGCTTGGCTCCGGACGCGTGGGGCCACGCGATTCGCTTTCGGCCCCGTCGAATCCCGAGGGCGGGATTCGACGCTACTGTGGTTCGGTCCCCACGTCGGAGGGATCGATGCTCCACTCGAAGCCGTCCAGCAGGACCAGGGAATCCAGGACGTTGTCCGAGACGTCAAAGATCGTCAGGTCGAGCGTCATGACCTCTCCGGGAACGATGGGCGCGGTGGTGTTGAGCCACACGGTCCCGCCGCCGGTGTTGCCCAGTTCCATGCCCGTCCCGGCGAGTGCCCCGGCTCCGTTGGGGCAGGTGTAGCAACCGTTCGCGACGCAGTGCTCGAAGAACCCGTTGTTCACGCTGACCGGGTTGTTGTTGCTGTCGAACGAGATGTTCCCGTCCGCGGGCAACCCTGCAGCGTTGGAGTCGAGCAGTGCCAGGTAGAAGTCATTGAACTGCGTGCACGCGTACGTCCAGTACTCCGAGGAGAAGAACCGGAAGTCGTAGTTGAACGACAAGGCGTTGGTCGGCACGCGAATGGTCAACCGAAGCAGCACCGAGTCGTTCGCGCCCGCTCCGGGGTCACAGGCACCGTTGCAACTCGCCGAGCTGGGCAGGGTTCCGCCGTTGGCCGCGAGGTAGGCGGCCGGTGGGTTGTGATCCTGGCCGAACGATGTCCCGAAGTTCGGCTGGACGTAGTCGGGATCGTTCGCGTCACGCATCCAGCCCGAAGACATGCCCGCCATCGTGCTTCCCGTGGTCGGCCCAACACCGCCCGTGCCGTAGTTACTCATGACCGCCGTGGACGAATCCATCATCGCCGCGAGGTGACCGGCGCTGGGCACTGCCCCCTCTGCGGTGAGGAACTCGGCCGAGATGACGCCCCACTTGCGAGTCTCCAGAGGCTCCGCCAACGTCGTGAACTGGCAGAGGTCCATGGCCTCCGCCATGTCGTCCGCATCAACACCACCGAAGATCGCCGCGGCCGAACAGTCCGGAGCATCGACCGCATCCGACGTCAGCGGGTCGCAGTCGTCGTCGACACCGTTGCCGACGAACTCGAAGGCGCCGGGGTTGACCAGCGCAGGGCTTCCGCATTCGAACTCGTCTTCGCAGCAGTCGTTGTCACAGAACGTCCAGCCGTCGCCGTCGACGTCGACGATGTCATCCGGCGCGCCGTTGCAGTCGTCATCGAGCAAGTTGCCGCAGACCTCGATGGCCTCGGGCAGAACGAAGCCCACACATGCGCCCCATCCGGTGCCAAACGCGTTGCACTGCTGGGTTCCGCCGGTGCAGATACCGACGCCTTCGGTCCCGGCCGGGCCGGGGTAGCAGGGCTGCTCAGCTTCGGGCTCGCACGCGCACTCGATCTCCGACTCGCAGCCGGCCACGCCGTCGCAGTCGAAGAAGCCGTCGTCGCACTCGCCGATCTGGCACGATTTGCCGTCGCAGCTGACCGCCTGCTTGTCCGGCATCTCACACTGGTTGCCACACATGCCGCAGTTCTGAAGGTCGGTGTTGATGTCGACACACTCGCCTTCGCAGCAATCGAATCCGTCGCCGCAAGGTTGCATGCCGGTACACCCAGGCACGCACTCGCTGCCCTCGCAGATCGAGCCCGCGTCGCAATCGGTGTCTTCGATGCACTCCGGACCCGGGCCGGTCGTGGCATCGCCCGACTCGGAACCGCTGCCCATCGTCGTCGTTGTGCCCGAGTCCGACGGGTCGTCGGTCGTCGACGCAGTATCCGAGTCGGAGGCTTGGCCCGTGCTGGACTCTCCGCCCGAGGCGGTCACCGTCGCGGAGTCGCTGGCGGAGCCTTGGCTGTCAGAGTCCACCGTGTCTGCGGTGTCGCTCGCGGTCGCGGTGTCGCTCGCGGACTCACTCTCCGTGGCGCTCGCGGAAGACCCTTCGGTCGCCGAGTCGCCAAACGGTGTTGTGACGTCCGTGTTGTCACAGCCAGCACCCAGCGCTGTGCAAGCCAGCGCGATTCCAATCCATTCGATTCGGTTCATCATCCAGTCGCCCCCTGGACCCAAGAGACGTCAGGTCTCTCGGTCCTCACGGGCGGCTACCCCTCGTACGCCGCCCGATTCGCAGGGTGATCAGACTCGATGAGCGCGCGTCGCGTCAAGAGCCGGCGCCCCTACAGGAGCGCACATTCAGTTGGTCAGCTTACGCTTCCAGCACGCTAGGATGGGTCAGCACGCGGACCGGTTTGCGCTCGTTGAGGCGGCTGAGCCCTCGGTGGATCAGCGCAGACCAGTGCCGCACCCGTTCCAGCATGTCGGGGGACGTCTCCAGGCCCTGGCGGTCGATCTGGACGAGCGCCTCCTGCAACCGAGCGGTTGCGTCGAAGAGGGCGCGTTCCGCTGCCTGAAGCAACTCGTCCGCATCTTGGGGGCCACGATCGTGCTTGTAGGGGTTCATCGCATCGACTCCTGGTTTCCGGGAGAGTCCGATCTCTCCGCTTAATTCAATCTGACAGCCCAGCGCGGCGGGGAAAGGGCCGATTCGCTACGAATTTGCAAATTCTGGGCTCGATTCCCCTTCCGGGAGATCGGATCGAGGAGATCCCCGTGCGAGTCGCCCCCTCAGGGCGCCACATCCAACGACATGCCCCCCAGGGTCAGAACCTGTCCTTCGCGGACCTAAGCGCCCCAACCATCCCCACCGTGTCCCCAGCTGGCACGTCGAGCGCGGCGGCGATCACCGCGCCGGCATCCGAGTCGAGCGCCAGCAGGAACGGGTTGGTCACGAACTCTCGCTCGAGCGTATCGGGGACCGAGCTGCCCGTTGCAGCACGCTCGTCAGCCAGACCGTCCAACCGGTTTTGAATCTCGCCGTTGGCAGGCAGCACGTGGGCCGCAAACCGCAAATTCGACCCCGTGTATTCGTGCGCACAACAGACCAACGACTGTGGAGGCTGCGCAGCGAGGACGCGCATCGAGGCATCCAGGTCCATCGCGGTGCCCTCGAATAGACGCCCACAGCCCCCAAGGAACAGGCTGTCTCCCACGAACAGGGCCGGCCGCCCTTCGAGTCGAGCGACGCGTCCCGGCGAGCCATCATGGCCGTGCCGCGTCACGCGTTCAAACGGCGTGTCGCATCGATAGGCGATGTGTCCACGTGTGTGTGCTCGCACATCCAAAACCGAGAGCTCGACGCCCGCCACGTCGACGCGCTCCCCGACCTCGACCGGCCGAGTGATCCCCGGAATTCGCTCCTGATCGTGGGCAGGGCCCACGATCGCGCAACCTGTCGTTTCGCGCAGTTGTACGTTCCCGCCCACGTGATCGGGGTGGTGGTGCGTGTTGACGATCGCGTCCAAGTTGACACTGAGCGCCTCTAGGACCGGCAAGACCGCCGCCGCGTCGGGCGGATCGACCACAAACGCCCGGTCACCGTTGCGGACCAGATAGACGTAGTTGTCGCGCCAGACCGGGATCTGCAGCAGTTCGAGCACGGGAGCAGCATACGTGGTGGCCCCATCGTGTGACAGCGCGAGCCCGAGTCGATACGATTGCCGCGGAAGAACGCCTTGGGCGTCGAAGACCCCACCGTCGCCGACGATTCCTCGGCATCGATGACGTCGGCCCCGCTTGCTGACATCTCTGGAAGCGTCCTGCATGGGCGCTACAGAGCCGCGCGGCTTGTCGGGTCGGGATCGATGGGGGACGTCTACGATGGCGTCGACCTCAGCACGGGAGGACGGGTCGCGCTGAAGGTCCTCAAGCCGGAGCGCGCGGTGCGAGAGGTGTTCCGTCACCGGTTCATGCGCGAGGCGAAGTCGGCGGTCATGATCGACCACCCGAACGTGGTCGACGTCCTCGACTTCGGCGAAACGCCCGAGGGCCTGCTCTTCATCGCGATGGAGTTCCTCGAGGGCGAAGACCTCTCGTCGTACCTCGGTCGCAACGGACGCCTGCACTGGCCACATGCGGTCGTTGTCCTTCGCCAGATCGCAGCGGCCCTGGCGGCCGCCCACGACTGCGGCGTCGTCCACCGCGACGTCAAGCCGTCCAACATCCTTCTGCGCCAAGACGGATCCGGCGGGCTCATCGTCAAGCTGCTCGATTTCGGGGTCGCCAAGCTCGACAACCAGATGGTCTCCCGCGTCCTCACGCGCGCTGAAGATGTGGTTGGGACCGTCCTGTACATGTCGCCCGAGCAGGCCGAGGGCCGGACCGCGGACCTTCGCTCGGACGTCTACGCCTTTGGCGTCACCGCCTTTCAAACCTTGACCGGTGGCGTGCCGTTCCCGGGTCGCGACCTGTTCAAGGTGATGAGCGCCCACCTCAACGAGCCGCCGCCCGACCCTTCCGCGGCCGCGCCGGAGATGCCTCCGTGGGGCTCGAAGTTCGTGCTGCGGTGCCTCGAGAAGGCGCCGCACGCTCGGTACCAGAGCATGCATGACGTGCTCGCGGTGCTCTCGGGATCGGTCGAGCCGGACATCGTCTCGAAGCCCCGACCCGGCACGCCGATCGCCGACCCCCGCGATGCAGAGAACGAACTGCATCCCCCGCTCATGGGAGACCCGCTTCCGTCGGAGGCACGCGCACCGACCATCGCGTCAAATCCGGCGGACGAGTTCGACGAGGCCCCGACCGCGTACTTCCAAGCTCAGGCGGCCGTCCCTGGACCCGTACCCGCCACCACCACCATCGCGCCCGCACTCATCCCGGAGCCGGCGACCGAGATCGCCAGCGCTCTCGTCCCGGAGCCGGCGACCGAGGTCGCGGTGGCGACGTTCCAGCACCCTCACCCGTTCATCGCCCCCACCCCGGTGGGACCACCGATGACCCACACCCAGCCGATGCAAGTCGAGCCGGCTCCGCTCCAGATGAGCTCTCCGTTTGGGCGCCAGGAACCGCTGGGGGGGCAGACGGTTCCCTCCCCCGCCTACCCCGAAGATCTGGAGCCCTACGAACCACGGCCGTCCCGAGGGATCTACGTCGTGCTCCTCGTCGGCGTGCTCGCGGTCCTGGCAGCACTCGCGATGGTCGTGGGGTAGCGACCGCGGACCTGAGCATGAAAAGTGCTCGTTGGGGCTTGGCAGCGTACTCTCGGGAGCGCGTGTTCGAAGCGGACGACATGCCCGCACCGGTGCGGGCGATCCTCCCCCCGGTGTTCTCTCTCGTCGAGCCACCGCAGGGCGAGCTGTCGGACGTTGCGTTCGTCCGCTCCGCCGACCAGCACGACATCGTCGTCAAGCATTCGGCGAACCCGGTCTACGCGCAATGGCTCGAGCGAGAGGCGAAGGTGTTGCGGGCGCTGGAGTCGACCAACCTTCCCGTTCCGCAGGTGATCGCCCACCACATCGACGGAGATGCGCAGTGGCTGCTGATGACCCGAATCCCCGGCGACTCAGGATGGACAGCACTTGCCCAGGCTTCCGCCGCCGAGAGACGAGCGCTGCTGCGCGCACTGGGAGACATGCTCGCGCGGATCCACGCCACCCCCGTGCCCGATGCGCTCAGCGATGCCGACGCCACGCCCTGGCTGGAGCGCCACCGCGTGGACGCCGAGGAGGTCGCGCTCGAGGACGACCTGCTCGCATCCTTTGGACCGCCCTCCCCCGAGGTTCGAACGTTCATTCATGGCGACTTCACGCTCGACAACGTGCTGCTCTGCGAAGGCCGGGTCAGCGGCGTGATCGACTGGAGCGGATGTGGAGCCGGGGACCCGCGCTTTGACATCGCGCTCGCACTCGCGACCTCACCCGAGCTCGTCCTGCAACCGGCCGACCACGAAGCGTTCTTCTCGGGCTACGTCAAAGACAACATGCCGGCCCCGCTGCGCACGATGGTCCGAGACCTCTACGGCGTCGGCTGAGCAGCCTGGACCCCCCTGTTGGGTGCGGGCCCCCGCGTCGCGAGCCCGCGAGGTCCCAGGGCGCTACCAGTGGGCCAGTGTGGCCTGCAGGGACAGCGCGTTTGCGATGCGGCCTTGGGCGAAGAAGCCCGGCTCGTAACCGACGCCCATCGCGAGGAAGAGGCTGTCGGCGACCTTGAACTGCGCCATCACCTTGAGCGGGATGGACACCGAGATGTCGCGGACGCGACGCTCAGGCTCGTCGAGTTTCGACCAGGCCAGTGCCAGACCGCCCATCGCGACGAAGCGCTTCTTGCCGCGGTAGCGAACCATCCCCGCCAGGTGACCGAAGTTGCCCTTGATCGTGCGCCGAACCAAACGAGCTCCCGCGTGCCCGCCCAAGACGAGGTACGCGCCCCAGGCACGGCGCCAGTTGTAGCCGACGCCCAGGTCTCCGGCGTAGGCAGCCGCACCAGCTCGGTAAAGGTCGGTTCTCCAGTGCGCGTACGAGATGCCGTGCGAGGTGAAGACGCCGAACTTCTTCCAATCGTCCTCCTCGGGCGGCGTCTCCGATGGCTCGTCGGCGACGGCCTCCTCCGCGGGGACCGCCTCGGGCTCTTCGGCCTTCGGCGCATCGATCGTGACCGCTGCGACGTCGGCTTTCTGCAGGGTATGCACATCGCCATCGTCCGAGACGACCACAGCTGCGGCCTCGGTCGTCGCGACGAGCTTGCCGTGAATCGGATCCCCATCATCGCGCTCGAGGGTGATCGGCTGCTCCAGCGCGGCCTGCCACTGCTCCTCGCTCACCCGATGGGCGACCGGCTCGGCGGGAGCCTCGGAGGCTTCTTCGGCGGGCGGCTCTTCGGCAGCGGGCTCTTCGACCGGCGGCTCTTCGGGTGCGGCTTCAGTGGGTTCGGCAGGAACCT
>CAJXVA010000477.1 GCA_913061055.1 uncultured Pseudomonadota bacterium
GCGCCCGATCGTCGTCGTCCCGCCGGTCCCATTGTCGAGTCCCCTCGCCTCCCCCGAGGCACACCTTTGCGCCGAGCAGCTTCGCGCCCATGTGCAGTCCGTGGTCGCAGAGCTCTCCCCCGAGGTCCGCGCGGCGTTCGTCTTGGCCGACGCCCACGGCATGACGCCCGCCGAGATCGCCGAAGCGCTGGAGATTCCCCCGGGGACCGCCCGGACCCGCATTCACCGGGCCCGCCAGCGGATTCGGGCCGCACTCGACCGAGGAGACGGAGCATGAACACCGACGACCGAACCCCGTTGATGAATGAGCTCGATGCGCTCGGGGTCTGGGACCTCCAAGAGCCACCGCCCGACTTTGCGGACACGGTGCTCGATGCCGAGGCCGCGCCCGCTCGCCCGAGTGCCGCCCGCATCGCCTTCGCCACCCTTGCCGCGGCGGTCCTGCTTGGCGCCCTCGGCTGGTGGGTCATCCGTGATGCACCGATTCGCGACGGCTCCCTGGTCGCATCCGTCCGCCAACGTGTTGCGCTGAGCGAGCGCACGGTCATCGTCGCCGAGCCGGGTGCTGAGCTCAGCTGGACCGAGCGTGACGGCGCCGTCGTGGTCAAACAACAGCGAGGCAGCGCCTTCTACCGGGTGGACCCCGGCGCCTCGGAGTTCTCCGTTCGCACCCCTGCCGGTGAGGTCCGGGTGACGGGCACCTGTTTTTCTGTGGACCTCGAGGAGATGCACCCAGCCATGACCGAAGCCCGGACCCAAGATCGAAAACCACTCGCGCTGGGTGCCGCCCTCGCCTTCGCAGCCACCGTCACCGTGTACGAGGGTCGCACCGTCCTGGCCAGCGAAGGCGGCACGATCGAACTCGGAGCCGGAGAGCGCGGGGTCGTCTCGTCGGGAACTTCGCCTTCGAGATCGGGCGACGCCTCCCTCGCACTCGCAGACGCGCGCGCCCCAACCTCCCTGCAAGAGCTCTCCGCGCTTCGGTCCGAGAACCGGCGACAAGCGGCTGAGCTCGAGCAACTCCGCGCGCGGATCGACGCGACCGACAGCGCCAACGACCGCGAAGACGACGCGACGGTGCCCTCCGCAGAGCGCAACCGTTTCTCAGGCTGGGGACCGCCCATCCCCGAGGGCTTCGACCACTACCAACCGACCCAAGAAGCCCTCGAAGAGATGGCGGAGTGCGGGATCGTGGCCTGGGACCAGCCCCCGGTCTGGGCGGACGACCAGCAACCCGACCCGCAGTACCTGGACGCGCTGGGGCTCACCGATGAGGAGCGCGACACGTTCGAGACGACCTTCCACGGCTTTCGAAACGACACGATCGCTCAGGCCCGCGAGTTCTACGTCGAACTCGGTGGCGATCCCGCCGTCGCCAAGGTCATCGATCCCAGCGAGCTCATCGGCATGGTCTACGGCAAGACCGACCTCGACACCCGGGAGGAGAGCCGCATCGCGCTGGCGATGGAGCGGGCTGGGCTCGCCGAGACCCCTTCGGAAGAGCCGCCGCCAAGCGAGCGTTTCCTGCGCTGGGATTCCGACCTCGGCAATGCGTTCGAGGCGGCGTTGCAGGAAGAGTTCGGTCCACAGCGCGCGAAAGAACTCCGCGCCGCACGAGGCGGATGGCCCGGCAAGCGCTCCACGTGGGCCGACCTGTGCAGCGAGCGCAAGTGACCTCCGACTGGCGGAGTCGCGGTGTGACACACTGCGGCTCGTGTCCGCGCTCTGGCAGCAGGTCCTCGCCACCTCGGCGCTCGAGTGGTTCGGCACCCTGACCGGCCTGCTCGCTGTCGGCCTCAGCGTTCGGCAGCATCGCCTCGCGTGGCCGCTGTTCATCGCCTGCTACGCCGCCTACGTCTGGCTCAGCGCTGACGCTGGCTTGGTTGCTGCGGCGGCGATGAATGCCGTCTTCATCGTCCTGTCGATCGAGGGCTGGCGCTCGTGGAAGGCCGGTGAGGACGACGAATCGTTCCGCGTTCGACCGGGATCCACCGGGGTGTGGGTCACCGCCGCCGCGGTATGGATCGGCGCCACCGCGGCCATCTCGATCGTCCTGCTGGTCTCGGGCAGAACCGAGGCCCCGGTGCTCGACGCAACCGCCACCGCGGCTGGATTCGTCGCGCAGTGGCTGCTCACCCGCAAGCTCGTCGCGACATGGGCCTTCTGGCTCATCTCCGACGTCGCGTTCATGGTGCTGTATGGCCGCGCCGGCTACGGGCTCACGGTCGGACTGTTCGCGGTGTTCGTCGGGCTCGCGCTACACGGCGCCTACACCTGGACCCGGGCCACCCAAGAGGCCGCATGACACAGCCCGTCCGTATCGTGCTCATCGGCGCCGAGTCCACGGGCAAGAGCACCCTGGCCGCCGCCTTGGCCGACGCCCGCGGGCTCCCGCAGACCGGCGAGTTCGTGCGGACCTACGTCGAGCGCTTGGACCGCCCGCTGCGGGAGGACGACCTCGACCCGATCGCACGCGGGCAACTCGCTGAGGAAGACCGCCACACAGACGTTCCCGCCGTCCTCCACGACACCAACACCCTGAGCACGCTGATCTACGCCCGACACTACTTCGGCGTCACCCAGGCTTGGCTCGAGCAAGCATTCGCCGCTCGTCACTACGCGATCTATCTGTTCTGCCAGCCCGACATCCCGTGGACACCGGACCCCGGCCAACGCGACAGCCCCCAGGCCCGGGACGCCCAACATGCGCTGTTCGACGCCGCGCTCCAGCGCCGCAGCCTCCCTGCGGTTCGCATCGCTGGCGACCCCGCCACCCGCCTCCGGTCCGCTCTGAACGCAGTCGATCAGGTCCTGCGATGAGGCTCTCCCCGAACGCTTCGTGCCCTTGCGGCAGCGATCGCAAGCTCAAGAAGTGCTGCGCCGTCTTTCACCGAGGTCGCCCTGCGCCACCGCACCTGCTGATGCCCGCGCGCTACTGCGCGTACGCGATCGGCAACGTCGAGTTCCTGATCCGCACCACCCACCCCGGCGGCCCCCAGTGGCAAGAGGACCATGGTGCGTGGAAGGCCGAGCTCAAGTCGTACTGCGCGTCCACCACCTTCGCCGGCCTCACGATCCTCGAGCACAGCATCGACCCGGGAGACGCGGATCGTGCGTACGTCACGTTCCGCGCCGACCTTCAGCAGAATGGCAACTCCGTCGGGTTCACCGAGCGCAGCCTGTTTCTGCGCGACAACGCCCGCTGGCGGTACCACTCGGGCGAAATGAGCTGACGCGGTAGACTCGCCCGATGGATGTCTCCTCGCTTGCCGCCGCCGACCAGTCCTCATCCGGCTACTCCGTCGACGCGTGGATCGACATGAAGCTGGAGCCGATGACGAAGGTCTGGCAGGGCGTGGGGGGGACGAGCTGTTACTTCCTCAGCGAGGAAGACGCCCGGGTGTGCCGGGGTAGCTACGATGGCACCAAGCCGGTCAAGTTCGCCGAGAGCCTGTGGCGAATGGCGCAGGTTGAGCCGCACCGCGCCCGAGGCTATCGCAAGGAGATCGCCGAGTTCGTGGTGGACCTCCCCGTCGAGGCGGCCGTTGGTGTGTGCCTGGCCAACCAGCAGTACGGCCACGGCAGCGTCTACCAGTACTTCATCCCGCAGTGGGAGACGCACCTGTTCCGCACCGGGCGAACGTACGTGTTCTCCCGGCAGAGCTACTGACGCCGCCCAAGCGGGACCCCGTCACCCGGTGGGTGCAGTGCCGCTGACCGACGAAAGTGCGGCGCCGGTCATGTCGCTGTACGTGTAGGCGCCGACGAGGCCGTAGTACGAGGTGACGGTTCCCGTAACGGGATCAACGCGGTGCGCCCCGTCGCCAAACGCGACGGCCCACACGTTCCCCGCGAAGTCGATGCTGACCCCGTACGACCCGGGCACGGGCCACTCCTGCTCGACCAGCAACGTCTCGCGGTTGACCCCACGAATGAAGCCACCCGACGCGGCCCACAGCAGGCCCCCGTCCGCACCGTCGGCCATACACCCGGCGCTGCCGATGCCGCCCGCGGTCGCTGCCCAGGTGTCGGTGGCGGGGTCGTAGCGCTGGATCGTGCTGGCACAGATCCAGACATACCCATCGACGTCGACCGTCATGCCGTACCCACCGAGCGACGGAGGTGTCCACACCTGCGTACTCATGTCCGCCATGTTCACCTTGACCAAGCGCGCGCCGCTGAGCTGGCTTCCCCAGAAGTTACCCTCGCTATCGACCGCGGCTCCGTAGATGCCGTACTGGTCGGGGTTCAGCCCATCGATCGTGACCATGTCGACGACCGTGCCGTCATCCCCGTCCATGAGGATGACATCGGCTTGCGCCACGCTACCGTTGCGACCGGCGGTCCAAAGCAGCTCGTTCTCCCACTCGCACGTGACGTCGTTCCACTCGCCTTGCGCCCACGCGACGGGACGCTGCGTGGTGTAGGCGAATGGCGTGTGCCAAGCACGACACTCTTCCTGGTCCCATGGAAGCGCGGCGTTGTTCATCGAGGTCTGAATGCCCGGCGTTCCATTGCTCTCCACGCAGTCTTCGATCGCCGCGTAGAACTTGGTGACCCCGCCTGAGCGGCTGGCGACGGCGACGTTGCCCGACAGGCTCACCGAGGTCCGCGACGGACTTCCGGCACCATCGGGCCGCACTTGGAAGCGCCCCACTTCGGTGACCGTCTCGGTGTCGATCTTGGTGATCGTCCCCTCGCTGCTGTTCGCGGCCCACAGGTAGGAGAAGTCCGGGCCCTCGACCTTCTTTCCGCCCTTGCCAACGCCGGGCTCGCACGCCCCCTGCCCCGGGAGGTCAGGTTGAATGCCGAGATCGAACTTGGGTCCATCTCCGGATTCCTCAGCGCCAGAGGTTTGCGAGCCCCCGGTCGGGTTGCTTCCGCCGGATTGGCTGCCATCAGCCCCGCTCCCGTCGGCC
The DNA here is from genome assembly GCA_913061055.1 of uncultured Pseudomonadota bacterium. Taxonomy (GTDB): domain Bacteria; phylum Myxococcota_A; class Polyangia; order Nannocystales; family Nannocystaceae; genus CAJXVA01. The sequence continues at coordinate 4,920 of CAJXVA010000477.1, forward strand.
GTCCCTTCGGCGCCCGTGCTCGGAACGCCCTGCGTCAGGATGCCGCTGGAGTCCCCGCCGGCCGTGTCCGCCGGCGGCTCGACGCTCCCGCACGCAAGCAAAAGGCACGGTGCCCCAAGCAAGAGAGAGCCGCGAAGTCCCGAGCGTTTCAAGTTTTTCTCCATCCGAAAGTCCCCGCGACATCGTACCGCAGCGCCGCAGGGCAACGAATGAACCTACACACCGAGCAACACGCGCACTCGGAACTCAACAAACCCGACATTCCACGCCCACGTTGTTGAAACGCGCCTGTCCGTCAGGGGCACAGGAGCAGGCTCCGTACCGCGACGTGCGACGTGGGGCGCAGGAACTGCGCCGTGAGCGAGACAGCTCTCAGCGCTTCATCTCGCCGGACATCTTGGCCAGGCGACGGCGCAAGCTCTCCAGCGTTTCGTTGAGCTGATCGAGATGGTCGAGCACATCCATGTCAGACGCGAGCGCTTGAACGTCCTGACGACACAGTCCTGGGGACTCCAGAGCGTCGAGCGTCCGGGTCAGATATCCCTCGATGCGGGTCATCGACAGCGCTGTCTCACGGAGATCGTCATCGACGAACAACATGAGGTTGCCGATGTTGTCCACACCCCGCAGCGCTGCATTGGGGGCGTACGCCTGGGTCGCCCGGTCCATCAGTCGGTCCCTCAAGCGGGCGCGCCGGCCGCTAGACCGCCGCTCACTCGGCTCAGGAGTGGTGGCAGGGACAACGGACGAGGCGAGAGCGGACATGGGATTGGCCTGACACGACCCACCGCGGTCCTCCAAGTTTTCGGCAACCCTGGCCTTGCGTGCTTGGGTTATGTAGTCAACCTTACGTACTCGCCCTTCGACCGGTTGGGGGGCCTTCCGCGCCATGCCTGGGCAAGCATGGGCGCGGCTTTCGTTCATCGAACGATCCATTTCCCAAGAACGACTCCGGCGAGGCGAACGTGGCGAACATTCCCGACGACAAGGTCCAAGAGGTCCGCGACAAGGTCGACATCATCGACCTCGTCGGTCGATACGTGGAGCTGCGCAAGGCCGGTCGGAACTTCAAAGGGTTGTGCCCCTTCCACCAGGAGAAGTCGCCAAGCTTCAACGTCAACCCGCAGCGCAAGGGCTACAAGTGCTTCGGTTGCGGCGCCGGCGGAGACGCCATCGGCTTCGTGATGGAGATCGAGGGCAAGAGCTTTCCCGAAGCGGTGCGAAAGCTGGCCGAGCAGTACGGCGTGCATCTCCCCGCCGATGCCATGGGTGGCGGCGGCGGCAGCGGCCCGAGCCGCCACGAGAAGGACACGGCGTATGCCGTCGCACGCGCAGCCTGTGAACTCTATGAGTCCGTGCTCGCGGACTCGGAGAACGGGAAGGCCGGCCGGGCCTACCTCGAGCAACGCGGACTCACGCCCGAGCTCGCCAAACGCTTCCGCCTCGGCTACGCGCCAGCACCCGCAGAGGCGGGCTGGGACACGCTTTGCCTGCACATCAAGAAGCTGGGGCTCTCGATGGACGCGGCGCAGACGCTGGGGCTTGTCGGCAAGAGCGAGCGCACCGGCAACACCTACGACAAATTCCGCGGCCGGCTGATGTTCCCCATCATTCAGCCCGGCGGCGAGGTCATCGCCTTCTCCGGCCGCATCGTTCCGCCCCACGACCAAGACGATCGCGGCGACAATCCGCCCCCCAAATACGTCAACAGCTCTGAGTCTCTGCTCTTCACCAAGAGCAAGCATCTGTTCGCGCTGGCCACCGCCCGCTCCGCCATCCGGGAGAAGAAGCGGGCCATCTTGGTCGAAGGCAACGTCGACGTGGCGAAGCTGCATCAGTGGGGCCATGAAGAAGCAGTGGCGCCGCTGGGCACAGCCTTGACTCCTGAGCAGTCTCGTTTGCTCGCGAGATTCGCCGAGCAGGTCATCATGTGTTTCGATGGGGACAAGGCAGGAAAGAAAGCCGCGTGGACGGCCCTGCCCCAGCTCATCGATGCCGATCTCGACGTCCGAATGGTCCTGCTGCCCGAAGGCGAGGATCCCGACAGCATCGGCGAAGAGCGATTCGGCGCGTTGTTGCGCGGAGCTCGGCCCGCACTGGAGGAGATGATGCTGCGCGTCGCCGCCAAAGCCGGAGACGCGTCACACGCGCTAGGCAAGGGGCTGGACAAGATGCTGCCGCTGATCGCGCGAGTTCGAAGCGAGAGCGCACGTGAGCTGTTCGCTCACCGCGCCGCCGACCTGTTCAAGATGCCGGTCGAACGCATCGAGAGTTCGCTCGAGGGCATCCGCCGGAGCGGCAATCGACCGCAAAGCGCGCAAGAAAACTCTCGTCAGAAAGACTCGACTTCAGAGGCACATGTGCCACTATCCGCGGCCGTGCGCTCCCTCCCGCCGCTGCCAGCGGGCCAGTCGAGGCTGGCCATGCTGTTGGTTGACGTGCCCCATTTGGCCACCGTCGCCGAGCGTGCGGGCGCGCTGGGGTGCATCACGGACGGGCGTCTCGAGCCGGTCGTTCAAGCCGTGATCGAGGGCGCCAAAGAGGGTCGCGACCCCAGTCTCGAAGACCTGCTCACCGCGGTCGACCCCGCCGCACATCAGCAGCTCTACGACACCGTCTTCGCCGGTGAATATAGAGGATTGGCCGACCAAGGCGCCGACCCGCAAGCCGTCCTCGGTTCGCTCGTTCGCGCGTGCCGGGCCGACGAAGCCGACGCGGTGATCGGCGGCATCAAGACCAAGATCAGCGAGGCCCTCCGGCAGGGCTTCCCCGAGACCGCGCGCGACCTATCACGCGAACTCAGCGACCAGATCCGTCGCCGCGAAAAGCTCCTGCTTGCGACGGGCCCCCTCGTCCCCGAACTGTCTCTTATACACATCTCCGAGCCCACGAGACC
>CAJXVA010000478.1 GCA_913061055.1 uncultured Pseudomonadota bacterium
AGGTTCAACTCCGTGGCCGCCGAGGTTGCGGCCCGGCGCGTGGCGATGGATGCCGCCACCGACAACGCATCCGAACTCATCGCGGACCTCACTCTCGAGTACAACCGAGAGCGTCAGGCCGCCATCACCAGCGAACTGATGGAAATCATCGGCGGCGCCGAAGCCCTCAAGGGCTAGTCGGCGCGGGAGCGAAACGAAATGTCCGAATCCGAGACCCCCGAGACGAAGAAGCCCAGCCCTCCGACGGTTGGCAAGCCCGCACCGAGCCTGAACCTCGGCAAGACCCCAAGCCCAGGCAAAAAAGACGGTGGCACAGCCACCTCCGCGGTCCGCATCGGCCGCGTGTTGCAGGTCATCGGTCCGGTCGTCGACGTCGAGTTCGACGACACGCTGCCCGAGGTCAACATCGCTCTGACGGTCACCAACCCCGGTCTGGGCGACAAAGCGGACAACCTCGTTCTCGAGGTCGCGCTTCACCTCGGTGAGCGCACCGTCCGAACCATCGCCATGGACGGCACCGACGGTCTCGTCCGCGGCATGACCGTTCGGGACACCGGCGCGCCGATCTCGGTGCCCGTTGGCAAGGGAACGCTGGGCCGCATCATGAACGTCGTCGGCGACCCCGTCGACGAGCAGGGCCCGGTGGTGACCGAGCTGCGATGGCCCATCCACCGCAAGGCTCCAGCCTTCGTCGACCAGAGCACCAAGGTCGAGGCATTCGCGACCGGCATCAAGGTCATCGACCTGCTCGCCCCCTATCGGCGTGGTGGAAAAATCGGCCTGTTCGGCGGCGCAGGCGTCGGCAAGACCGTGCTCCTGATGGAGCTCATCAACAACGTCGGTAAGAAGCACGGTGGATTCTCCGTGTTCGGCGGTGTCGGCGAGCGAACCCGTGAGGGCAACGACCTCTACTTCGAGATGATCGAGTCCGAGGTCATCGGAGCCGACTGGGACGAAGACACCCGCGAGGTGCGTTCGATCGACCCGGAGACGTCCAAGGTTGCCCTGGTCTACGGCCAGATGAACGAGCCTCCCGGAGCCCGCGCGCGCGTGGCCCTGTCCGCTCTCACCATCGCGGAGTACTTCCGCGACGAGATGGGCCAGGACGTGATGCTGTTCATCGACAACATCTTCCGCTTCACGCAGGCGGGTTCCGAGGTGTCGGCACTTTTGGGTCGTATCCCCTCCGCCGTGGGTTACCAGCCGACGCTGGCGACCGAGATGGGCGTCCTTCAGGAGCGCATCACGACCACCAACAAGGGTTCGGTCACCTCCGTGCAGGCGATTTACGTCCCTGCCGATGACCTTACCGACCCCGCGCCGGCCGCGGCATTTGCCCACCTCGATGCGACCACGGTGCTCAACCGTGGACTCACCGAGATCGGCATCTACCCCGCCGTGGACCCCCTGGACTCGACCAGCACGATCCTCAGCCCCGAGGTCGTGGGAGAGGAGCACTACAAGATCGCTCGTCAGGTCCAGCAGACGCTCCAGAAGTACAAAGAACTTCAGGACATCATCAAGATCCTCGGCATGGAAGAGCTGTCCGAGGAAGACAAGATCGTGGTGGCTCGTGCCCGGAAGATGCAGATCTTCCTCAGCCAGCCGTTCCACGTCGCCGAGCAGTTCACCGGCATGCCCGGCAAGTTCGTCGAGCTCGCGGACACCATCCAGTCGTTCCAAGAGATTCTCGAGGGCAAGCACGACAACCTCCCCGAGGAGTCGTTCCGGTTCGTGGGCGGCGTCTCCGAAGCGGTCGAAAAAGGCAAGAAGCTGCTCGAGGACGCCTAGTCCTCGGTGCACCTCATGGAGCTAGAGCACGATGGCTGACGTCAAACTCGACATCCTCACCCCCCTGGGCGCGGTGCGCGAAGGCATCGAGGTCGCGGGCGTGGAAGTGCCCGGCATCCAAGGCGAACTCGGGTTGCTTCCGCATCACGAGTCGCTGGTCACCGCCGTCACTGCCGGCGTGATTCGATTCAAGGAAGGCAACAAGTCCGTGCGCATCGCAGTGGGCTCCGGCTTCCTCGAAGTGAAAGAAGCCGGCCGTATGGTGGTCCTCGTCGAACGGGCGATCGAGTCTGGCGAGGTCGACGTGGCCTCGGCCACCACCGAGCGCGACGAAGCTCGGAAGGAACTCGACGGATACAAGGCTTCGGTCGACGCCCCCGAGTACCGGGCGCTTCACGACCGCTGGGCATGGGCCGACGCTCAGGTCCGGGCCGGTAGCTGAGCCCTCCCGCGCCGCCGACACCGATGCCCCGCCAGTCCGACCGGACGGCGGGGCATTTTCGTGTCTAGAGAAGCAGGTCGCAGGCCGGCGACTCGAGCTCGAGCGTTGCGATCTCCACAAAGGTGGTCTGCGTGCATCCCTCCACCTCGGCGCACGGATCCCGAGTGATCCAAGCCTCGATCGTCGCGGGCTGGTGGCACCCCCCGTATGCCCGAAGCCCCGTGATCGTCCACGATGCTGGCGCTTCATCGGGAACACGCATGGTCGCGTCGAACGCAGTCACGGCTTCCGAACGAAACGAGACCTGTTCGCTTCGGAGGACGGCCAATCCCGGGTTGGTCCGGACTCACCTCGAAGCCCGGTCCGCGTCCCGAACGACTCCAGCGCGCCGGGGGAGAGGCAAGCGCCGAGGTTCGCAAATGCGTCCGGCTCGACGTTCCAGACCGGAAGGAACTCGCAGGACGCCTCTGGGTTCTCGCACTCGCCCGAAGGAAACTCGCACCACTGGGTGCAACATCGGTCGTGTTCACAGGAGGGAAGCGCCTCGGCTCCCATGCAGAGCTGTCCCGGACCGCAACCGCCGTAATTGCATGCCGCACCGAGCCCGGGTGCGGGTGTCTCCGGCTCGACCCAGCACATCGATTGGGCGTACAGCGAGGCGGGGTAGAACATGCACCGCATCCCGTCATCACACGCGTCCGGGTCGAGGGGATGGCATGGGTGCATCAGGCAGGCGGCTGGGAAATCGGATCCGTTCTCGAACACCGGGGCCGACCCCGGTAGGTCGGCGCATGAGCCATCGAGTGCGAATGGAGCGCAAAACCCTTCATCGGCCGTTTGGTAGACCTCCAAGCAGTACGAGCGTTCGTCACAGTCGTCGGTGATGTCGACACCGAAGCCCGAAGGCAGCGAGCACGGCTCGAACGGTCCAAGGTCCCCGACCACAGGAATGCACATCGCGTTGTCTCGGCGCGCGCCACCGTTGTGCGAGAACCACACGCACTTCTCTCCCGCGGGACAATCCTGAACCGCCGGGGTGCAATCCTCAGAGATCGGGCCGAGGTCCTGAGAGCCAAGGAACCCGCCCTCGTCATCCAACCCCGTCGGGGTGGACGAGGCGCTCGACTCTCCGGAAGCCGTCGGACTCGTTGGGGACGAACTCGGCATCATGGACGTACTGGAGGATGTTGAGAACGAACCCGCCGAGGACACCATCGCTCCGCTGGAGAACATCCCCGACGAGCCCTCGCCGTCTCCGCTCCCAGCAGAACCCGATTCGACCGCCGGCCCGCACGCGACCAGAACCGACCCGACCACAAGGAGGTTCCAGCGGATCTTCACCACTTAACAACTACCAAAACCATCGCAAAACCTCCAATTCAAACACTGTTCCGTGGCGCGCTGTCGGCCACGCCCCCGCTAGGTGTCTTTCGTGTTTGCCTCCGCCGAGCAGGTGATCTTCCCCCAGTTGCTGATGCAGGTCACGACGTAGGTCGCACGCATTTCACCGCATGTTGCCCCCAGGTTCGTCCGCGTCGCTTGCTGTCCGAGGCGCGTCACGTCCCCGAGCTTGGCGATACTCGGGTCGTCACACCCAAGGTCGAATTTCGTGCGCTCCTCGACGCTCCGCGTCGCTGCGGTCAGGTGCTCGCTGTCACCGGGAAATGTGTGTGCGCATGCCCCCACAGATGAGGCAACGAAGAAGACTGGGACTGAAAGGAGGCGGTGGTTCATGGGGGACTCCGACGTTGTCCATCCACCTTCCGGGGTTTCGCCCTTTCCCGCATTGGCAGAGCTGCCAATGTCACTTCGAGGTTCTCTCACGGGTGACCCGCAAGCCATCCCCGCCCCTCGATCTGTGCCAGTGTGGCGCCCATGTCCGACAGCTCTCAGTGGGCCATCGTGTGGGTCGACCTCGCCCAAGGACCCATCGAACTCGACGCGCTGCGAGAGGCCACGGCCGCGCTCGATGAGGTCGGGGCAATCCTAGCGATGCGCGAGGAGGTCAGCGGCGTCCAGAGTTTCACGTCCGCGGAGAGCCCGACCCAGCGGCCGCGGCTGTGCGTGTACACGCGCCCAGATGGAATCGAAACGCTCCACGCGGTGGTCTCGGGGCTCCTCGACAGCTTTGGCCTGACGGGCAGCACCCACGCCGAGGTCCGAGACGACGAGGAGTGGAAAGACGCGTGGAAAGCCTTCTACAAGCCGCTGACCTTCGGCGAGCACCAGTTGCTGCTGCGGCCCAGCTGGATCGAGCGACAGCCCGGCGACCCCGAGTTGGAGGTCGTGATCGACCCCGGGCGCGCGTTCGGAACCGGGCTCCACCAGACCACGCAGCTGTGCCTGCATAGGCTCTGCGCGCTGGCCCGGCACGGCCTCAGCCCCGCGTCCGTCTTCGACCTTGGGTGTGGTTCTGGCGTCCTGTCGATGGCGGCGGCGCGACTCTTCGACAGCGCTGCGCGCATGCTCGCGGTCGACATCGATCCCGAAGCGACCGACACCACCGTCGAGAACATTGAAGACGCGGGGCTGACCGACCGCATCCAAGTGACAACCGGCGTCTTGGAGGCGCTGCCGACCGAGAACTTCGACCTCGTCGTCGCCAACATTCGTCCGGTCGTCCTCATCCCCGCCGCCCCGCTCCTGCGGGAACGACTCGCCCCGGGCGCGACCCTCACGGTGAGTGGAATCCTCGGCGAAGAGCTCGACAGCGTCTGGCAAGCCTACGAGGCTGCCGGGTTTGAACTCGACACCCGCGCCGGAGGTGGCCGCCGCCATCTCGACACCTGGAGCGCACTCGATCTCGTGCTCCCATGAGCATTCGCGTCTTTGCCTCGCCGACCGAACTCGGCCCGCTGACACTCCAGGCCGAGGAGTCGCACTACCTCGTCCGGGTTCGTCGCGCGCGCGTCGGCTCTCCGCTGGAGGTCCTCCATCCCCAGGCCGGTGGGTGGAGGGCGGAGGTGGAGGATGCGGACCCGAAGCACGCGCGGGTGCGAGTGATCGAGCGCCTCCCTGCCCGCCCCCCGTGGCCCGTCGACCTCGCGGTCGCGCAGCCCGATACCAAGGCGGCCCAGGACGTCATCGCGCGCGCCGTCGAATGCGGTGCCCGGAGCCTGACCTTCCTGGATACCGAGCGCAGCCAACCCGGCCGGCTCAGCCCGTCGCGAATCGAGCGAGTGGTTGCCGCCGCGCGCCGGCAATGTGGCCGCCTCGATCCCCTTGCACTCCACGGCCCGATGCCACTGGCCGACTGGCTGGCGACCCCTCGCCACGGGTTCATCGCCTCGCTCGCCTCCGACGCCACCGCTGAGGCTCCGCGGGGGGAGATCGCCGTGCTGATCGGGCCCGAAGGTGGGCTGACGACCGAAGAGGAGGCGCTTGGGCGCGCGGCGGGGCTGGTGCCGCTTTCGCTTGCACCGTACGTCCTGCGCACCGAGGTCGCGGTTGTGGCTGCGATTGCCCTCGCCGGCCCGATCTCGGCGGTTTGATGCGGGGGATGTTCGCCCGGGCCGCGTCGCGATACTCTGCGTGCGATGGCGCGTAAGCGCGCTCGAAAGACGTATTGTCCGGACTGTGACGGTCAGCTGGACCCCGCGCTTGCGCGGGACCGGGACGAGGCTCCGCAGTGTCCTCATTGCGACGCCGCACTGCTGCCGGCCCGGGTGTCGGGCTTCTTGCGCCGCAGCCTCGCTGGCCTGATCGATTTCGCGGTCCTGCTTCTCACGGCCGGTCTCCTCAACGCCGGTTTGCTCGCGTTGGTCGACGCGGAACCCTTGCTCGGTGGGGCGAGGGGACTTGCGACTGTGTTCGCGATCCTCGACCTCGAGCTCGGTCAAGTGCTGCAACACATCGCCCCCTTCTTGGTGATGTCGGTCTTCTACTTGACCCTGTTTTGGACGATCACCGGGCGGACCCCCGGCGGGCGCGTCCTCGGCCTTCGAGTCGTTGGCTCGGACGGCCTCCCCCCGCGCGCGCCCTGGGCATTCCTCCGGGCGCTGTCGCATGTGGCGGGCATCGGTGCGGGATTGCTCGGATGGCTCTGGACTGCGCTCGATGCCGAGAAGCGCGGCTGGCATGACCACCTCGGTCGCACCTACGTCGTGAGGGACGCGTGAGCCACCTTCGGCGCTACCTCGAACAGACCGCTGCCCTCGCGCCCGACCGGCTCGAGGCCGCGTTGCGGCGGCAGCAGATCTACGGTGGCAGTCTCGACACCGTCCTGCTCGAGCTCGCCGTTTGCGATCCGCGGACGCTGTGCGAGCTGCTCGGTCAGGCGTGCGGCCTCGACACCATCCGGCCCGAGCTCCTGGAGGACCAGCCCCGTCCTTGGGATGTGGTGCCCGCCTCACTTCAGGACATCGGCTGGGCGGTCCCGCTCGGGCTCGCGGAGGATGGCAGCGTGCTGGTCGCGGTCCACCCCGATCTCCCCAATGAGCGACTCGGCGAGCTGTACCGAGCCGTGCCGCGCGTGGTCCCCTTGGTCACCCCCGAGTGTGGCCTGGAGAAGGTGAACGCAGAGCGGGTGGGCTCGGTTGTCCCCCAGCGGTACGCCGTACTGTTCGCGTCGTTCATGGCGGCGCTTCGTCTGCGCCCGTCCGTCTCGGACGTTGGATTTCCGATCGTCCCCGTCGACCAGGGTCCCACCGAGGACACGGCGGTCGGAAAACCCGTCCTGGCTCCGCCCGCGGAGCCCCCCGAGGACCCGCTCGATCGCGGTCCCGATCCCGATCGCGTGACGCGGCCGTACACCGACGGCGAAGACGAAATCGGGGCCGTCGAAGAGACGACCGCGCAGCAGACCGACACCGTCGCTGCGACCGCGGCAGCCGACCCCGGCACGGCATCCACCCCCGAGCCAGACCCCGCCGCAACTCGGGATGTGGGCACCCCACGAGACTCGAGCGAGACGGTCACCCGTCCCCCCTCGTTTGGCCCGCCTCGCGACCCGGTCGCAGCCCCGCCCGTGCAGGCCAAGGCCCCGCCGGTCCGCTTCACCGCGCGCGGGACGATGATCGCGACCAGTGATCCCCTGCACCAGGTCTTCGATCCCGCCGAGGCTCGCCGGGGAATCGATGCGGCACGGACCAAGCTCGCCGAGGCGGTGACCCGCGACGAAGCCGTCGATGGACTGATCTCCGGCGCACTCGTGCTCTCCGATCGGGTCGCGGTCTTTCGGCTACGAGGGAGCACGCTCCGCGGGCTGACCACACCTCACCCCGCACTCGCAGGTGTGCGGGGCGTGGACGTGCCGCTCGAGGACGCATCGTCAGAACTCCTCCAACATCGCCGATGGGTCGGCACCACCGGCTCGGGGCCATTGGCGGACGCGATCGGCAGCGCTGAGATCCCGTGCACATTGCACCGCGTTGACGTCGCAGGACGGCCAGTCCTCGCGCTGTACGTCGATCACGAGGGCCGCGAGTTCCTCCCGACCGAAGCCAACCTACTCGACGAGTTGTGTGGGGCGACCGCTGCCGCGCTGGAGGCCATCGTCCTGCAGCAGCGCAGCGGACCGAACCCTGTTGCTGTCTCTTATACACATCTGACGCTGCCGACGAGCGATCTAGTGTAGAT
>CAJXVA010000479.1 GCA_913061055.1 uncultured Pseudomonadota bacterium
GCGAGCGTCAACATCGTCGGTTCGAACCTTCGGTCGAGCCCGGCATGGCTTCGGCGAAGGTGCCCAAGCGGGACCGCGGCTGCCGGGCTTGGATTGGATGCTCGCGACGGGCGATCGACTCCGCGTTCGCGGCTGTGGACGAAGCGGCGGCGGAAGTCGGGAGGGTCGGGGTCGTCGACCCGGCGGCCAGGCATCTTGAAGCCCTGTGTCGGCTGCCGGAGATCGGCGGTCGCACTTGTGCTCTAAGCCTCACGGCCGTCGACGGTGACATCGCGATGTCATTCCTGTTGCCACTTCATTGAGCAGTCTCACGTTGACAAGCGGAGGCTGGCCCGGTGTGTTGCTCTCCGTGAACATCAGCCTCACCGAACAGGTCGTGCTCGTCACCGGAGCGGGCCGCGGTATCGGCGAGACGATCGCCAAGATGTCCGCGGCCGCTGGGGCGAAGGTCGTGCTTGCGGCCCGAAGCGCCGACCAGATCGAGCGCGTCGCATCCGAGATCGAAGCGGCCGGCGGAACGGCGTTGGCGGTTCCCACGGACGTGACCGACGAGGCTGCTCAGAAGGCGCTGATCAAGGCGACCACGGAGGCCTTCGGCCGCCTCGACGTGTTGGTGAACAACGCGGGCACGAACTACGTGGCCAACCTGGTGATGTCGAAAGACGCGCGGGTCCGCGAGCTGTACGACGTCAACCTCTTCCCCGTGATCTCGCTGACCCGCCTGGCGCTGCGACAGATGATCCGCCAGAAGTCGGGCCGGGTGATCAACGTGTCCTCGGTGTCCGCCAAGGTCGGCGCCGCGTACTACAGCGCCTACGCATCCTCCAAAGCCGCGGTCCTTGGCTTCACCAAGTCGGTCGCGCTCGAGGTCGGAAAACTCGGCATCACGGTCAATGCGATCTGTCCCTGGTTCGTCGACACTGACCTCGTGCGGGACGCGATGGAAAAACGGGCCAAGCTGTTCGGGAAAGACGCCGAGAGCTACATGGAGGAGATTCTGGAGGAGAGTCCGCAAAAGCGTCTCATCACGGCGCGCGAGGTCGGAGGGCTGGCGCTGTTCCTCATGTCCCCCGAGGGGCGGGGCATGACCGGACAGTCGCTGAACGTCTGCGGCGGCGTGTCCATGGCGTGACGGAGGGTCTGATGCGCATCGAAGCCGTTCATCTTCAGCACGTTCGCATTCCGCTCAAGCGGTCGTTCAAACACGCCCTGCACGAGCGCGCCCATGCCGACGCGGCTTTGGTCACCGTCGTGGGCGACGATGGATCCCGGGGGTGGGGCGAGATTCAGCCCCGCAAGTACGTCACCGGAGAGTCGATGGAGGATGTCCTCGGCGCCGACGGCCCGGCGATGGCCGAAGCGCTCCTGGGCCAGAGCTTCTCCTCGTGGTCCGAAGCGACCCGGTGGCTCGAAGCCCAGGCCGACGCCCGCGGCCGCCGACTCGCCACGCTGTGTGGGTTCGACCTCGCGTTGCTCGACGCGGTCGGCCAGTCTTTGGGGCAGCCGATCTCAGCGGCCCTGGGCGGCGAGTCGGGCCCTGAGCTCCCCGCCGGCGTCATCGTCGGGTTCGAACACCCCACGCCCAAGGTCGCGCGCTACTGCGCAACGCTGCGGCTGTCGGGCAAGAAACACGTGAAGGTGAAGGTCGGCCTCGACGACGACGCCGACCGGTTGGCCGCGGTCGTCAAGGTCTTCAAGACGCTGCCGCTTCGCTTGGATGCAAACGCCGCGTGGACCGCCACCGAAGCGATCAACCGTCTCAAAGAGCTACAGTCGGTCGCGCCGATCGCCTCCATCGAGCAACCGATCGATGCCGCGGACATCGAGGGACTGCGTCGGATTCAGCAGGAGACCGGCATCCCGGTGATGGCGGACGAGTCCCTGCGCGACCTTGCGGACGCCGAGCAGTTGATCGGTAGCGACGCTGCAGCCATCTTCAACGTCCGCCTGGGCAAGAACGGCGGGGTGTGGGCCGCGCATCGATTGTGCGCGCGGGCGCGGGCAGCGGGGGTCGAGATCCATCTCGGAACAATGGTCGGCGAGACCGGCGTGCTGTCCCGGGCCAGTGAGGTCTTCGGCCGTTGTGAGCCTGGCTTCGCCTGCTTGGATGGAAAGGGCCAGAATGTGTTCCTGCTGGAGGTAGACATCTTGGGCGAATCCAGCGACCATCGCGCCCGAAGCGACGACCCCACGGTCGGCCCCAATGACGGACCGGATTCATCCCCGGGTTTGGGGGTGCACGTCGACGAGCAACGCGTCCAAGAACACCGCGTCGGCGACGTCCTAAGCTTCTGAATCTCTCCTGACTTTTCCAGGGTATCCATCAGGGAACGAACCATGAGCACCGAGCAAGACCTCCTCACCTACATCACCAAAGAGCTGGCCCCCGGCAAGACCGACATCGATGCCGAGTCCAGCCTGCAGGGCGTCATCGACTCCACAGCGGTGATGGAGCTGGTCGTGTGGATCGAAGGCCAGTACGGGTTCGACGTCGAGATCGACGACATCACACCCGACAACTTCGGATCGGCCAAGGCCCTCACCGCGTACATCGAAAAAAACAAGAACGGCTGAGTCTGCTGCCCCCCGGTCTGGCCCCGCCCAGTGTGGCCGGGCCGACGGCGGTCGGCGACTCTCGGCCCAAGGAGGCTCATCATGCTGCTGTTCGAATGGCTGCGCGCGGATGCCCAGGAGCATCCTGACAAGCCAGCCGCCATCTTCTCGGGTCCCAGCGGCGTGGAGGGCGAAGACCGGATCTCCTTCGCCGAGCTCGATCGCCGAAGCGACGCCGTCGCATCCTTCCTGCAGAGCCGCGGCGTGGGTCCCGGAGACCGCGTCGCGCTGCTTTGCGACAACACGCTCCCGGCTCTGTGCTGGTTCTGGGGGACCTTGAAGGCCGGCGCGGCCACGGTCGACGTCCCGGGGCTCGCGGGTCGAACCACGATCCAGGCGGTGCTCGACGAGGCGAATCCCAAGGCGATTTGTATCGACCCCGCGCCCGCCAACAAGCACTGCCTTGGCGACTCGGCGCTTCGGCTGCCCGGGCTCGTGCTCACGACCGAGGACCTCGCCGAAGCGTTGGCGGCCCCCGACGGTGGCGAGCGTGAGGTTGTCGCGCTGAACACGATCGTTGAGACCGGCGGCACGCCGCAAGCGAGCACGGTCGGTCCAGACGACCCCGCACTCATCGTCTACACCTCCGGCACGACCGGCCGCCCCAATGGCGTCACGCTCTCGCACCGGAACTTCTCGTCGAACTTGGAGGCCGGCAACGAGCTGATGGGGCTGACCTCGGAGGACAGCATCCTGGTCGTCGTGCCGCTGCACTACATTCACGGCCGAATGCAGCTGCTGTGGCACGCAATGATCGGCGGAACCATCGTGTTCTCCGCGGGCTTTGCGTTCCCTCAGAAGGTTCTGCTCGAGCTCATCGAGCACAAGACGACGGGCTTCTCGGGGGTGCCGTTTCACTTCAAGCAGCTCATGGACCGCTCCAAGATGTCCAAGACGCCGCCGCCGTCGCTTCGCTACGTGCTCATCACCGGGGGGGCGCTCCCGATCGAAGAGCTGAAGCGCTTGGACGAGATGTTGCCGGACACCGGCATCCACATCGCGTACGGCCAGACCGAGGCATCGCCGCGGATCACGTACATCGGCCCCGACGAGCTGTTCGTCAAAGCGACCGACGGAAAATTCTCGGTCGGCAAGGCACTCCCAGGGACCACGTTGGAGATTCTCGGCAGCGACGAGCAGCCGGTGGGTCCAGGCCAGATCGGTGAGGTCGCCGCCGGCGGTCCCAACATCATGCTCGGCTACGTCTCGGGCGACCATCGGGAGCTGGGCAAGATCGATCCTCAAGGACGGTTGCGGACCGGCGACTTGGCCTACCTCGACGACGACGGTCACTTGTACCTGGCCGGTCGCAGCTCCGAGATGATCAAGAGCGCCGGCGAGCGCATCTTCCCGCAGGAGATCGAAGCGGTCCTTGCGGCGCATCCTCGGGTCGACGAGGTTGCGGTCATCGGCATCAAGGACGCCACGCTCGGCGAGAGAATCGTCGCCTACGTGTGTCTGACCGAAGGCGAGCCCATCGAGCCGAGCACGCTCAAGGCCTTGTGCTTGGAGTCGCTCCCGTTCGTTCGGGTGCCGAAGGTGTTCGTCTTTCGCGACGTCCCGTTGCCCAAGACCGGCTCGGGCAAGGTCAGCCGAGGCAAGCTGCGCAAAGAGGCGGCGGAGACCCCTCCGGCATGAGCGACCTTCGGACGTTCATCGAGACCGTTCGCACCAAGCGGCGAGCGGACGTCGTCGATGTCGACCGGGAAGTTCAGCCGAAGTTTGAGACCGCGGCCATCGTTGCCAAGCTCGAAGAGCGAGGCCGGTCGCCGCTGCTCGTCTTCCACAACGTGGCCGGCTGCGAGCACACCGTGGTCACCAACGTCTGTGGGTCCATGGGACGGCTGGCGCTGGCCCTGGGCTGCTCCGTCGGCGAGGTCTCGGCCACGTTTGCCGAGCGAGCCGAGGTCCCGTGCGCGCCACGGACCGTGGATTCAGGGCCCTGCCAGGATGTCGTCTTGCGCGGTGAGGACGTCGACCTCGGCATCCTGCCGTCGATGACCTACCACCTCGACGACGCCGAGGAACCGTACATCACGGCGGCCATCGTCCTGGCGCGAGACCCACAGACCGGCAAGACCAACCTCAGCTACCACCGCATGATGATCGCCGGGCGCAACCGCACCGGCATCCTGATGGAGAAGGGCAAGCACCTCGACGGCATCTTTGCGAAGTATGTCGCTCGCGGTGAGGACATGCCGGTTGCGGTGATCGTCGGTGTGCATCCGCTGGTCGCCTTGGGCACCCTGTACTCCGGTTCGGCGGACGTCGAGGAGTACGACGTGATCGGGGGGCTGCTTCAAGCCGCGCTCGACATCGTTCCGTGTGTCAGCCAGCCCGAGCTCAGCGTGCCCGCGGGCGCCGAACTCGTTCTCGAGGGGGTCGTCACCCACGACGAGCGTATGCGAGAGGGCCCGTTCGGGGAGTTCACCGGCTACGGCACCGGGTTGGCCGAGACACCGGTGTTCAAGGTGTCGGCGATGACCCACCGTCACGACTTCCTGTTCCAGGACATCATCTCCGGCCACATGGAACATCTGGTCCTCTCCATGCCGGCGATCGAGCATCGCACCCGGAAGACCGCCCAAGCGGTTGTGCAGACGTTCGTCGATCTGGCGCTCCCGGCTCCGCTGACGACCGTGGTCGCAATCGACAAAGCCGATGATGACGAGCCCCGGCGGTTGATCGAAGCGATGCTCGCAGCGGACATCTATGCCAAGCACGTCATCGTCGTCGATGCCGACGTCGATCCCGCCGACCTTCGGCAGGTCATGGCTGCGGTCGCGTTGCAAACTCAAGCGGACCGCAAGGTGCACATCCTTGCCGACCAGCAGGGAACGCCTCTGGATCCGTCGTGTCGCCACGAAGATGGCCGGAGCGCCAAGATGGGCATCGACGCCACCCGCTCGCTGGATCCCGCGCGGAGCTTCACTCGGAATCGTCTCCCCGCCGACCTCCTCGCGTCGATCGACGTCAAAGAGTTCAAGGCCAAGCGGCCTTCCTGAGCGGCGGCCCTAGGCGTAGCGGGTGATCGTACGGCGTGCGGTGGATCCGTAGTGGCCGCCGAACAGGGCCGTGTGCACCAGCACCGGGTAGAGCTGGAGGAGCTCGACGCGGTCTTGGTGGCCGGCCGCCAGAGGTGTGACCTCTTCGTACGCCGCGAATGTGGCGGGGGAGAAGCCTCCGAACAGCCGCATCATCGCGAGGTCGACCTCCCGGTGGCCTCCGTAGACCGCGGGGTCTACGAGCACCGGCGCGCCGCGGTGGTCGGTCATGACGTTGCCGGACCAGAGGTCGCCATGCAGACGCGCAGGCGGCTCCGGCGGGCCGAGTCGATCGGGGAGGACCCGGAGCAGGGCCTCGAGGTCGTTGTGCGTTTCGGCGGGCAGGCGTCCTCGCTTGATGCACAAGGCGAGCATGGGAGCGAGCCGCCGGGCGCCGTAGAATGTGGGCCAGTCGGGGAGGGATGCGTTGTCTTGGGGCAAGGTGGCGATGACGCCCTGCTGCTGCAAACCAAACGATGCAGGTGCATGGGCATGCAGCTGTGCCAGCCCCCGTCCCAACCATTCGGCGGATGATGCGTCTGCGGGTCCGACTTCGATGAACTCCAAGACCAGCGCCCGCCAAGACGCGTGCAGCACCGTGGGTGTCCGCAGGGCGTTGGCTTCTGCGAGCCACTCGAGGCCGAACGCCTCCGCCTCGAACATCGGGCCAGCGCTGGGGTGTTCCTTGGCGAAGACCGTCCGTCCATCGGAAAGCGAGACCCGCCAGGCGCAGCAGATGTCTCCGCCAGACACCTCGTGTTTGCCCGTGACGGTGGCTCCCAGGACTTCCTCGAGGTGTTGTTCGAGCGGCTCAGCCACGCGCGCGAGCCTCGAGGTCGTCCAGGAGGGCTTCGCAGGAGCGGAGGCAGATATCGAGCACATCGTCGAAGCCCGATGCGCCGCCGTAGTAGGGGTCGGGAACATCGAGGTCGTGCGGACCGTCGCGGTGTTCATCCCATTCGCGCAGCAACACGACCTTGGCGGCAGCTTGCTCCGTCGGGGCGCGGGCAAGGAGGTCGGTCTTGTTGGCACCGTCCATGGCGACGACCCAGTCGAAGCGCGCGAAGTCTTCGGCGTCGAACCGTGCGGCCGCACCCGTGAGGGTGATCCCGCGCTGGGCCGCGGTGGCAGTCGAGCGGCGGTCTGGGGCCTCGCCCTCGTGGTACGCCCCTGTGCCGGCGCTTTCGATCTCAAATCCGGTGCCGTCTCCTCTCTGGGCGAGGAGGTGGCGGAAGACGCCCTCTGCCGTCGGGGAGCGGCAGATGTTGCCGAGGCAGACGAAGCACAGCCGGGTGGTCACGCCAGGAGCGTGCCGGGGCGCAGCTCGCTAGTCGAGCATGAAGAACCCGACCACAGCGGCTCCCACGGCCAGCCCGACGATGACGGTGATCACCATCGCGATGAGCTTCGCGTTCCGGCCAGGAACGACGAGCGGCTCGTCGTCCAGGTCCACCATGGGCATGGGGAGCGTGTGCCCCGCGGGAATCCCCTGGGAAGCAGCGCCTTGCCACTGGTGGATGGGTGCCATCGGGGGCCCCAGTGGGGATTGCGGCTGCGGCTGCGTGGCGAGGACCGCGGGTTCAGGCGCGAGTTGATGCGGTGCCGGGCTCGGAGCGGGAATCGGGGCGGCGCCGGCGATGGCGTCGTTCACGTTCATCCGCATCGTCGCGGCATCGTCCAGATCGACCTCCGCGGCGTAGCCGGCTCGGGCGGGCGCGCCGGGGGCGAGGGTTCGTACCGGACCACCGAGCGCGGCCGGCTGCACCGGCGCGTTCATGATCGTGTCGCGACGGTTGACCTGCGCAGCTTGGCCCCCGGGAGGAGGGAGGTCTTGCGGTGCTGGACTCGGCGGGCTCGGGGCCCGCGCGGCGGCGAGGCTGCCCCCGGGCGGGGGTAGATCCGCCGGCGCAGGGACGCTAGGCCGCGGTGCCTGCTTCACCGGCTCGGATGCGGGGACGGTGTGCGACGAAGGCTGCGGCTGAAGGCTTCCGCCCGGGCGGGTGGGCGCAGCCGGAGTGCTGAAGAGGTCGCGCTGCTCCACCTTCTTGGCGGCAGCGGCGAGGGCCGCGAGATCGGCCGCGGTCGCAGGAGCGACCTGGGTCTTGGCGATCATCGGCTCCGGGTGATCTCC
>CAJXVA010000480.1 GCA_913061055.1 uncultured Pseudomonadota bacterium
CGAGATGTAGAGAGGTCTCGTGGGCTCGGAGATGTGTATAAGAGACAGCTGTCGGGCGTGCTGGCGACGGCGGACCAGTGGGGCGGGCACCTGCGTACGAACTCGTGGAAACACATCTGGATCACCACGACCGCCGAGGCAGAGTCCGGCCTGACCAACGACGAGTTTCGCGAGCAACTCGAAGCTCAACTGGCCGACCTCGGCATGGATGACAACGTCTTTGTCCACACCCATGCGGCACAGACTGGCCTGACCCACGACCCAGACGGCTACTTCGGCCTCGCCGACGCAAGCGATGGCCACACCGAGTTTGAGGACCTCGACTTCTTCGAGTTTCAAAATGCCGTGGTCGACCGTATCAAGGGCACCGCGCTCGCCTGCGAGTTCGAGATTCCGCAGCCTCCCGAGGGCTTGTTGTTTGACCGCGACCGGGTCAACGTCATCTACGACGCCGGTCAAGGCGCGACCCCCATCGGCCGCGTAGACAACCTCAGCGCATGCGACCAGTTCGGCTTCGGCTGGTACTACGACGATCCCATCCAACCAACCGAGATCCGGATGTGTCCGCTGTCGTGCGAGCAGTTCGACGAACTCTCCAACTCGACCATCGACATCCAGTTCGGCTGCTCCACCATTCCGGCAGGATGAAGCGAGGCTCACGGCCCGATGGTGTAGCGCAGGTTGCTCACCGGGCCGTCCACCGCCTCGACGAAGAAGCCCACCCAACGGTCGCCTGCGACCATCGAGGTTCGAACGACGCGCGGAGTCCCCGGCTCCACGTCGATGTACGGCACCGGCCCAGGCTCGCGATCGAAGTAGACCCGGGCCTTGCCCGATCCGACGGTGAACTCAAAGCGGTGCTCCTCGGGACGCTTGGAGGAGCTGTGAACGTCCGTGGGCGAGAACTGGCGAAGCTGGACCATGGTCATCCCTTCCAACGTGCCGATCGACCCCTTGCCCTCGACCTTTCGGCCGGACCACGACACGCTCTTGGACGCCTTCTGCGTTCTGCCGTTGACCGGGGGAAGCGAATCGGAGAACTGCAGCTCCCGCTCCGCTTTGGCCTGCGCCTTCAGCGTTGCGATATGGTTGTCATAGTCAGCCTTTCGTACCTTGTCCGCCCCGGGGTTGCCTGAGATCTTCGGGATCTCGGCCCGTAGCGCCACCGCGGGGAACGTCTCCAGCTCGTTGTCCGCCAAGTTGACGTCTTCGAGCGCGCCGAGCCGGTCCAACACCGCAGCATCCGAGAGCTGGTTCTTCGAGAGATCGAGCGTGCGGAGCTTCGGTAGGCCATCGAGCCCTTCGAGCGATGCGAGCCCGGCCCCGTTGATCAAGAGCGTCTCGAGCGCGGGGCGGTCTCCGACTCCGGAGAGCGAAGACAGCGGGGTGCGATCCACATAGAGAGCTTTCAGGTTCGCAAGCGGCGGGACAGACCCGAGCGAACGAACGCCCTCGTCCACAATCCACAGTCGCTCGAGATCGCGACACCGAGAAAGCGGCGCCAAATCCCCGAGCCCATTGGACGCCAGTCGAAGCTCGGTGAGACCACAGGCCTCGGGGAGGACATCGAGCGTGGAAACAGACGCGATCAGATGCAGCACCTCGAGCTTGGGGAACGCCGCGAGGTCGGACGCTGAAGGCTGCGTTGGAAACCGGTCCAACACGATCCGGTTCACGTGTCCGCCCGCGAGACTGACCGTGAGCACCGGCCGATCCCCCCGGAGCGCGGAGCGATCGAGGCCGCCTTCGGCCAACATCCGATCCAACGCCTCTGACTCGGGCGCATCCATCGTCGCAAGCACATCGACCGAGCCCTTGCACCCCGCGGCCGACGCGGCGGCACCACAGCTCAACGCGACGACCCATCCTCGAAGCCACCCGGGGGACATGCGGGCATGGTACCGGAGGTTCTCCGGCGTCCCTGGCGTCAGTCGGCCGTCACCCCTGCGTAGCGAACCCCGGAAAGCCGGGCCATCTCGTGGTGCCACGTCGCAAGGTCCTCGCTGCGAAAGTCCGCCAGACGGTCGTGTCCACAGGCACGCGCCATCACTTGCATCAGCTCTGTCGCGGCCCCGAAGAACCGCTCGAGACGACGCGCGGCCACGTCCACGTCCAGCCGAGCCCGGAGCTCGGGTTTCTGAGTCGCGATTCCGGACGGACAGTTGTTCGTGTTGCACATCCGAGCCCCAACGCAGCCAATCGCCTGCATGGCGCTGTTGGAGACTGCGACGCCATCGGCACCCAACGCGAGCGCCTTCACGAAATCGATGGGGACCCGAAGTCCCCCGGTGATGACCAGCGTGACGCGACCACTCGCCCCCTGAGCATCCAGAAAGCGCCGAGCCCGTGCCAGTGCGGGAATCGTTGGGACGCTGATGTGATCCCGGAACATGCTGGGAGCGGCTCCCGTCCCACCGCCTCGACCATCCAGAATGATGTAGTCGGCGCCTGCGTCGAGCGCAAAGCCGATGTCCTTCTCGATGTGGTTTGCACTGAGCTTGAAGCCAATCGGAATGCCTCCGGTCAGCTCGCGCACCCGGTCGCCAAAGCGGCGAAAGTCCTCAACGGTGTCGAGGTCGACAAACGTGGGGGGCGAGACCGCGGGCGTTCCTTCGGGGATGCCCCGCACGGCCGAGATCTTCCCCCGGTTCTTCGCGCCGGGAAGGTGCCCTCCGGTGCCCGTCTTGGCTCCTTGCCCCCCTTTGAAGTGGAACGCCTGCACCTTCGACAGGAGTTCCTCGCGAAACCCAAACCGCGCGCTGGCCAGCTCGTAGAAGTACCTGCTGTTGGCCTCCTGCTCCTCGGGCAGCATGCCGCCCTCACCCGAGCAGATCCCTGTCCCCGCCAACTCGGCCCCCTTGGACAGCGAGACCTTGGCCTCCTCGGATAGCGCGCCGAAGCTCATGTCGGAGACGAACAGTGGGATCTCCAGCCGCAGCGGACGCTTGGCCTGTGGGCCCACGACCAGCTCGGTCGCGACCGGCCGGTCTTCCTGCAGCGGCTTCGTGGCCATCTGGGCGGTCATGATCTGCAGGTCGTCCCAGTGCGGCAGTTGGTGACGCGGGACCCCCATCGACGTCATCGGCCCGTGATGTCCCAGCTTGGACAGACCCTCGCGCGCTAGCTCATGGATGAACGCGACCGTGGGCTCCTCCGGGGTGGGTGTCGCAACGGGAAGACTCGTCGTTGCCGTGGGAGTCACACCCGGTCCCTCCTGGCCAACCTCGGCGGCGGTGAAGCGCTTGTGGGTACCGTCGCAGAACGGCTGGTTTCCGGAGTGCTTGCAGACGCACAAGTACGCTTTCCCACTCTCCTGCGCGGTGAACATCTGCGGCTCGAAGCCGGTTCCTGCGTGGGACCCGTCGCAGAACGGCTGTTTTTTGGAGCGTCCGCATCGGCAGAACGCGTAGTCCTCCCCTGTCTCGAGCGTGACGTTGGCGGGTTTGTTGTCGGCAATGATGGGCAAAGACATGGCTAGCGACTCCTTGGGGTTACTCGCTCAGCTCGGCGTAGGTGTTGGGCACGTTCACAACGCTGTGCACCCAATCCCACAGCGCGTACCCCTGGAAGTCCGGAAGGGTCACGGCCGCCACCGTCGCGTCCACGTCGAGATCGTCGTCGACGGCTGTCTGCACCCCAGCCACGAGCGCATCCAAATACCCGACCGAGAAGTCGAAGGCCTCGAGCGAGACCGGCCGTCCGTGACCGGGCACCACCACGGCAGCCTCGGACAACGAGTCTCGCACCGATGCGAGGGTCGTGGAGACGGCACCTGCTTGCCCATCGAGAAGCCACGGGATGGCGGGCGCCTCGGCGATCAACGGGTTGCCTGTCCACAACACCTCCGCCTCCGGAACCTGCACGAACAAGTCTCCGGGCGTCTGGCCAAAGCCGTGGTAGCGGGCGGCGATGGTGAGGCCTCCCAGGTCGGCGCTCCAGCCTTCGTCGGTCACAGCGATGTCGGGCACCACAGGCACGATCTCGTTGATGCCCTGGTCCTCCCCGAAGTTCATCTCCATGAAGACAATGTCTTCCTCGAAGTACTCCGCGATGTAGCCCGCCGTCCGCTCGTGCTGCACAACCTGAACGTCACCCGGGAGGAACGCGTTTCCATAGCTGTGATCACCGTGGTAGCTGGTGTTGACGGCGTAGAGGACCGGCAGGTTCGTCTCGGCCTGAACCAGGTCGATCAGTTGGCAGAACAGCTGGCGATTGATCATCGTCTCGACCAACGCGACGCCGTCATTCCCAATCACAAACCCCGCCGAGGTCGCGAGTGGGAGGCCTTGTGGCCCATAGTCGGCGGCGTTGGAGTCGTAGACGGCAAACACGCCGTCCGAGACCTCTTCCGAGACGAGCTCGATGGCGTTGGGCGTCCAGACGTAGTTGGGGTTGGGGTCCGTCAGCTCGAATCTGTCGCCCTCGCATGCCTCGAACACCTGGAGGTCTTCGCCTTCTGTACCGCCGGTCGAAGTGTCCCCGCTCTCGGCGCCGGTGGTCCCGGGGGATCCCGAGGTGGAGCTGGATGTTTCGGGCGTCCCCGTCTCTGCTTGCGGACTTCCCGACGAGCCAGGCTCGGTGTCGCCCGCTTCTGTCGAGCCGTCGGCCTCGATCCCGGTGGAGTCGGTCCCACAGGCGACAAGCGCAAGGGACAAAGCAAGGGCGGTGGTGAGTGCTGGAGTGTTCATGACGACCTTCGGAGCTTGTTGTAGCCAGGCTCGAAGTCGGCACAAGGCATCAAAACCGAGAACCAACGTTCCGAAAACGGAACGAAGCGACACCTCAAACATGCGACGCTGGGGCGTGCGTACCGAGGACCTTCGCGCGTTCTTTCAGATCGCCGAGACCGGAAGCCTGACTGCAGCATCCACAGCGTTGGGCGTTCCCAAGTCGACCGTCAGCCGCCGATTGAGTCGCCTCGAGGACGACCTGCAGGCGCAGCTGGTGTTGCG
Source organism: uncultured Pseudomonadota bacterium (assembly GCA_913061055.1). Taxonomy (GTDB): domain Bacteria; phylum Myxococcota_A; class Polyangia; order Nannocystales; family Nannocystaceae; genus CAJXVA01. The sequence continues at coordinate 4,953 of CAJXVA010000480.1, forward strand.
AACGCCCCGCGCGGTGCAACTGACCGAGCTAGGACTGTTGCTGCAACGGCAGGGCGCCCCCGCACTCGCAAGTCTCGACGAAGTCCAGCGCGCCGTTCGAGACCGCGGCGACGCACCGACCGGACCGCTGCGGGTCTCCGCGCCGAGCGACCTCGCCACCAGCCACCTCGGAACCCTGCTCGGGGACTTTGTGATCGAGTACCCGGAGGTCGATGTCATGCTGGAGGCCTCCAACGAGTTCGTCGACTTGATCGGCCACGGCTTCGACATAGCCCTCCGAATCCACGTGCACCCGCTCGCAAGCGTGAGCAGCTTGCGAACCCGGCGACTCGTAGGACTCGCCCGCGGCCTCTACGCTGCGCCGGGCTACCTCGAACAACATGGAACGCCCCGGCGCCCAAACGACCTCGGGACACACGCTTGCCTCACGATGGCGGCTCACGCTCGGCACTGGGAGATGGATCGAGTCCGTGGCGAGGGGCACCACACCTTTCAGGTCACGCCGCGATTCCTCAGCTCCGACCACCACTCGCTCCGACAAGCCGCCGAGCTTGGAGCCGGTATCGCCACCCTTCCGACCTTTCTGGGCGAGGTCGGGGTGTGCAACGAGACGTTGGTCCGCGTCCTGCCGGGATGGTCCATGGGTACCTCAACACTCTCCGCGCTTTGGCCCACGACGCACCACACCTCCCCGAGAGTCCGGGCCTTTGTCGACGCCGCGGCCGCATTCTTCAACCCCGCTCCGTGGGTCCGTTGAAGAACCGCCTGCGCCGCGACGTCAACACGGGGGTCCAGTCGTGCTACCCCAGTTCGGTGGGTTTCAGGCGGCATGTCACTCGTCGGAGACTCCTTGCCGCCGCTGGCGCGTTGAGTGCCGCCGCAGCAATCGATGCCTTTTGCATCGAGCCCGCGTGGCTCGACGTACACCGGACCTTCGTCCCGGTTCAGTCACTCCCGACCTCACTCAGCGGTTTCACCGTCGCCCAGATCACCGATGCTCACCTCACAAGGCTCGGCCAGGTCGAGAGCACGGTCCTCCGAGCGATCCGGAGCGCGTCCCCACAGCTCGTCGTGCTCACCGGAGACCTGGTCGACTCTCTCGACCATGGCGGGGTGCTCGGGGAGTTGTGCGCCGAACTCACCCGAACCGGGGCTCAGGTCGTGGCAACGCTCGGCAACTGGGAACACTGGGGACACATCCGCCGAGCAGACCTCCACCGTCTCTACCAAAGGAGCGACACCACTCTGCTTGTCGACCAGTGGCTCGAACTCGACGGGATTTCGCTGTACGCGACTGATGACTCCACCGGAGGAACGCCGAGCGTGGTCGTCCCACCGCCGGAAGTCGAGCGGCCCCGCATTCTACTGACCCACAGCCCAGCCTTCGTCGACGACGACCGCGTCGAATTCGAGTTCGACCTATGCCTCGCCGGCCACACCCACGGCGGACAGATCACCGCAGCCGGCCTGGCCCCCATCACCCCACCGGGCAGCGGACGGTTTGTCGCGGGTTGGTACGACACCCCCGCAGGTCGGCTCTACGTCAGCCGCGGCACGGGCACGAGTCTGGTCCCCGCGAGGTTTCTCTGCCGACCCGAGCTCCCGCTGTTCGAGCTCGTCTCCGCATGAGGCACTGGCGGTCCGCGGTACGCCTGCTAGATCTCACTCATGGCCAGGCCTGTCGCAATCACGGTCATGCTCGTCGTGAGCGCCTGCGACACCGAGCCCACGGCCACGCCCGTCCCGAGCCCGGATCCCATCACAGAGTCCGAGGTGCCTGGTGCGCCTACGGATTCCGCGAACACGTACATGGGTCGGCCGCTGGCCACGACGATGAGTCACCTCGGCGCGGACTGGCTGGCTCGCGGCAACCGTGACGAAGAAGAGAACACCACCCTTCTGCACCAGACACTCGGGCTGAAGCCTGGCGATGTGGCGTGCGATGTTGGGGCCGGCAATGGCTATCACACGCTCCGCATGGCAACGGCGGTGGGGCCCGGTGGCAAGGCGATCGGCGTCGACCTGCAGCCCGAGATGCTCGAGTTGCTCATGCAGCGGGCCAAGGCCGAGGGCGTTTCCAACGTCGAGACCATCCTCGCCGAGCCCGACGATCCCAAGCTCCCACCGGACACCTGCGATCTGATCCTGTTGGTCGACGTCTATCACGAGCTCTCGGACCCGGCGGCGGTCCTGCAGCGGCTCTCGGCCGCACTCACCGACCGGGGGCGCATCGCGTTGCTGGAATACCGCGCCGAGGACCCCGAGGTTCCCATCAAGGAGCTCCACAAGATGTCCAAGGCGCAGATTCTCACCGAGTACTCCGCCAACGGGTTGCGGCTTGCCTCGGAGTTCGACGGCCTGCCCTGGCAGCACCTGATGTTCTTCGTGCCGAAGTAGCGGAGACGCCCGGCTCGGCCCAGGAGGCATCCCACCGAGCTCGGACGGTTCCGATGCGAAGCCAGCGCTCAGCGTGTCTCTCGATAGCGGGTGCACGTCCCGGCTTCGGAGAGCTGCTTCATCAGCGGCTCGAGTCGTTCGGCCCACCGATCGGGATCGGGGACGTAGGCGGCGGTGTGCCCATCGGCGGAGTAGCCGATCGTGTAGTCGAGCCAGCGGTCGTCTTTGGCGGCCTCTTCGAAGCTCCGTCCCGGCGGCGGCTGACCCAGGTTTGCGGCGTCCTCCACCTCCTGCAGGGCCCGCTGCGCGTCCTTGGCCGGCAGACGCCCCACGCAGTCCGAGCCCTGAACCTCCGCCCCTCCGGTCGATCCCTCGGCGTTGACCAGGAACTGTCTCTTATACACATCTCCGAGCCCACGAGACCTCTCTACATCTC
>CAJXVA010000481.1 GCA_913061055.1 uncultured Pseudomonadota bacterium
GGCATACGAGATGTAGAGAGGTCTCGTGGGCTCGGAGATGTGTACAAGAGACAGGTACGCCGTCGCAGCCCGAGTTCACGATCCCCTTCGACGCCGCGTACCTGTTCGGCGGCGACATCGAGGTCACGATGGTTGCGCACCTGCCCGGCGAAGGCGACACGGATCGCTGCTTCGAGCAGCTGCTCGCCGGCGGCACCAACTCCGACCCGGCCTGTCTGTTCGTCGCATCTCGGGTCCCGGTCGGACCCGACTCGGTGCTCATCGACCTCGCCGCCCAGTTCGGTCTGCCAGAGATCGAAGGGCTCGGCGCTCTCCCCGACCCGCTTCCCGACCCCGATACCCACCCGCGCATCCAGAACTTCGTCGTGCGAGAGCTCGACGAGGATGGCAACGAGGTCGCGGTGTTCCAGGTGGAGCGCGGCGCCGCCATCACCGTTGCGGCCGGCCATCAACTCGACATCGAAACCCAGGCCCCCGAGGAGGACCTCCAAGTCTACCCCATCCCCACCGAGGATGGCTTCGTCGAGGATGATGAGGCCTATACCGGGCTCTGGTACACCACCTGGGGAACGCTCCTGAGCAGCAGCAGCGACGACCCGTTGTCGCTGAACTCGTGGTCGCTGGAACGCGGTGCGCAAGACGAAGAAGGCGACCTCCCCCCAGGCGAGCGAGCCACCCTGTTCTATGTCCTTCGCGACGGACGCAACGGCGTGGACTGGTGGTGGTTCCACGCCGACGTGACGCCGTAGCCCGTCAGGGTCACGCAACATGGGCCCCGACTCTCTCGGGGCCCTGGCCTCTCAGAGCCCGAGCATGCGGAGGATGGATCCGATGATCGGCAGGCGCTTGAGCACGAACAACAACCCGCCGCTGCTCGCAGGCGTGGCCGCGAGCGCAGTCGAAGGCACCGACGGCGCGCCGGGTACCACCGCGGCAACCGCTGCGACGGCAGACTCGGGCCCGGTGTAGTCCCAGTCGCCCAGCGCCTCCTGCATGTCGGAGAGCGTCTCGCGATAGTCGTCGACGAGGGAGCGGAGCTGCACCTTCTTGAGCTCGTCGGTCGCTTGCGGGAACGTCTGGTTCACACGCTCCGCCCGGGGCTGCAGTCGCGCGATTGCCTGACGCACAGCGTGAATCGCAGCCTCGTTCTGCTGCGGGCTCATGTACTTCTCCCCTGCGAGGTCCTTCAGAGGGCCGTAGACCAGGTCGGTCGTTCCTTGCTGCGCCTCTTCATCATCGGCGAGCTTGGACCAGGTGTGAATGTCCATGGCGTCGGGCGGTCCGCTCAGTGCCATCATTCCAGGACGGTCCTCACCGGCTCCCTGCGCGAGAATGCGCAGTGCCTCGTCGTAGGCACGGGTCGTCCAGTGATGCATCCGCTCGTCCCGGTCGTTCCAGTTGAGCTCCCAGATCCGAATCATCTCGCGAACGCCACGGGCTCGAACACGAACGTCGGCGTGGTCGAAGAACTCGGCGGCGTTGTCCATCGTCAGCTCCTTGGACATGCCCCCGCCGCGACCTTGGCTGGCGGCGGCATCCTCGAGATGGCGAGCGGTCGCGGCCTCCATCGAGGCCTGATGGTTCGGGGCCCACTTCTGGTAGAGCTGGCCGAACTGGATCATCACGGGATCGGTCGGGCTGCAGTTGCTCATCTTCTGGCCCCACGCCGCCTGGGCGCGCTGCCACTGATCCATCGTGATGCCCTCGCCCGCCACGAGTCCTTCGATGGCCGCGCCGGTCTGACTCTGAGCGCTGATCTTCGCGTAGGACTCGAGGGACAAGCCCTCCATCGACTCACCGGCCACGTTGGGCTGGTTGGCCATCAGCTGCCGCTGCCGAACCTGGCCCATGTACGTATGGAACTTGGCACCGAGCGTGGGGTCGTTCTCCGTGACCTGATGCCAGTCGTTCCACACCTGGGCCCACGTGTTCTCGGTGAGGCCTTTGGAGCGGAGGAACTGCTGGAACGGCGCCTGATAGCCGGGCTCACCGAGTTCGGTCTTGAGCGCGCTCATGCGGGTCATGATCTCCGCGCAGTCGGCGAGTGAGTATCCGTTTCGCTTTTGTTCGAGGGGGTCCATGGGTCGTCTCTTCTGGGTGTGAAGGAGGTTCGACAATCGTCGATGCCGTTCCGAGAACGACGTTCAACTCTCCAACCGACCAAGGTTGCAAACGCCGGGCCACTCCAAGACTCGTCGAATCATCGAGGTGCGAGCCCTCGCTTTTCCCATGTTGAGCAACCCGGCTGCGCAACCCGAGCAAGCCCGTTGCACACCGGGGGACTCACCCGCACGAGCGGACGCGCAGGCTCAATCGAAATCGCGATCGAGCACCGTCTTGCGCCCGTCTTCTCTGGCTCGCTCGACGGCCTTCATGCACAGCCGCCTCACTTCTTCCGAGAGCGGCTCCAACACCCCCTCGGATGTATTGAAGCCCCATGTTTCCCGAATGAAGTGCTTGAGGCGACTGGCCACGATCAGCACCTCGCGCGGACCCTCGGGCACCGGCGTAGGCTTCGCACCCACGACGCGGCGCCGGGGAGCACCGTCTTTCGCGGGGGGGCTCGCGCTGGACCCCGGGCTTGCGACGACCCGCCGGGTGGGCTTGTCGTCCCCTTCCTGCTCCGCCTTCCACTGCGCCTGGGTCGGCGCCTTTTCTTCCTCGGCCCACGCCTCGCGGTGCCGCATCAGCGGGAGGTGGGCCTCCCAACAGTCGACCGAGCAGAAGAACATCCCGGTCCGCTTGCGACGGCACGTCGACACGTTGCACAGGTAGTACGTCGCCTCAAAGGCGATGTCCTTCTTGCACGTACTGCAGCGCTTCCAGCTCTCCATCCTTCGACTACTTCTTCTTCTTGCCGTAGGTCTTCTTTGGGTGCGGGAGCAGGTCCCCCTCAAACAAGAAGCCGAGCACGACGTACGGCACCGCGCCGCTGACATCGGCACCGGTCCGGTACCGATGCTGCGCCCACCATTGGCTGAGCAAGATGATCGTCGGCTTGTTGAAGCGACGCTCGGGCTTGTCGTAGATCGTGTACAGGACCGCCGGTCCGATCCGGTGCGTGGGTCCGTTGGGCTGCGTGACGGGCTCGCCGGACTGGAAGTGGCGGTCTTTGTAGAACGCCTGGGTGACCGTGTAGCGGCCGCCAACCTTGAGCCCGAACTTGAACAGGTACAGCAGGTCCAAGTCGTTGGTCAGCGACCAGCCGCCGTCGGGCACCAGGATGTCGAGCGTCTGGTCGTAGAAGACGTTGCCGCCATCACGAAGCTTGAAGTCGGTGTAGTAGCCCTTGAGGTTGTCCCGAACCGCGATGGGGCCTGCCTTGGCCTGTAAGAGCGCGGAGAGTGTGACCATGCTGCCGTAGGTCGGATACGACGCGCCGTCCTCGTCATTGGCCTCGAGTTGGGTGTCCGAGTAGTTCGCCGCCGGCGTCCCGAACGACTGCATCTGGTTGAACGTGCCGTAGTACCCGATGAAGTCATACGTCGCGGTGAGGTTGAGAATCGCCAGGGGCGAGAACTCGACCTGCGGACCCACCCGGCTGTACGCCGGGGACACGAACGTGTGCAACTTGACCCCGAGGTACGCGGGCTCGAACAGCGCGCCGCGCTTCTCATACAGGCGCATCGCCCACCCCATCGCGTTCTCGTTGACGAGACCCAGCGGGTTGTAGCGAAGCGCGAACAGGTTCTTGTAGACGAGCCGGTGTTTGGGCGCGAGCAGGGACAGCGGGGCTGGCTCCAGCGCGTCCATCGCGGAGGACAGCTCCCCGGTCGGCTCGGGCTCGGGCTCGGGCTCGGGCTCCGGCGCGAGTTCGACGTCGCGCAGTTCGAGCTCCAGCTCGCACTGGCTGTTGCAGCCATCTCCGTTGACCGTGTTGCCGTCGTCGCACTTCTCGTCGCCTTCGATCTTGGCGTCGCCGCAGATCGGGTCGATCTCACACATGGGCGTGCATCCATCGCCGGGGCGCAGGTTGCCGTCGTCGCACTCCTCGGAGCTCGCCACGACGCCGTCTCCGCACACCGGCTTCACCCAGTCGACGACGAAGTAGGCCAACACGTGAATCACCACCGAGATGATCAGCGGAGGCAGAACCTCTTCGACGATGGATCGGGGGCGCGCCATGGCTGGAACGGGTGGGGGGCCGAGAAGCTCGCAAGCCGATCAGCCGGCGGCGGCGGGCTTCTTGGTCGCGATGGCGTACTTCTTGACGCCGGCGTCTCGCAGGAGATCGATGAGCCGGACCATCTGCCCGACGTTGGACTTCTCGTCACATTGAACGATCCCCTGGACGTTCGGGTCTTCGGCGAGCTTGGCCGCGATCGCCGCCTTGATCTCGCCGTCGTTCGCGGTGGGCTCGGCGTCGACGGCCACGTTGCCCTCGGGGTCGCACTGAATCAGGATGCTCGCGCCCTCGATCGTGCTGCCGGAGCTGGCCTCGGGCTTGTCGATCGCCAGCCCCTCGGGGTTGGTGATCGTGCTGGTGGTGACCATGAAGATGATCAGCAACACCAACATGATGTCGACCAGAGGGGTGACGTTGATCCCGACAATCTCGTCGTCGTCGTTGGCTGCTCCGCCTGCCATCGTTCAATCCTCCTGCGGCTTGTCGCTCAAGCCCTGCTTCTCGAGGATGATGGCAAAGGCGGAGGTGGCCAGGCTGTCCGCGTGGGCCAGGGTCCGCTTCACGCGTCGCTGGTAGACGTTGTAGACGGTGACCGCCGGGATGGCGACGAGGAGCCCGACCGCCGTGGCGACGAGGGCCTCGGAGATGCCGCCCATGACGGCTGCGCTTTGCTCACCGCCGGGTTTGATGCCGGACTTTCCGAGCTCGTTGAAGGCCTGGATGATGCCCAGGACGGTACCGAACAGGCCGATGAACGGAGCGTTGGCGCCGACGGTGCCCAAGAAACTGAGGTTGCGGTCGAGCCGAAGCTTCTCCTCGGAGTGACCACTGCTCATGGCGGCTTGCAGTGCGGCCTTGCCCTTGGAGGCGACCGCGACCATCTCGCCGATGATGCTGGCGCCGGGCCCCGTGGTGTCTCGGGTGAGCTTGGCCGCTGCGTCCAGATCGTCGTCGCCCAAGGCTTCGAACAGCTTCCGCCGGACGTCGGCGTCCGCCTTGGTGGCCGCGCCGAAGTACAGCAACCGCTCGACCATGACGTACACGCTGATCAGGCTCAGCACGACCAGGACCCACATGACCCACTCCGCACCCAGCAGGGCGAAGTCGAGGAACTTCTCGGTGATGTTGAACCCCATGGCGTCGACCGCGGAACGTTAGCCGAAACCAATGCATGGGGCCAGCGATCGTGCCCCTAACCGCGTTCGAAACGACGTTTTCCAGGCAGGGCCGAGACGCAGATCACGACCGACGCGACATCCTGTCACAGCATGGAGAGGATTCGCGTCCGCGGCCCGGTCCCAGAGCCTGCATCCGGGGCAGGAGGCGCGTCGCGAACGTTGGCCTCGCGCCACCGAAGGCGGTGTCTGCGGGCTGGCCGCACCCCAAACGCGGCGGCCCGACTACTTCGTCTTGGCAGTCATCTTCAAATAGACGCCGCAGCTACGGTTGGTCGGATCTTCGCGCATGACGTGTTCCCACTCCGCACGCGCCTCCTCGATCCTGTCGGCGCGCCACAGCGTGACCCCAAAGTGGATTCGACCCTGCAAGAAATCGGGCGCCGACTCTCGCACGGCGACGAACTCGTCGAGTGCCTCGTCGATGCGTCCGAGGTCCCGCAACGTGTTTCCGAGCTTGGTCCGGATGTCGACGAACGTCGGGCAGACTCGCAGCGCTTTGCCGTACTCCTTGGTGGCGTGGTCGAGCAGTCCGACCGCGACGTAGGCATCGCCGAGCTCTGCGTGCATGTTGGCGATCTTGCCGCGCACGAAGCTGTCGAGCTTGTCGATGCCGGTCGTGTCGCGTTGGCCTTGCGCCTGGGCGTAGACCTCCTTGGCCTCGTCGTACTTTCCGAGTTCGTTGTAGACGACCGCGAGGTTGAGGGCGGCCTCGGTGTACGTGGGGTTGATGCGCAGCGCGGTCTCCAAGGACTCCCGCGCCTTGCTTGGACGGCCCGCCTCGTAGTGGATGACGCCCAGCATGTTGTGCACGTCCGCAAAGTCGTCGTGCGCTTCGAGGATGGCCTCGAGGTGCGGGGTCGCTTTGTCGAACTCACCCGCCTGGTAGTAGTCGCGTCCGACCGTCAGGTGATGCTTCAATTGCCCGTCCATCGGGCCCGATCCTAACACCCGAGCTGAGCGTGGGCGCGATGCTAGGACCCGGCCTTCGGGGGCGTCGTGCCCTCGGGCCGAACCGGGGGGGCGGCCTCGGGTTTGACCGGGCGCTTGCGGTTCTTGGGCTCTTTGGGCGGAATCGGTTTGGGCAGCTCGCGGTCGGGGCGCTGCCGGTTTGGATCCGAGGGCCCGAACTCGTCGTAGATGTACTTGAGGTAGATGCGCGCCTGCTTGCCGTGGTGGTGCGCCGGGTGTTGCGTCTGCAGCTCGGTGAACGTGTTGCGAGCCAGCTCGATCTCGTCCATCCGCAGGTAGGTGATGCCGAGCAGGAACAACACCTCGCCGTCGAGGCCGATGCCCGGGTACGTGGCGTGGGCGGACTCGAGCCGGCCGATGGCGCCTTCGGGCTTGTCGCGATCCAGGTAGAAACGCGCGACGTACAGCTCGTGCTCGAGCAGCTGTCGCTTGACCTCGTCGCGGAGCTTGGCCGCGAAGACCTCGGTCTTGGTGCCCGCGTAGTGGTCGAAGTAGTAGCGCAGCTCGGTCATCGCCTCGCGCAGCGGCGTCTGGTCGCGCTGCTCGGGCGGGGGCAACAAGAAGAAACCGCGCGGCGCATTCATGAACGCGGACGCGGCGGCCATGAAGCTGGCCCACCCATCGCGCGTGTGCTCGTGCGTGGGGTGCAGCTTGGCGAACTGCCGGAAGGCATCCTGCGACGTGATGTAGTTGCCCTGCTCGAACTCGGCGCGCGCGATCAGCAGCTCGGCTTCGACGGAGTAGCGAGAGAACGGAAATCGAATCCGGACGAAGTCGGCGTACTGAATCGCCTCCTCCCAGTCCTTGTCGGTGAACTCGCCGACCGCGAGCTCGTAGTTCTCGCGCGCGGTCTGGGCGTAGTCGGCGGAGAGGTCGGGCCCCGTCTTGCAGCCGGCCGCGAGCGCGAAGCCGAGCGTGGCTGCGAGGATGACGCGTAGGAATCGCACGGAATCCGCGCGAACGTACGTTCGGCCTCGTGGGGTGTCAACGCGCGTGCCGCGGACGTCACACTGCCGCTATGCGGCCTCCACGGGGGGATCTGCGCCGGCTTGGGAATCTCAGGCGCCTCCTTGCGCGTCCTTGGGCGAACCCTGCCGGCTAGGGTACGCTCCGGCTCCTCTTCGCCTGTGTCCGACTCGACGCAACAGACCCGTGCTCTCGGGGCGCTACCCGCCATGGCGCTGGTGGCAGGATCGATGCTCGGCATCGGGATCTTCATTGCGCCACCGGTGGTGGCTGCACAAATGGATCGTCCCGGCGCCTTCTTGGTGATGTGGATGGTCGGCGGGATGTCGGCGCTGTGCGGTGCCCTCTCGGTGGCGGAGCTGGGCAGCATGATGCCCACGGCGGGCGGCGACTATCCCTACCTACGGCGCGCATACGGCCCTGGCTGGGCATACGCGGCCGGCTGGCTGCAACTGCTGGCCATTTTTCCAGGGTCGTTGGCGGCGATGGCCGTAGCGACGGCCGCATTCCAGTTTCCGATCGTCTTTGGCGATGCCTACGAC
>CAJXVA010000482.1 GCA_913061055.1 uncultured Pseudomonadota bacterium
AGATGTGTATAAGAGACAGCCGCTGAGCGGTGCTAACGTACGCCCGCCCGCCCGCTTGCCCGACATGCCAACTGCCGAGCACACCGAACCCCTCCTCATGCTTGCGGTGATCCTCTTGGTGGGCACCGTGTTCGGACTCGCGGCCAAGCGGCTGCGGCTCCCCTCTGTGACCGGCCAGATCCTCGCCGGAGTGATCCTCAGCGTTGCGGGCTTTGGCTTGTTCGGCGACCACGCCGAGCATGCGCTGGCCCCCCTCACCGAGTTCGCGCTGGGCCTGATGGCGGTCAGCGTCGGGGCGCATCTCAACTTCCGCCGGTTGCGCAACGCGTTCCGACGCCTGCTCCTCCTGGTGCTGCTGGAGGCCGTGTTCGTCACGCTTGCCGTGACCGTGGTGCTCTCCGCGTTTCCGGCGATCGATTCCAGCATCGCGCTGATCTTCGGCTGCATCGCGATCTCGACGGCCCCCGCCACGATCGTGGCCCTGGTCCGGGAGACGCGAGCCAAGGGTGTCTTCGTCAAGACGTTGATCGCCGCGGTCGCGCTCAACAACATGGTGTGCATCCTCGGCTTCGAACTCAGCCGCGGACTCGCCGTCGAGACCCTGCAATTCGGCACACCGCACATCAACGCCGTGCTCGTCGGTGCGTCGACCCAGCTGCTCGAGGCCGCCGTCACCGGAGGCCTCGGCGCGCTCGCAATGATCGTCGTCTCCAAGGCCGTGCGCCGCCCCGAGCTGGTCACGACCGCTGGCCTCATCGCGCTGTTGCTCACCGTCGGCGTCGCCCAGCACTACGGCTACTCCGCGCTGCTGTCGTGCCTGTTTCTCGGGCTTTTCCAGGCCAACTTCAGCCGCGAACGAGAGCACATCGTCGACCGTCTCTTCCGAGACTTCGAGCCCTCGATCCTCGCGGTCTTCTTCACGCTGGCCGGCATGGAGCTCTCGCTCGAGCACGCCACGGTCGCTGGCGCCCTGGCCGTTGCCTTCTTCGCAGCTCGTGCCGTGGGCAAGGTTGCCGCTGGCTACACGGCGATGCGGCTCGCAGGCGCCACCCAACGCATCCGCCAGAACATGGGCCTGGCCCTGATCCCGCAGGCGGGCGTTGCAGTGGGTCTGGTGGTGCTGATCAACGCCGACGCCACGCTGCACGATCTTGCGCCGGCCGCCGTCGACCTCTTCTCGCCGATCATCCTCACCGCAGTGGTCGCCAACGAGGTCGTCGGACCCCTCCTCACCAGGATGGCGCTGGGCCGCTCGGGCGAGGCGGGACAAGACCGGCTGCGGCTGCTCGACTTCATCCACGAAGAGAACATCAAGGTCGGGCTCGACGCCGAGACGCCGCAAGAAGCGATCGAACAACTCGTCAGCCTCCTGGTGCGCTCACACCATCTCGACCCCAAGCTCCACGACTCGATTCTAGAGTCAGTACTCGAGCGCGAGGCCCAAGACTCCACCTGCGTCGGTGGGGGTGTCGCGGTGCCTCATGGACTTCTTCCCGAGGGCATGAAGACGGTCGGGGTGATGGGCATCAACCGCCGTGGGCTCGCCTTCGACACTCCCGATGAACGCCCGGTGCACTGCATCATTCTGCTGCTCTCCAGCCGAGACGAGCCCGATCGCCACCTTCAACTGCTCGCGATGATCGCCGGAACGATCGGGTCCGACCCGGCGGTGCAGACCCAGCTCTTCAACGCCCGTACGCCCGCCCACGCGTACGAAGTCCTGCACCACGAGGATGCGGCGGAGTTCAACGTGTTCCTCGAAGAGATGGGCTGAGACCGGCGAGCTAGGACGCGTCGACGCAGAGCTCCGAGGCACAGGTCAGCCCCTCGTCACACCCGCCGCCATCCGTGCACTGACACGTCTCCATGCCCGCCTCTTCGACGGGGCACGGCAAGTCCGGCACGCAGATCTCGGTCGCGCACGTGAGGCCTTCTGCGCAGCCGTTCTCGGGCAAGCAGCTGCAGCCGAGTTCTCCCGCAGGGCACCCGTCGCTCGTGGAACTCGAGACGTCCGCTTGTCCCGTGGAGGTTCCCGTCGTGCCGCCGCTGGAGCTACCGCTGGATCCGTCCGTCGAGCTGGCGTCACCCGTGGTCTGAGCGTCGGTGGTCGTCGAGAGATCCGACGGACCGCTACTGGTCGTCCATGTGTCGCCGGAACTCTCCGGAGGCCCGATCGGCTCCACCGAGCCGCAGCCGGCCGCCAGCACGAGGATCAGAGGCCAGCGCATCGGCGGATGGTAGCAGGTACATTGTGAGCATGACCGACCGCATCGAGTTCTACCGCTCTGGCGACGAGTACGGGGAGTTCTCCAACTTCTCACGTCACCCGATCGAGCTCGATGGACAGACCTGGCCCACGACGGAGCACTACTTCCAGGCGATGAAGTTCAGCGACGCCGCACTCCAAGAACGCATCCGGGCCGCCTCGGGCCCCGGAGAGGCCGCTCGAATGGGCCGCCGGTTTCCGGGTCTTCGCGGCGACTGGGAGACCGCGAAAGAGGGCGTCATGATCGAGGCGCTGCGGGCCAAGTTCACGCAGCACGACCGATGCCAGCGCATGCTCCTGGCCACCGGCGACGCCGAGCTGGTCGAACACACCCGCAACGACTTCTACTGGGCCGACGGTGGCGACGGCACCGGGCGCAACCGGTTGGGCGTGCTGTTGATGCAACTCCGCGACGAGCTGCGTGCGGCGGAGTAGCAGCACCTACGGCATGGGGTTGGGGCCAGCGTAGTAGATCGTCGCTTTCGTCCCCAAGCGAAGGCTTCCGTCGTGGATGACTTCGTTGGGCGCGTCACCGACCCGGATCGGCACGTCGGGGTTGAGCTGGAACGCGATGACGTAGTCACCTTTGCCGGCGTTGTCACCGGAGAACACGAGATTCGTCCGGACGTCCTGCGGCGAGTACGGGAGCCACGTCATGTAGACGCGTCCTTTGTCGTCCTTCTTGATCACCTTATCCGCGCTCCCCATGATGCCGGCGAAGCCAACCTCGTCCGTGTAGTGGAAGTAGAACAAGCAGTTCTTGACCGCCTCGGTGGCGTTGCCCGAAGAACAGGCCTTCTCGATCAGCTCCAGGGCTTTGGCGTCAGCCTCATCATCGGCGTCCGCATCGGCATCGTCCTTCTTGGTGACCTCGTAGACTCCGATCGCGGTCGCCGCAGCGAGCACGGCAGAGAGAGCGTCCGCAGCCACGCTCACCCCACACAGCGCGATGTCCGAGCGCTTCTGCCGGATGTACTCCTTGGCACCCCCGATGACGCCCGCGCCTGCGGATGTTGCGACGCAGACAACCGAAGTCGCTGGCGCTGCCGTTCCGACGGATCCCGCGGTCACAACGACGGCTGCGGCAAAGCATCGAGCACCTTGCTTGGCTCCGCTGCGTCCGGCTGCGGCGAGGATCTTGCCCACGTTGACGTCGTCATCGATCAACGCCATGCAGACTTGACCGCTCCCGGCCTGGACGTCCGGCAAGGCACCGAATCCTCCGGATGCGTTCACACCCTGCGCCTGTCCGACGGGCGTCACCTTGAAGTCGAAGCCAGGCTGGTGCTCTGGGCCCCCGATGCCGCACTGAGCATCGTAATCCGAGCAGCAGTCGCCGTTGTCGACACAGGTCCCGTCGCAGTAGCAATCACCCGATCCCGCTCCGCCGCAGGCATCCACGCACGATCCACCCGCCGGGGGATCCGGCTCGGGCTCGGGCTCGGGTTCGTCACCCGAGTCACCACTTCCACCGCACTGGGCGGCGTAGTCCGAGCAGCAGTCCCCGTTGGTCGAGCACTCGCCGTCGCAGTAGCAGTCACCGGACCCCTGGCCTCCGCAAGCGCCCGAACAGGAGCCGGCTGCGGGGGGATCGGGCTCGTCACCGGAGTCGCTGGCGCCGCTATCCGAAGAGCCGTCGCAAACCGAGTTGTAGTCGCCGCAGCAGTCTCCGTACTCGGAACACGTCGAGTCACAGAAGCAGTTGCCACCGGGAGACTCGCCGCCGCAATTGCCGGCGCAGCTGTCCGCAGCTGCCGGGGTGTCCCCGCCGGTATCGCTGTCACTGTCCGAGGCATCGCCGCCGCAAGTCGAGGCGTAGTCACTGCAGCAGTCGCCGTTGGCACCACACTGGTCGTCGCAGTAGCACTCGCCGTCTTGGCTCGCGCTTCCACATGCGCCGTCGCAACTGCCCGCGGGCGGCGTGGTGTCGCCGCCTTCATCCTCGCCCGGCGTGTCGTCGTCGAGGCCCCACTGGTCCTCGGTCCCAAGGTGGTCCGCCGCCTGGTTGAGCACCGCGAGCAGCTCGCCATCGTTCTCGACGATCGATGGGTCGCCGAAGGGGTCGCCAAGGCCAGCGACCGACTGGTCTCGGCCACTCTCGACACCGCAGGCCACCGCAAGCCCCAGCCCCGAGACGATCAGGAATCTCCGAATCCGCTCCACGAAGGTCATGTGCAAACCGCGTGGGTCGAGGTTCCCGCGCCCGCCCAAGTCGATGGGTGCGGCCACGCGTCGGTCCAGCTACGTTGAGGGGGCCGTGCCTCGCTCCGTCGACTCCTGGCTTCACAGCCACGCCCGCCGCCGCCGCGCAAAGCACGCGCTTTGGTTGAGCATTGCCCTGACCGCATTGCTGTACGTCATCCCGCTGGGCGGTTTCGTCGCCTATCCCCTGATGCTGTTCAGCACGCTGGTGCACGAGCTTGGGCACGGGCTCACCGCGTTGCTCACCGGGGGCAGCTTTGAGCAGATGGTCATCTTCAGCGATGGGTCCGGCGTCGCGACCCACGGTGGACTCGGTGCCGACGCTGCCGTCGCGCGCGCGATGGTCTCGGCGGGCGGACTCGTGGGCCCGGCCGTCGTGGGAGCCCTCGCCTTCGGCCTAGCCCGCACCGGCCGGCTGTCTCGCATCGCGCTCGGCGTGGCCGCGGTCTTCTTTGCCGTGATGATGGCCGCGTTCATTCGCAACCCGTTCGGCCTCGTGTTCACTGGCCTCGTCGTGGCCGGACTCGGCTGGACTGCCTGGCGTCGCAGCGACGACACAGCCCAGGTCGTCCTCGTCTTCCTTGCCATCCAGATGTCGCTCAGCGTGTTCTCCCGCGGCGACTACCTGTTCGTCAGCGAAGCCCACACCGGCGCCGGCGTGATGCCCAGCGACACCGCCCACATGGCGATGGCCCTTGGCGGCACGTATTGGATGTGGGGCGTGGCGTGCGGTGTGTTCTCGGTCCTCGTCTTGGGGCTCGGCGTCTGGGCGTTCTCGAGGACGCTCGAGCAGAAGTGAACTAACCGGGTATCCGCGTGATGCCGGCTTCGATCAAGCCGTCGTAGGTCTCGCTATCCACGAGTCCCAGCCAGGGGTCGGATGCCGCGGTCAAGAACAGCTCGCGATACACCCGCTCGTTGAACACCTCGAAGGACCGGTCGGTGTTGTCATCGGCAAGCCATCGATGAAGCGAGATGCGGAGATCGTACTCGTTCTTGAGCTCGTCCGTTGCGATGGTGGACTGGAACCGCCGCATCATCGCGGCGAGGCGAGCCTCGTGGTCTGAGGCGGACTCGCCCGGGGTCGGCGGCCTGTCACGTCGAATCAAGGCCTGGGCAGGCTCGGAGAGCAACACCGCGACCGTTCCAAGCGCCGTCAGCTGGGCGAAGACCTGGTCGAGCGCCTGCTCCCGCGGGATCGCTGGGACTTCGCGAGCGCCCAAGGCACGCAGCGTGGGTACCTCGATCATCGCCTTCGATGCGGTGACCCTCTGCGCAGCCAGGGCCAGCGCGAGATCCGTCGGGGGTTGCTGGGGTCGCGGCGGCGGGGCGGAGTTGAAGGACCCGGGGCACCCTGGCCGGAGCTCGGAGGACGGGTCGTCGCACCACCACGACTGCCAACTGTCATCCGGCCCATACCTCGACAGCCAGCTCGCCATCTTGTCCTCGGCCTGCAGCTGCGCGCGTTCGTGATGCGCACGCACAGTCGCCGCGTCGGGTCCCCCCTCGGCCAACGATTTCATCTCTTGTAGGATCCGGGCGAAACCGCCGGTCGAATACAGCCCCGGAGCAGCGTCGAGGACCAGGCCGTCGGCATCGAGCAGGTAGTGAATGCTGTTGCCCGTGGTCGTCGTCTTGATCGTGCGGCCATCGCCAAAGGTGATCTCGACCACTGGCACCTCGCGCTCGCTCGACCAGTGCAGGACGAAATCTTCCCGCAAGGATTCAGAGACGTCCGGGTCGGCGTAGAGCGTGGTGCGGAAGAATCGGGAGTTCGCGCAGCTGAGTTCGTCACGAAGATCGCCCAGCATCCGCAGCGAGAGAATCGGAAGTCCGCGACGCTTGGCCTCCGCCTTCGCGCGGGCCAAGTCCGTCTCCCAGAACAACCGGGCCGTGGACGTATCGCGAGCAGCTGCGACGGTGTCGACGAAGCGCTCCCATGCTTGCGGGTCGTCGGACCGATCTGCGGCGTCGTAGAGCTCGAGGGCCCGGCGCAGCCCCTGTGAACCTTGGCCTCGCAGCCTGAGCGCTGTGGCCGCGTCCGGGACTTCGCCGGACTGCCCCGCCGCAGCGACTGTTCCGGGGTCGGCGGAGCTCGATTCCTCCGCCCCACTGGTCCCGCACCCTAGACCCCAGCTGGCCAACGTCACCAATGCCCACACGCGCGTTCGAGTCCCCATCCCCCTTCAGCATGCGGTCGTCAGCACATGGCGTTGTCACCGCTTTGTATCGACGAGGATTGCGTGCAACAGAGCCAGGCGGTCTCCGTCCCGTCCGTATGCGTGCTGCGTGGTTGCTGGCTCTGGGTTGTGTCATCGCGTGCAGCTCTGGGTCTGGCGGCGCAGACAAGGACGACACCCACCGCACACAGAGCCGCGGCCCGGTCGCGTGCGAGGGCGCTCGCCTGCTCACCGGCGAGCGCGTGGGCACCCAGAAGTTCCGGCCAGACTCGGTTGAGACGCTTCAATTCTCGGCCGATGGGACGGTCCTGATGAGCGCCGGGGGGTCGAACGCTGTCCTGTGGGATCCGAAAACGGGTCGCCGCAAGAAGGAACTCGAAGCCTGGTCCGGCAAGGCGAGCCTGTCCGCCGATGGCCGACGCGTGGCGCTGCTCGACTTCGGGTTGCTCGAATCAGGCCTGCGGATCGTATCGGTCGACGGCGGCGAGACGGTCCACACCTACAAGGACGAGTCCAGCGACGTCGACGCGCTCGCGTTGGGCCCCAAAGGCGAGCACCTGGTGGTCACCAACGACGGCGCTGTGGAGGTGCGGCGCGTGGGGAAGGACGGCGACGCGCGACGTCTCGGAGCGCTCGAGGATGATGTCCGGGGTCTGGCGATTGCGCCGATGGGTGCGCTCCGCGTCGCGGCCGGTGGTTCGAAGGGGCAGCTTCGGATCTGGGACGTCGTCGCAGAGTCGGAGCTCAACCTGGACACAGGAGAGACCGCTTCCGTGATGGCGGTGAGCTTCTCGCCGGACGGAAACACTTTGGCCGCCGTGGACAGCGACGGCGCCGTCCGCCTGTACGCCGCTGGAGACGAGTCTCCTCAACACGTCTTCACCGCCCAAGTGCCCGGAGAACCGGCGGAGCTTCGAAAGGTCGCCGTGACGAACGATGGGGCTCGGGTCATCGTCGGCAGCTGGAGCGGCGTGTACTCGCTGTGGAAACCGGATTCGTCGGGCACGAGTGCGGACCTCGTGTCGGTGCTTGCCGAGGGGCTGATCGCCTCCGGAGCCACCACGTTCACGCCCTGTCTCTTATACACATCTCCGAGCCCACGAGACCTCTCTACA
>CAJXVA010000483.1 GCA_913061055.1 uncultured Pseudomonadota bacterium
AACCCGAACGCCACTTCACCGACCTCCCCTCCGGCCTCGCCATTGAGATCCGGGACCGCGTGCTTCGCGTGGAAGGCGCAGGGTTTGTGACGCGGCCGATGGCCGAGCAGGCGCTCTCGCCATTCCTCGCCGCCGGGCCGGTGCCGGACTCGGTGCTCGTCGATCTGCGGAACGTGTCGGGATACGAAGCAGCCTGCGCGGAGGTGGCGCAGTCCATGCTGCTGCGCGCCCGGGGTTTCGGCGTCCGTCGTATCGCGTTCGTCGCGAACTCCTCCATCCTGCGGACCGCGGCCGAAGTCATCGCGCAACACCTGCATGCACCCCTGCACACCTTCGAGTCCCCCGAAGGCGCGCAGTCTTGGCTCGACAGCTCCGCGCCCGGCGTCGTTCAGCACGTGGTGAGCGACCCGACCTCGCGCCCGACCGTTCGAGCCTGAGCGCGAGCCTGCTCCCGAGCCGAGCCCGCTCCCGAGGTCAGACTCGGATCGACGGCACGTGCAGCATCTGAACCTGATGCCCGGCGGGGTCGCGTAGGTAGAACGAGGTCGCCCCATCGCGATGCAGCTTCGGCGCATTGAGCAGCTCGATCCCAAGCTCGCCCGCCTTCGGCTCCAAGAACGCATGCCATGCCCGGACATCGTCGGCCGAGGCCATGACGAAGCCGAGGTGGTCGAGCGGAGAGTCCTCATGGGTCACCTGCCGCGGGGCCATGGCCCGGTGCAGCGCAACGTTGTCCCCACCGGAGCTCAAGTAGATGTTGTCCGGGTCGGGGTGCCAGTCGACGCCAAGCCCGAGCCCCTCGGTATAGAAGCGAAGCGTGGCGTCGAACGCATCTGGGTGCACCCAGAGCGCCAGGTGCCTCAGACCCAAGGTTGGGGGACGCGTGCTCATCGATGGGGAGGGTAGAGCGACTGCGCCCGGGTTTCCATCGCACGCCGCGATTTCAGTACCCGTTGAGCGTATCGACGGTCACTAGACCCGCGTCGATGTCCGGCTGCGTGAACGGGCCAGCGAGGTAGTCGCGGTATCCGTCCTGCCCCCGCAGCTGCCACTGGGCAAACGCGACCATGTATCCCTGGGTCATTCGGCGGGTGACCGAAGGTTCGTCGGTCCCCGCCGGGCACGCCGAACAGGTGAACCCGCAGTTCGGGTCGTCGAGGAAAGACATGTGATTCGCGGTCACAAACTCGATCGCCGCCGCCGGAGCCGTCGCCGCGCCGAAGTACTGTCGGAAGTTCTCCGCCTCCGGCGCGCACGACATGAAGCCGCCGGTCGCGTTGACGGTCTCGCCCACGATCGTCATCGGCGCGAGCACCAACGGCATGAGCTCGGGAGCGACCGAGGGATTGTCGGGAGAGGGGTTGGTTCCCGGACCGCCGGCGGTGTCCACCGGATCGATCCCAAACACCGCATCGACCCGGGTATCGGTCGTTGCAGTGAGGAACGAGACCTTGCCGCCCCGACTGTGCCCACCGAGCAACAGCAGCTCTGGGTCGGCCCGACCGCCGAGCACTGCGCCCTCGAGGGTTCCCGGTCCCTCGACCCAGTCGATGAGCTCGCTCGTCGCATCGCGGTCCCCGGACTGCGTGCTTCCAGGGAGCTCCGGCATGATGACGACGTATCCCCACGAACCGATGTGCTCGCCGTACGAAGCATAGTTGTCCGGCCCCAGAAGGAAGCCCTGCAGGAAGATGACAACCGGATGGGGGCCCTCGCTGGTGGGCACGTACATCGTCAAGGGGATGTTGGTGCCGCCCTTGGTCTCAATGTCCACCTCGATCAGCTCGACCTCGTGCTCACCTTCGGTGCGAGGATCGACGAGCGGCCCATCGTCGCCCGTGGTTGAACTGCCCGCATCTTCGTCGGATGTCGTGGAGCTGTCCCCGAGGGTGTTGGTGCCCGTGGTCGGCTCCGCGGTCGTGGCGGCCGCGGAGGACTGGGTCGCGGAGGACTGGGTCGCGGAGCTCTGGGTCGCCGACGATCCTCCCGTGCTCGACCCCGAGCCTGCTTCGGTGTCCGTGTCTGTGTCGGCAGAAGAACTGCCACCGCATGCCACAAGGGCGGAGACCAGGATCGTCGAGAGGACCGACCGCGTCGTCATGCGTCATCCGTATCAGCCGGGACGCGGCACCACCACCGGCAGTCACGCCGTCACGGCCGGCGCATCCGTGGGCGCCGCAGCGTCCGACGCTGACCGGCCCACAGGCCCCAGCCCTCGTTGTCACCGACCCGACACAATGCGAACGAAAACTCGCCGCGTCCATCGACACCGAACCCAACCTCGCGCTCGTTGCCGAGTCGCACGCCCAGCGGTTGCGCAGAACCGCCGAGTTCGACGGAGAGCTCGAGGTGGGCAGGTGCCCCACCCGGTCGCTGCTCCGACGACACGCCCAACCCACGCACGAGCTCGCGGGGTTGGCCGATGTTCCGAACGTAGCCCCCCTCGAGCGTGACGAAGGGGAAGACCGCTCGGTGGACGAGCGCGCGCCGACCATCATCCCACGCGACGAAACACTGGAAGGCTTCGTCCGGTGCTCCCCAATCACGAACACCCCAGGTGTGTTGGCGAGCGGCGGCCGCCCGCACGGGCACCAGCATCTCGGCAACCGCAACCGTGCCCGAGAGCGTGCCGGTCTGGGCATACCCACGGCTGTGGTCGCGACGCACGGCCTGCAGCAACTTGCGATCCCAGACGGCCTCGCCGATGCGACGCGCCACGAGTTCGGGATCGTCGTCGACACCGGGCGAGAACGGCAGGTCGTCGGACCCGAACGTCAGGTCGATGCGACCGGTCGCGGTCGTCTCGGTGCCACGAAGCCGCAGCGGGCCCTCAAACCGGATTCGCCAGCGCGACAACGGCTTGATGCAGTCGAGCTCGAGTCCACCGGCCCGCCACCGATCGGTCCCAGCATCTCGGACCAGGACCTGACCTTGCTCGCCGAGGACCCAGGTCCCCCCCTCGCGCAGCACCGCCAGCCACAGCCGATGCGACCCGCGACCGGGCAACCATTCCAGTCGGACCAACAACCCCAGGCCGGCTTGCACGGCGATGAATGTGTAGTCCTCGGCAAACCGTTTACGTCCATCCCAAGGATGGGTCGCCTCGTCGCGGGAGCTCCATTCGGTGGATGCCGGCGCCAGGCGCTTGTGTAGAGCCCAACGCGCCAGCGCCGCTTTCGCTTCGCGCCGAAGCACCGAACCGACCACGCCGATGGCTTCGTGAGCCCCGGTCACCGCCCGGGAGCGCGTCCGTTCCCGCGTCACACACGGAGCGTAGCAGCCCCGAGCACCGTGGTGTGGACACGGCTCAGAAGCGCGTGATACGCCCATTGCGCGCTCATGCAACGACTTGTTCTCGTCGCTCTCGCTGTCCTGCTCACCGCGCCCGTCCTTGGCTGTGACAACCCACCGGAGGTGACTCAGGAGGAGAAGGACGCGAAGTTCGCCAGCGAACTCGAGGATGCCGACGCGCGCATCCGCAACAACAAGCCGGCGGAAGCCCAGAAGATCCTGGCCCGGCTGCTCAAGGACCGCCCCGACCACCCGAAGGCCACCGCGCTGCTGGGCAAGGCTCACTACGCCAAGGGCGAGTACAAAGAGGCAAAGGGGCTGCTGACCAAGGCCACCGCGGCCACGCCCGATGACGCCGAGACGCAGTACATCCTGGGGGAGACGCTGCGCTACATGGACCAGTTCGCCGAGGCAGCCGGCCCCTTCCGCAAGGCCTACGACCTCGACAAGGAGAACTCGACCTACGGCTTGTCGTTGGGAATCGTGCTGCTCAAGGCCGAGAAAGCCGCCGATGCGCAGGCCGTGCTCGTCGAGGTCCTCGACCTCGACCCCAAAGCGCAGGACGGAGCCCGCACGGGCGCCAACACGTTCCTGGGTGACGCCCTTCGGGCCCAGGGCAAGCTCGACGAAGCGCTGCGGGCGTACATGAAGGCACAGACGCTCAACCAGTCGGACAAGAAGGCGTTCGCTGGTGCCGCGTTCGTCTACGAGGACAAGAAGGACGTCAAGCACGCCCTGGACCAGTGGTCCGCGTACATCCAGCGCGACTGCTGCTCCGAGTTCTCGAAGACCGTCGCCCAGAAGAAGATCACCGAGCTCGAGATTCCCGCCGACGACGCCGGCTGAGGGCTCACGCTACCGGCCGAGAGCCGACAGCAGCCGAATCTTGGAGGCCTGGACCGCGACCGGGCCCGACGCGAGCGCGCACAGGCCAATGGCCACGGCCGCGGGGGCGAACGCGTCGAGAAAGCCGAGTTCGACCGGCATGTGATCGACCGGATACACGTCGCCCACCAGCGGGTATCGGTACGCGCCGATGACGACGCAGTACAGGCAGCCCAGAGCAAGCCCGAGAACGGCACCGCCCAGGCCGGCCACGATGCCGATCGACTCGAACACCCAGAACACCAGCGCGCGGCTGCTGCCGACCGCCATCATCACGCCGATGTCGTGCCGCTTGCGGCGGACGATCAACAAGAGGCTGGCCACCAGGCTCGACGCCGCCACCACACTCATCAGGCCGAGGATCACGACGATTGCGATACGGACCTGCCTGAGGCTGACCAGCAACGGCGCGTTGGTCTGCTCCCAGGTCGAGGTTCGGTACGGGTAGCCCAGGATGCTCTCGATGTCGGCGGCAACCGGAGTGGCCAGGCGGGGGTCTTCGAGCTGAAACTCGATTCCCGTCACCCGAGCCTCACGGAAGAACAAAGACTGGGCTGCGCTCAGGTGCATCAGCGCCATGTTGCGGTCGATCTCCGAAGTCCCCGTGTGCACGAGGTCGGTGAGTTCGAATTCTGCGTGCCGGGGCTCCCGACCGACGTCGCCTTGCGTGCCATCGATCTCCGCGGGAACGACCACCCGCACTTTGTCCCCTACAGACACGTCGATTTCCCGGGCCAACGCGTCGCCCAGCACGAGCCCTGGCGTGACGAGAGTGCCGCCGGGGCGCAGCGCGTCGAGGCTGCCCCTTGCAAATGCGTCGGAGAGTCCATCCATCTGCTCGGCGCGACGCGGGTCGATGCCCTTGCCGATCACAACCGACGGTCCGCGATTGCCCTCCGACGGCTCGGTCACCTTGACGACTGCGACCATCGAGAAGGCGAACGGGGACGCGGCCTGCACTCGCGGGTCGGACTGGATACGGGCGCTCACTTCTGAGTACTCCTCGAAGTCGAGGCCGTACTTTGTGAGCAGCACGTGGCCGTTGAACCGGGCGACCGAACGAACGATTTCGGACTCGAAGCCCGTGGTGACCCCCAGCACGGTCATCAAGCTCGCGCAGGACAGCGCGATGCCGGTCACCGAGACCGCCATCGCGGTGGGGAAAAACCGAAGGGCCACCCCGATGAGCGCCGCCATGCTCCCAGCCCCGACCACCGCCACCCACAACGGGTGCGTAGCGCCGCTAAGAACCGCCGCCGTCCCCACCGCCGTCACGGCCAGCGAGCCCCACATCCATCGCAGGACCTTCGCCGGGGGCGCCCCGGACCGGAACACCAGACGGCGCGCCATCATCACGATCAGCGCCAACCGGGGAGAGTCCATCGGTCTACTCGTACCGCAGTCCTTCGACCGGCCGCAGCTTGGCCGCGCGCAGTGAAGGAGGAATGGTCGCAACGAACGAGATGCTCATGGTCAACGCGATCACAACGCCGATCTGGACGAGGCTGTACTCCACGGGTAGCTCCTCGATGAAGTAGACCTCGGGATCGAGCGAATACCCATACAGCTCCACCAACCAGCAGAGCACCAACCCATACGCGACGCCTGCGATGCTCCCAACCGCCCCCAGCACGAGGCCGGAGAATTGGAAGAAACGCGCGACGCCCCCTTCGGAGGCCCCCATCGACATGATGATCGCGATCTCGGCGTTGCGGCGCATCACCATCGTCCACAGCGCGGTCAGGACGTTGAAGCCTGCCACCGTCCCCACGAGGCTGAGGATGATGGTGAGGATGGTCTTCTGGGTGCGAATCGACTGGAAGAGGTTCGCGTTGAGCTTCTGCCACTCGAGGATCGTGTACTCATCGTCGCCGATCGTCTCTCGCAGCACGGCCTCGACCGCGGGGGCGTCGTACGGGTCGTGCAGCCTGAGGTCGATCCCTGAGACGATGTCCTTGCCGCGATACTTGAAGTACTGCAGCTCGTGGATGTGGATGTAGACGAGGTGGTCGTCGTACTCCTGGAATCCGGCCCGAAAGATGCCCGCGATGCGGTACTTCCGGAACTCGGGCGCTTGGGTGTGGTCGAAGCTGGCGCCTGGATCGACGAGCATCACGGCGTCGCCGATCTCGAGTTCGAGTTCTCGAGCCAGGGCGTACCCCACGAACATCGTCGGCAGCGACTCGGAGTCGTCTTGGGCGTTCTCATCGACCTGGAACTCGTCGGGCCAGTCCTCCTCGTCGATGGCGGCCCGGCGACGGCCGAATTTCTGCTCCTGCGGCAACGACCGCCAGTCCGCCATGGCCTTGGGGTACCAGTCCTCGCCGCGCGGGTCGGGCGTGTCCGCGATGATCGGCGGCAGTCGCTCGTCGTCCCGATCGGGCATCGGCTGCAGCGCGAGGTCAGACTTGAGCGCGGTGATCGGCGGCGGCGGGCCCATGTCGGCGGCCGCGAGGTGGTCTTCGAGATCGATGACCTCGTCCGCGGTGGTGGGCTCGATCCCCTTGACCAGCGCCGTCGCGCGCCGGAGGTCGGCATTGGTCGAGCCCGGCTCGGCGACCGGGGCGAGCGCCATCGCGTAGTACACGAACGGGCTGGCCCCCTGCACACCGTCGACGGTGCGGAGGTACGACTCGAACCGGCGGTACTCCGAGATGCCGTAGGGACGGGTGACGTTGATGTGCGCGTAGACGCCGAGCACCCGCCGCTCGAACTCGTGCTGAAAGCCGGTCGCGACCGACTGCACAACGATCAACGCAGCCACGCCGATCGCGATGCCCACGATGCTCAGCGCCGCGGAGACCGCGAAGATCCGAAGCATCAACAGGACGATGGAGATCAGGGCACACGCCGCGATCGCGACAACGAGGAGCGCCCGGGTGTCGGTGAGAAACTCGACCGGCGCCTGGGACAGGGCCGAGAACACGGCAAGCAACGCGAGCGAGATCTTGAGGCTACGACTCGGCGGCCGCCCGGTCCGACGCACGATGCGCCAACCGATGAACTGCTCGTATCCCGAGAAGCCGGTGTACGCCCACCACGTGACCATGAGGACGAGCGCGACGAGGCCGATGCGGCCTGCCCACGCGAGGATCGGGGAGAGTTCCGGCGGCACAAACACCAAGACCGAGCCGGCGCTGAGGACGAACAACAACCACAGCAGCGGCTGCTCGCGCGCGCGGGCCCATCGAGAGGAGTCGGAGGTGCCGTCCCAAGGTGGTCCGGGCGAGCGGGAGTGCGGAGGCTTCACTTGGGATGCAGATGGCCGATGCAGGAGGGGGAGCCCCTTGCGCGTTGCGGCGGCCGATCGCGCCGACGTTAACAGTGTCCCACCAGGTGGGCAACGCGAGGGATCCCGACGGAGTCCCCATGAGCACCGCCTTCGACCTCACCCCGTCCCTTTCTCTTCCCGAGCTCGAGATCGAATCGGGCGATGCCGCCAATGGCCCCGGGCCGCAAACCCGGTGGTCCCCGCCACAGGAGACCCAAGGCGGCGGAAACGATCGGTGCGATCCCTGTCTCTTATACACATCTCCGAGCCCACGAGACCTCTCTACATCTCGT
>CAJXVA010000484.1 GCA_913061055.1 uncultured Pseudomonadota bacterium
AGATCTACACTAGATCGCTCGTCGGCAGCGTCAGATGTGTATAAGAGACAGCAGTGTGACTGCATTCGACTTTCTCGGGGATGGCCGGGCCGAGGCTGCCTATGCAGACGCACGCCAGCTGTTCCTCATCGACACCACCGGGCGCACAGTCCTCACGGCGCCCCGAACCAGCCTGACCGTGTTCGAGTACCCGGTTGTCGCCGACGTCGACAACGATGGGTCTGCGGACCTGGTCGTCCCGTCCAGCCAGTCCGCGACCGGAGCGAGTGCGCCCGCGGTCCGGGTCTTCGGCGAGGCGCTCGGCTCTTGGGTGCCGACCCGCCGGATCTGGAATCAGCACACGTACCACGTGACCAACGTCGGCGAGGATGGCTCGATTCCGAGGCAAGAAGTCCGGCCGTGGCGAATCCTCAACTCGTTCCGGGCCAACGCCCAGATCGAGGAAGGCTTGGTCTGTCAGCCCGAGCCCTGAGCGCCCCGAAGCTGCACGACAACGCCGAGGCCGCCACTGAGACCGGCCCCCGCCGGATCACGACGCTCCTGCACGATGCCCCCCTCGTTTCGCACGTCGAACCGCGCTCCCACCAGCGGCGCGACAACACCGACATCGAACGCCAGACCGACCCGCTTCGAGAC
This sequence comes from uncultured Pseudomonadota bacterium, assembly GCA_913061055.1. Taxonomy (GTDB): domain Bacteria; phylum Myxococcota_A; class Polyangia; order Nannocystales; family Nannocystaceae; genus CAJXVA01. The sequence continues at coordinate 637 of CAJXVA010000484.1, forward strand.
GGCGACGGTGAGGTCGGCGGAGGTCCGCGCCCCGAGCCATGGCAGGACGATGGTCTCGTTCTTCGGATACCCCTGTCCCCGCGCGACGACCAGGCCCAGCACCGGCGCGATGCACAGCCGAAGCTCGAGACGGCCGCGTACGAGCAATGGGCACACCGATGCCGAGGCGGCGCCGAGCGTGGGTTGTGTCTCCCCTTCCCCGAGCGCAAACGGAAGGCCCCCAAGCGCGAGCACATCGACGGCCACATCCAGGCGAGGACGCACCCGCATCGACACACTCGCGCGGCCTCCAACCCCCGCCCCGGGCAGGACCTCGTAGCTCCCGACGCCGTGAATGCCGAAGGCGACTGGAGTTTGAGCCGGGCGTCTCGGCTCCGGCCGCGTTCGCGCCTCGAGTCTGGGCGCAGGCTCGGCGTCCTGCCCGGGAGTCGGCCGTGCAGGGGTCACTGCGGCGATGGGCGGCGGCGAGATGCCGACAGCCTCGGAGACGCGTTCATCGATCGCCAGCGCAATGAGCAGCCCCACCGCCGCAGTCCGGTCTGCACAGTCGCCCGGGACCGGAGACAGCTCCCGCTGTGCCGTGACCCCGTCATCGGTCCGCAGGCGAAAGGCCACGCGGTCCGGCGTGACGGCGTACACCTCCACCCGAACCGAGGCGTCCACGGTGTCGCGGCCCAACCACGAGGCGGTCGTCTCCGCGAGGTCAGCCGCCTCGATGCAAGGGCCGGTCGCAACGGTCATCGACTGCTCGAGCGGCACAGGCTCGAGCGTCAAGAGTCCAAGGGCGGCCGACCATGCCCACACCTCACGAGCCTAGCAGCCCGTGGTGAAACCCGGCGGCGACGCACACCAAGGATGCCCAAACCGAGCAGCCACAGGGCATGGCCGCCCCTGCCGGGAATCGAACAACCTGCACCATCCCCGTCTGCGGCGGCACCGTCCGTGTCGCCTCCGTCGGACGTTCCCGAGGCCTCACCACCCCCGGGTCCCTCGCCGCCTCCGGTGGCGCCCGCGTCGTCGCCTGACCCGCTCTCGCCGGTCGTCGCATCGCCACCCGAACTCGAGTCTCCTCCACCTCCGGTTGTCGGGACATACGCGGGAACGCACTCGTTCGCGTCGAGGTCACAAACCTCGTCGAGCGTGCAGTCGAGGTCGGCCCCGCAGCACCCCTCGATCGGTTCGTGTACGCACCCCTGGGAGGGGTCACAGGCGTCCGCAGTGCAGACATCGTCGTCGTCGCAGGCGAGCGGTTCGTCCGCGGGCACGCAGGTGTTCGAGACACAGGTCTCCGCTCCATTGCACGCCACCGCGTCATCGCAGTCCGCATCGCTTCCGCAGACCCAGTGGACCATCCCTTGGTACAGCAGTCCTTCGCTGAGCCCGGTTGCGAAGGGCGTCGCCCCCGTCAGGTCTCCCCCGTCGGTCACATCGTAGATGACGGTTCCGCTGGCAGCGAACCGTTGGGGGCCCGCCTCCAGCATCGCGAAGACGGAGTCCGTGCCCGGAAGCGTCGCCCACGGGTCGGCCGCAGTCAGGTCGCCCCCGGCCGTCACGTCGTAGATCCGCGGCCCATCGTTCACGCCGGCGAGCAACTCGTCCCCGAATGCCTCCAACGAGACGAACGGGTGCCCCGTCGCGAACGCGGGGGTGTCGGCTGCGACCCCGAGGTCTGCCCGGTAGATGCCCATGGCGGAGCTGACGAACACGTTCCCGGTGTCCGTTTGCGCGATGTCGAGTGGAGACGGGTTCGTCTCGGCTGTCCACGTCGCGTACAGCTGCCACGCGAAGGGATCGGACCCACCGACTGCGACGTTGACCACCGCGCCTTGAAGGTCGGTCAGCAACACGACGCTGTCGTTGCACCACAGGCCGACCGGTGCGAACGCGATCTCGGGCAACTCCAACGTATCCGCGAACGCCGGCTGCACGCTCATGTCTCCGCCCGCGGTGACGATCGTGATCTCTCCGGACCCGAACTCAGCCACGTACAGCGCGTTGTCCGGGCCGACACACATGCCCCCGGCCCGTGAGAGGCCGCTGGCGAACACGTTCCCGCTGATGTCCCCGCCGCCCGTGAACTCGAGCACGGTGCCGGCGAGTTGGTCGGTGATGAGCAGACGCGGGGCGGCGGAGGCAACCGAGGGCACCCCAAGCGCGAGGAGGGACAAGACGGTGATGGTCGAAGGCAAGTTCATGGTCGGTCTCAAAGCAAGAAGGCCGTGATCGGGCCCGACCCATCGTCGAATCCGCCGTACGCATCGATGGGCAGTCCCATCGCTTGGCCGAGCGCGGTGAGCAGTCGGCAATGGTTCTCCCCCTCGTAGCGCAGGTACTGGTTTCCGCGGATGACGTTGGAGCCGCCCATCACGACAAAGGGCATGTTCTCGATCGAATGATTCCAGCCCACCGACACCTCCGAGACCCACGCGATGACCGTGTTGTCGAACACCGACCCATCCCCCTCGGGAATGTCTCGAAGCTGCTGGACGATCTCCGCGAGCTGCGAGGCGTACCACTGGTAAATGTCGCTCAACGTGTCCTGCGACGCCTCGTCCTGCAGGTGGCTGGTGCTGTGATGCGAATCCAGGATGCCCAGGTTCGGATATGGGGCATTGTCGTTCTCGCCGCGTCGCATCATGAGGGAGGCAACGCGTGTCGCACCGCATCCGAACGCGGTGGTGAGCAGCCGGATCTGCTGGGCGGTCAACTCTGCGGTCGCGTCGTAGTCATAGATCCCATGGACCCCGCCCAAGTCGGGCTCGGAACACTCGAACGTGGTGGTGAGGCGCTGCTCGATCTCCCAGATGCCCTCCAGGTGCGCGTCGATCTTGAACTTGTCGGCGGCGCTCACCTTGGGCTGGAGGGACTCCAGTTCCGGCTTGATGATGTCGATGATGCTCAGCCGGTCGGCGCGGAGCTTCAGGGCGTCACTCGGGTCGATGCCGGCCTCGCCGAACAGGGTCGAGAACACGGTCTGAGGGTTGTTCTGCGGGGGCAGAGGTTCGTTCGGACCGCGGTAGCTGATGACACCACCGGGATGCAGGCCGCCTCCCCCTTGCACGCCCAGGCGCAGCGACTTGAACGCAGTCTCGTTGCCGATGTGATCTGCGATCGCCTGGTCGATCGACGGGCCGGAGTTCCAGCCGTGCGGCGTGCCCACGGCTTGGTGTTCGAACTGCGTCCCCTCCAACATCGGAGACCCCGTCGACACGTAGGCCGGACCCACCGTGTGATTGCCACCGGGCGGCCCATGCGGGCGCATGGCCAGGCCACCGATGATGTTGAGGTAGTCCTGGTGCGGCGCGAGCGGCTGCAGAATCTTCTTGAGGGCGAACGGAGAGCCGGGGGCTTCGTCCGGTTCCCAGTGGTCGTGAACAGTGCCGTGGGGGGTGTACAAGAGCAGGAAGCGCGTCGGGTTCTCTTTGCCACCCGCCTCGCTCTCCAGCAACGGGATGAACGGAGCGAGGGCGGTCGAGACACCGAGCGACTGGAGGAAACGACGGCGCGGAAGGGTTCGGCGAGGCATGGCAAGTCTCCTACGGACGGTGGTAACGGAAGGCATCGGTGCGCACGAGCTGCACCAGCAGAGCGCGGACGTCGGAGTCGGATTCGGCGAACGCCGTGTGCAGCGTGTCCAACGAGCAGCTGTCTTGGTCACTCTCCAGCCGACCCAGCGCAAAGCGGAACCACTGTCTGGCGACACACTCCCGAACCTGATCGCTCTGCGCGAGCTGGTGGGCGAGCTCGACGCCGCCTTCGAAGGTGCCGTCGATGTCGGTGGCGAGAACCTCACCGCTCGCATCGACGGCCTTTCCGTTCTCCATCGTGCGGTGACGGCCGATCCCATCGTAGTTCTCCATCCCCAATCCGATGCCGTCGATCAGCACGTGGCAGCTCGCGCAGGTTGGATCCGCGGTGTGTTGCTCAAACAACTCTCGCGTGGTCGCGTCCGGATCCGGTGCCGGAGGTTCGACGTTGGCATCGGGCGGAGGCGGCGGCGGCGGGTCGCAGAAGAACTGGCTGCGAATCTCGACGCCGCGTTGAATGGGTCCGGACTGGTTCGTCAACGCATGCTCCGCGAGGAATGCCCCCTGGGTGATGAGACCGGCCCGTTGTTCGGGGTCGAGCTCGACCGGCATCCCCGGCATGAAGTCCTCCGGCTCCGTGACGCCGTACAGCTCGAACAGCGGCTCGGTGAGATACGAGTGCGACGCAGTCAGGAGCGTGCCCAGGCGCGCGTCCCCCTGCAGAACGGTGAGTTCCGAGAACCGGCGGGTCTCGGCCACCATGGCCTGCGCCATCGATACGCTGAAGTCGGGATAGGTCCCGGGGTCCTTGAACGTGTCTTCGAGGTGGTCGATGCCCAGCCACTGGACGTGAAACGAGCCGATGGCCTCTCGGGCGCGGCTGTCGAGCAGGAGTCGCTCGGCCTGAGCTTCCACCGCGTCCGCGGAGCTCAGCGCCCCCGTCGCGGCGGCCTCGAGGAGTTCATCGTCCGGGACGCTGTTCCACAGAAAGAAGGAGAGCCGTGAGGCGACCTCGTACGGCTCCAGCGGGATGACGTCCCCTCCCTCCTGTGGAAGGCCGAACTCGAGGTGATACAGGAAACTGGGCGATTGAAGCATCGCCTGGACGACCAGACGCGATCCGTCTGCCGCGTCCACGCCGGTCTGTGCCAGCTCGATGTATCGGCCCCGCTCCTGCTCGGTCAGCGGGCGACGGAACAAACGCCGTCCGGTCCCGTCCAGGAGTGCGTCCCAGCACCCCTGCGGTTCCCCGTCGCAGGCGGTCAGCGCTGGGATGTCGGAGGCGACCGCTTCAGCCAGGGCCCGATACAACTCGACGCTGCTGGGCGAGACCGCCGCGCTGCCGTTGCTGTCGAACGCGCCCGCCTTTTCGTCCGCGCCCAGCGCGTCGACGTCGACCGACACGCCCAGGACGTCGCGGACCGCATTGGCGTACTGCCGGCCGGTGAGACGGCGAAGCGGCGTCGAGGAGACGTCCAGCTCGTCGCACGAGACATCGGGGGCATCGCCCGTGGACCCCGTTTCAGCATCACCGGACTCGGATCCAAAGCCTGACGACGAGCCGAGTCCACCTCCGGTGGAGGACCCCCCGGATCCACCGCCGGACGCGGGAGGCTCTGCGCAGCCCTGCGCAACCAGGAGCACGCCCCCCAGACAAACCAAGGAGTTCTGCAAACACTGCCAAGCCATCGTCATCCGGTTCCTGTCCGGACATGGGACGGCCTTCAGTGTTTCTGCGTTTTTTTTAGCCGCCGAGTCGGCCCAGCAGGGCCAGCGTCGCCGTCTCGACCCGAAGGATGCGGGGTCCCAGGGATACGCCTTGAGCGCCCGCCTCGGTGAGGCGTTCGATCTCGTACGGGATGAACCCGCCCTCCGGCCCCACGAGCAACACCACGGGCCCCGGGACGTCCACCGGGCAAGGCCCGAACGGGCCCGGATGCGCCACCAACACCCGAGCGCCCGCAGCGAGCTCCGGCAGACGATCCTCCGCGAACGCCTTGAACCCGCGGGCCCGCTCGATGTCGGGCGCCACGGTGTCGACTGCCTGTTCCAGGCCGAGCTGAAGCTGGGTGTCGATGGCCGCGGGCTCCAACGACGGACTCATCCAATAACTCTTCTCCACCCGGCGCGTGTGCAGCAAGACGATCCGCTCGATGCCGAGCGCGGTGACGTGTTGCAGCAATCGGCGGAAGACGGGCGGGCGTGGCAGGGCGAGCACGAGGGTGATCGGCCGCTTGGGTGCGGGCTCACGCTCGAACACGCAGGCCTCCAGCTCGAGGGCCTGCTTCGTGCTCGAGACCACCTGCGCCGACCCGAGCTTGCCCCCTCGAACGCCAACCGCGAGGGCATCGCCGGGCGCCTTTCCCAGCACCTTGGCAACGTGCTCCGCGCGGCGACCATCCAACGAGGCCCCGCCATCGGCACGGACCTCGGAAGGATCGAGGAGGACGACGTTCACTCGCCGAACAGTCCGACGACGAAGGTCACCAGCACCGCCCCCACCGCGATCGGGGCCGCGAAGCGGATCAGGACCGACCAAACCGCACCCAGCGAGAAGTTATCCATCTCCTGCAGGGCTTCCTTGGCTCCCCATTTCCAGCCGACGAAGATCGAGATGAGCAGCGCCCCGACCGAAAGCGAGATGTTGCCGAACAGGATGTCCTGCGTGTCGAGGAACCCCTTGCCGCCGATGAAGTCGGTGAAGAAGTCCACCCCGCCCTGCGAAAGCGACGAAGGGACCGCGAGCATCAGCGTCGCCGGCACGATCACCAGGACCGACTTGTTGCGATTCCATCCGCGCTCGTCGACGAAGTAGGCCACGACCACCTCCATCAGGCTGATTGTGGAAGTGAGGGCCGCAATCGACAACAGTCCGTAGAAGGCGATGGCGAACAAGTTCCCCATCGGCAACGAGTGGAAGATCGTCGGCAACACGACGAACACCAAGCCAGGACCTTCGTCGGGGGCAACGCCCTGGCTGAACAGAGCCGGGAAGATGATGAGGCCGCCAAGCAGCGCGATGGCCGTGTCGAAGAACGCCACAGCCGCACCGGCGATCGGCAGGTTCTCCTTGTCGGGCAAATAGGATCCGTACGTGATCATCGCGCCCATACCGAGGCTGAGGCTGAACAGCGCTTGGCCCAGGGCACTCATCACGCCCTGCCCGGTCAGCTTGCTGAAGTCGGTCCCGAACAAGAATGCGACCCCCTCGTCGGCACCGGGCAGCGTCAACGAGCGCCCGGCGAGCACCAGCAGCAGCACAAAGAACACGGGCATCAGGATCTTGGAGGCGAGCTCGATGCCGCCGCCCACCCCGGCTCGCACCACCACCGCCGTCAGCACCAGGAACACCGCGGCCATCGCCACGGTCTCGGTCGGGTTGGAGATGATCGAGGTGAACAAGACCCCCGACTCCTTGGCCGTGATAGCGCCGTCAAACGTGCCCGTGAACGCGCGGCCCAGGTACGACAAGCTCCACCCAGCAACGACGACGTAGAACGCCAGGATGCCGAACCCGGTCAAGACACCGAG
>CAJXVA010000485.1 GCA_913061055.1 uncultured Pseudomonadota bacterium
AGCGAACCCCCTCCGCCCCGAAGCTACGGTCCCGGCCGCAAGGCCCCAGAAGCCCGCGCCGATGACGATCACGCGTCGAGACGACATGCCGACGGAGCCGCTCGCAGGCCCCACTGATTTCGCTGGCAACATCCGGCGCAAGTTCTTCAAACGTCGGTGTTTCCCATCCGAGCCATGAAGACCCGAGCCATCATCGAAGACCGGAGACACCGGATACTGGCGATTCTTGCGCGATGTAGCCTCGTCGCCGCCCTGGGGCTCACCAGCGCGTGTGCCGAGTGCGACCAGGAGTTTTGCGAGGAGGAGTGCGACTGGGGATACACCAACGGCGAGTCCGAGCTGCAGGCGTGTTACCGGGCGTGCGCGGAGGAAGCAGAGGCTTGCCGGGCCCCCAAGGCTCGGAAGCGGTGAGGCCGCGCGCAGGTCAGCCGGGGTTGTTGGCGGTCTTGGGCGGGCCCTACTGAATCCGGTTCTTCAACCGGTACACATACGCCAGCACTTCCGCCACCGCGTTGTACAGGTCCTCGGGAATCGTATCCCCCTCGCCCACCAGCTTGTGCATCAAGCGGGCAAGCGGAGGCCTCTCGACGATCGGCACACCGTTGGTCCGAGCAACCTCCCGGATCTTCGCCGCCATCCCGTCCACGCCCTTCGCGACGACTCTCGGCGCGTTCTCTTTGTTCTTGTCGTACCGCAGCGCGACCGAGTAGTGCGTCGGGTTGACGATCACGACATCCGCGGTGGGCACCACAATCTCTGGCCGCGGTTTCCGAGCCAGCTCCTGCGCCCGGCGACGTCGTTTCTGTTTGAACGCGGGATCGCCTTCGCTCTCCTTCATCTCCCGCTTCACCTCTTCCATCGACATCTTCATCTTCTCGCCGTGCGTGCGCTTCTGGTGCCAGAAGTCGACGGCAGCCATGATCGCCAGAACCCCCGCGCCGTACTTCACCGTGCGCTCGACCACCGGCACCAAGGCGTCTCCGAGCGCACCCGGAGCCAGCGCGGGGATCGACACGATCAGGTCCAGCTCCTTGTAGATCGCCGCCCCCGCAGCCCCGAGCACGAGCAGCACCTTGCCAGCCGCCATGCCGCCACGAACCGCGGCTTCCTTGGGCGCGAAGATCTGCTTCGCCCCCGAGAACGTGATGATCTTCGTGATGTTGAACTTCGGCTTGGTCAGCGCCGGCGGCCACCCCAGCTGAACGGCGCTCGAGATCGTCCAGCCCAGGACCGCACCCAGGGCCGCTGGCAACGAAGCCTGCAAGATGACCCAGAACGCCTCGAACACCGCGGGCGGATCCACAGCAGCATCGAGCGCACTCCAGCGCTGCTGCATGTACTCCATCATCAGCTCCAGCGTTTCCTTGCCGAATGCACCCGCGCCCACGAATCCGCCCACCAGCGTCGCCCACAGCGTCAGGTCCTTGGACCGAGCAATGTCGCCGTCGCGCCGGGCCTTTTCCTTGCGCCTCGGTGTTGGCTCTTGTGTTTTCTGATCCTTGTTTTCTTCTGCCATGGATCAGCTCGGCTCAGTGGAAACCAGGGAGTGAGGTCATTGCCTGATACGCGCGACTCAGAATCTCAGAGGCCATCAGGGGGGCGGTCAGCAGCAACACACCGGCGCCCATCAGCCCGGTCAGCGACAACATGACCGAGTAGACGTTGAGTGCCGGCGCGGCGCGGTTGGCCAGACCCATCGCGATGTTGGCGACGGTGACCGCGACCAAGATCGGGAGCGCGAGGTGGATGCCCACGAGGAACATCTCGCCCGAAGCCCGCATCAGCGAACCGAACGACGTGAACAGAATCGTGACGTCGGTCGGAGGCAGCATCGCGAGCCGGGCCACATTCTGGATTCCGCCGACGGAGATGAACGCGAAGCTCGCGATCACAAACACGATGCGGCGCATCGGCAGCGCCATGTCACCCAGCGACGGGTCGAACGTACCTGCGAAGCCAAGGCCCATTTGCATGCCGATGACTTCGCCGCCGACCTCGAGGCCCGCCAGCAGCAACCGTGCGGTGAAGCCGGCGATGAAGCCAACCCCAAGCTCGAGTGGGATCTGCAGCGCAAGCTCGGGTGAACCGTGCACGTCGTGCAAGTTGGAAAACGCGGCCGCGACCAGAGCCGCAGTGGCGACACGAACCTTGGGCGGAAGACGGCCGTCACCGGTCAGAGGTGCCGCCCACAGAAAGGCGGCCAGGCGAACGAAGATCAGCAAAAACCCCGGCACGAGACCCAGCCCGGGAATCTCGTGCCACGGCGTCACTCGAAGTCGCCTTGCGGGGTGGGAGCCATGGCGCCGGGCACCACACCGAGCTCGCCGCTCTGCCGGATGACCAGGCGGGCGTAATCGGTCAGGGTCATGAGCATCCAGTCTCCAGAGACCATGAGCGTCAGTCCCACGATCACCAGCTTGGGCACGAACGAGATCACGTTCTCTTGCAGCTGGGTCGCGGCTTGAAGCAACGCCGTGGTGAGTCCAACGACCAGCGAGGCCGAGAGAATGGGAACGGAGATCTTGGCCGCGGTGATGAGTGCCGCGTACAGCAACTCGAGCAGCATCGGGTCGCCACTCATGTCGCGACTCCTCTGAGAAGGGACATCACCAGCACGTTCCACCCGTCCGCCATCACAAACACCAGCAGCTTGATCGGCAGAGACACCAGAGTCGGCGGCAACATCACCATGCCCAAACTCGACAGCACGGTCGCTGCGACGAGGTCGATCACGAGGAACGGCAGCAACACCAGAAGGCCCATCTGGAACGCGGTGCGCAGCTCGGACAGGATGTACGCCGGGACCGCAATGCGAAGCGGCACATCGTCGGCCGTCTCCGGACGAGGGTCGCTGGTGTAGTCGTAGAACAGCGCCAGGTCTTCGGGGCGCGTGCGAGGCAGCAGCCACTTGCGCGCGACCGGCTCGGCGGCAGCATAGGCCTCTGCCTCGTCCAGCGCGCCCTGCATGTAGGGGTTGCCCGCGGTCTCGTACATCTCGGTGGCCACCGGGGCCATCACGAATGCGGTCATGAACAGTGCGAGGCCGACCAACACCTGGTTGGGCGGTGCTCCCTGCGTTCCCAGACCGGTCTTGAGGAACGAGAAGACGATGACGAACCGGGTGAAGCAGGTGGTGGTGAGGACCAACGCCGGCAACAGCGACATCAGCCCGAAGATCACCACCAGCGGAATCATGCTGGGCGAAGGCTCCGTGCTGAGCGTGACCGTCTGGGGCTCGGCGGCCCACACCGTTGCGGAGTAGCTCAGGCTCGCGAGGGAGACCCCAAGCGTGGTGGTGAGTCGGGACAACATCGGATCAGGCGCTCCGGCGAATTCCAGCGGCCAGCGCCTGCGACCAGGCGTCGTCTTCGTCGGCATCTTCTTGACCGCTTTCGATCTGCTGCCTCAGCGCACGCAGGCCGTTGACCGCTGTGCTCTCGGCGTTCTCGTCTTCGGAGATGTCCGGTGCCGGCGGCTCGTAGGCGCGGAGCGTGTCCCGCTTGGCCTTGCTGTGGCGCATGGGCGGCTCGAGCGGCATGCCGAACTCGATCGCCGCAAGCGACCCCTCGTCGAGGCCCCCTTCGGCTCTCACCGACGTCGAGGGCACGTATCCGCTGTCTTCGCTCCACTTGTCGACAACGGTGGTCCCTGCCTCGCTGACCGCGAGCAGCATGCGGCGGTCGCCAAGCCCCATCAGCACGATGCGCGACTTGGGTCCGAGCACCTGGTTGCCCATGACCGTGAACCCGCGAGGGGCTCCTGGAGTCGTGCCAGAGCGGCGCTTCCAATAGACGAACACGCCCCCGATCGCCAGCAACACGAAGGTGAAGCCAATCGTTCCGTACATGCTCTTGCTGCTCGGTCCGATGGAGGACGAGCCCACGTCACCGCCGGGCTCCGGCAGAATGAGCGGCTCTCCCTCGGCGGCGGGCTCGGCAACTTCGACCGCGGCGGCCGCAACAGGCTCGGCCGCGGCGGGCTCGGCCGCAGCGGGGGCAGGCTCGGCGGCGGGTGCCGCCACGACCGGAGCTTTGACCGCCACTGGTTCGGCAACGGGCTCAGGGGCAGCCACCGGCTCCGGTGCCGGGGGCTCGAGGACGTGACGGCGCGGAATGACGACGCGGAAGCCATCACCGGTGTTGGTGATCGTGCTCGCCTCGGTCAGCTTCTTTGCGGTGCGCGACCCGTGGCGGAACATCACGATCAGGCGCGGCTTCTCGCCACCGACCAGCGCAACCCGCTTCACGGTGGCGTCGGTGTAGGACTCGGCGAAGGCGGCCGTGGGCTTGGTCTCAACCGGGACCACCAACTTGCCCCACTTCCACTCCACCTCATCTCCATCCGGCATCAAGCCCTGGACCCGGATCTCGACGCTATCGTCGGTCGTGACCGTGGCCAGGGGTGCCGAAGAGCGGGCGTCGGTGGGCGCCGCGGCTGCCTGAGCGGTCGCCGGTGCAGCCGCCCCCAGAAGAGCTCCCCACAAACAAATGCGTTTCCAGTCGATCATTGGTCTACTCCGTCGAGGATTTCGACCATGCGGACGCCGTAGCGTTCCCCGATGGCCACCGCTTCACCGCGAGCGACGAGGCGATCGTTGATTCGAATATCGAGGCTCTCGCCGGTCACCTTGGAGAGCGGAATGACAGCGCCCGGCGTCAGGTGTTGGCCGATCTCGCGTAGCGAGAGGCGAACCCGGCCCAGCTCGACGGTGACCTGGAAGGGCACGTCGGCCAGGAGCTTCTCGAACGAGTGAGGCTCGCTGTTGGCCGCAGCGACGTCGTTGGCGGCCGCGGCAGGAGCACCGTCTGCGCCATCTACCATTTCCGAATCGTCTTCTGGAACCATTGCTTCTGCTGCACTCATTGTTCTTTCCTCTCCTTCAAACGACGCTGCTCACTTCAACCGCGACCATCTCGCCCATCAACACGGCCCGCCCGGTCGCGCGGAGTTGTCCGCCCACGTAGATACGAACGCAGTCACCGACCAACGCATCGAGGGTGAGAACGGAGCCGGGGCCAAACTCGGCGAACTTGCGCGCGGTGGTGTTGGTGGTGCCGAGCTGAACCGACACATCGGTCTCGAGCTTGCCCAGCAACTCCCGGACGCCCGCTCGGACGGCCTTCATCTCCCGAACGTCGGTGCGGATGCGATTCAACGCGTCCGGCGACGTCACCAGGTGGAGCTTTCCTTCGGTCTCTCCGGTGATCTCCACCGAGACCATCAACATCGGCTCACCGTCGACCAAGGGCGACCAGGTGTCGGCACCCAGCTGGTGCGAGCCACGCTTGAGCATGCTGCCGCACTCGTGCTCGAAGGCGAACGCTGCGGACTCGGCGAGGCGCTCGCCAAGCGTTTCGAACACCCGGATGGTTGCCGGTGTCGGCACGCTTTCCTCGGTGAGCTTGAACGTCCCTCCCAACATCGTGGAGGCCAGGTCGGGAATCATCCGGCCCGAAACGGCCACCGCGATCGGAGCCTCTCCGACCTTTGGCTTCATCTCGCACACCCACGCTTGGCGGAGCGCCTCGAGGATCTCCCCGTTGTTGGTCTCGATCTCCTCGAGCGGCTTCACCTTGACCTTCACCCCCGTCAGCGGCGGCATGATTCGGCCGACATGCGTTGCCCACCGGTCGGTGACCCGCCGTGCGGTGGGCATCACCCGTTCCGCGGCCTGATCCTCTGCGATGAGCGCAACGGGGCGAGCCTTGGGGGCCTTGCCCTTCTTTGCCGGCTCGCTGACGCTGCTGACGATCGACTCCCGCAGGGCTTCTCGCTCGTCTCCGGTGAGGGTCTCGTCCACGACTGGTGTTCTGTGCAACCACCGGGCCAAGGGCTATCGCCGCGCATTCGAGGCCTTTCCCAGCAGCACTGTCAGTCGATCCGACAACCGTTCGTCAAAACAGGCGGCGGCCGAGATTCGGCCTGTTCACAGCCCCGCTACCCCCTGGTTTCGCCGGGGTGGCGACTCCATGAAGGAGCGGTGACCGTCGTCGTCGGATTCCTCCTCGCCCTGCTGGCCCTCGTCGGCACGCACCTCCTCGATGGTGGCGAGTTGGGTCTGCTCCTCCAACCTTCGGCGGCCCTCATCGTCGTGGGAGGCACCGTGGCCGCCCTCGCGGTTCAGTACCGCTGGGAGGCGCTACGCGACGTTCTCTACGACCTTCGCAGTGGAGACCCCGCGGCAGCCCACCGCCTATCGCGGGAGGAAACGATCCGGCTGTTTGTCGCGATGGCCGGAGCGGTGCACCGCCGGGGAACGCAAGCGGTCATGGGCGTCGCCGCCGACGTCGCAACCGAATCCAGCCTGCTTCACACCGCGGTCGAGCTGGTGGGAAGAGGCTCGAGCGCCGAGGACATCAGAACGACACTCGAGCTGAGTGCCGCCCGCATCGACCGACGTGCCGCGATGGCGGTGGATGTCCTACAAGCCGGCGGCGGCTTTGCCCCGACGATGGGCGTACTCGGTGCCGTGTTCGGCCTCGTTCGCATCATGAGCATGGTCAGCAACCCGGACCAACTCGGCAGCGGTATCGCGCTGGCATTCGTCGCGACCATCTACGGCCTGGGACTCGCCAACTTCGTCCTGCTGCCCCTTGCGGGTCGAATGGAGACTCGAGTTCAGGGCCAGTTGGACGACATGGAACTTGTGATCGAAGGAGCGTGCGCCCTCGCGAACCGCGATGAACCCAAGCTGGTCGAGCGAAAGCTCGCCTCGTTCGCCCGAACCCAGGGCATGCGGAATCGAGCGGTTTCATGATTCGGCGAACCTCCCGTCGCTCGCCCTTGGATGGTGGGGCGCAGCGTTGGACAGTGTCCTATTCGGACTTTGTCACGCTCCTACTCGCATTCTTCGCCGGCCTGTACTCCTTGGAGTTGCAGCGCGAGGCGGTTGCAGCTCCGGTCACCGAAGCGACCCAAAACGAACCGCCTCCGCCACCTGAGACCCCGGAGCCTGAGCCCGTCGCAGAGCCGCCGACCTGCGATGTCCCGATTGGCTTCTCGGGTCCGCCGATGCCACAGCCGGAGCCGCCCCGCGTGGCGACGCCGCAGGAACTCCTGCTCGACGAGATGGTTCGTGGTCTGGTCCGCGATCCCGCCCTCGAAGGCCGAATTCGCGTGAATCCGGACGCTCGCGGGGTTCGACTCAGTCTGGGCTCCTCGGTCCTGTTCGAGCCCGGAAAGGACAAGGTCCTCGAGTCGGCGCTGGAGGCTGTCGCCAAGCTTGGCGCTGCCTTGGGACGGGTCGAAGGGCACGTCATCGTTGAAGGACACACCGACAACACTGCGGTCGGAACACGAGGCTTTCATTCGAACTGGGCGCTTTCTACCGCCCGCGCCACTGAAGTTCTCGAGCAACTGGTCGAACTACATGGTGTCGACCCCACTCGACTCTCCGCTGCGGGCTACGGCCAATACCGCCCCGTTGCAACCAACCGAACGACTCAGGGCCGCGCCCTCAACCGCCGCATCGACGTCGTTATCTCCTCCAAGAGGAACACCCCATGAGCAAGGACAAAGACAAGGACAAGAAGGACGGCGCCGACGGCGAAGAGGATGGCCCCCCCAGCCCCTCCAAGCTTCCGATGCTGCTCGCACTCGTCAACATTCTGGCCACCGGCGCGGTTGGATTCCTGTCTCTTATACACATCTGACGCTGCCGACGAGCGATCTAGTGTAGA
>CAJXVA010000486.1 GCA_913061055.1 uncultured Pseudomonadota bacterium
TCGGCGCGATAGGTGGGCCTGGTGCCCGCCCGGGGGTGCTGGTTTCGGAGCGCCGTGTGGGGGCAAAACGGCGTGTTGGTGGGTCGCGGTTGGGGGCTGAAGGCTGGGTTCGAGGCTTCGTCGAGCTCCGAGCAGTCGACTTCCGTGCCCCGGAGGGGCCATCATCGGAAACAACCCTGGGACCGGGAATCCGGACTTCGGTGCCCCGGAGGGGCCATCATCGGAAACAACCCTGGGACCGGGAATCCGGGAATCGGCCACCAACGAGAAAAGGGCGGCGCACACGAAACCGTGTGGCCGCCCTCCGTCCTCACGCCGAACCGCGACCTACAGCCCGCGAACAAACGCGACGACGTCGTCGATCTCTTTGTTCGTGAACTTCTTCTTGTACGACTTCATCTTCGTACCCGGCACGCCGCTCACAACCGCCGACTGGATCTTCGACTTCCCAAGACCAGACAGCGGAGTCACGCCGAGCTTCCGTCCAAACGAGGTGTCGCCTTTGCCGTCGCCGCCGTGGCAGGTCTTGCACTTGGCCATGTACAGCGCGCGTCCGTTGGCCTTGTCGGCTTTGGGCTTCTTGGGCTTGGGAGGCGCGGCGGGCTTGTCCTCGGCCTTGGGCTCGGGCTTGTCTTCGCCTGCTGGCTCGGCTTTGGGCTTCTTCTTTTTGGGCCGCTTCTTCTTGGGCTTGGCGACCGCTTCGGGCTCGGGCTCGGGCTCGGGCTCGGGCGCCGGCTCAGCTTCAGTGTCCGTCTCACCGCCGGTGTCGGTCTCGCCTTCGGTGTCGGTCTCGCCCATTGCGGGAACGGGCTCGTCCTTGGCCGGGTACTTCTGCGCGAGGAAGATCGCGATGTCGGTCGCGGTCTGGTCGTCGAGCTCGGCACCTTCTTCGACCATGGAGGCCACGACGCCGCGCCATCCGGCGATGTCGTCCGGTCCATGGTTGTCGTTCTCGTCGAGCTCGTGGCAGGCGGTGCAGTTCTCTTGGAGTAGGGCCTCGCCCTTGGCCGGGTCGATCTTGGCGCTTCCGACCGCGTCCGCACCGTGGGCCAGGTCGATCATCTTGTCGGTGTTCTTCTCGCCGTCCCTCTCCTGCTTGCGGCGGGCTTTGGTCGACCGCTGAATCTCCGGCGTGATCGCAGCGAGGTAGGCCGTGACCGCTGGGATGTCTTCCTCGAGCAGCTGCTCGCCAAACACGGACGGCTTGTCGAGCATCCGCATGGAGACGTCGTACCAACGCTGGGGCGTGCGCGGCTTGGCGAGAATCGTTCGCATGTCGTGGCAGACGATGCACTGCTTGACCAACACTTGGCGGCCGCGCTCGAACGTCTCTGCCGTGGTGAGTGCCTCGATGTCGACCTCTTGCTCACCGAAGTCGACCTTGGCGAGGAGCTTCTGCACCCGCTCGAGGTTCTCCGGGTCGGTCGTGCGACCCGAGAAGTCGTGCGCCTGGACGGCGTAGGGAATCGAGAGTGTGGAGAGGATGACCGTGCACAGCAGCAAGCCGAAGCCGTACGTCGGCATCGACTCTTCGAAGTGACGGAAGAAGATGAGGATGAGGATCTTGCAGATCAGCAGGACGCCGATCGTGATGCCGACGACCGCATGAATCACCGTCCGAGCGGGGAGTTCGTACTGGTACTCCCACAGCCGCGGAAGCATGTTCCACATCATCACCACGTAGATGATTCCGTAGGAGTAGCCGGCGAGCGCATGCATACGCAGCCAGAATTTCGGCGCCTCGGTTTTCTTTTTTTCCTCGTTCCAGAACTTGGGTCCCCAAAGCCATGCCTGAAGCAGCACCGCGATGATTGCCAAGGCCAGGAACGCGATCCCTAACCACATGCTTAGCGTCGTACTCATCGATGATCCCTTGTTGTCCCGGTCCCAGCGCCCCTGAGATTCAGGTGGCGGGGAAAACCGGTGACGGTGGCGATTGTTACGCGCTTGGCGGCTACACGTCGATGACAAGCGCGTCGATGTGCGCTCGCTATGGGGCCGATAGGCGGACCCGATAGGCACCGGGGGTCATGGGCCGCGCTGCTAGAACTCGAGGCGCCAGACCAAGCCGCCGCCGCGGCCCTTGAAGTAGCAGCCGAGTCGGTGAGTCCGGATCGCCTTGAAGTCCCGCATCTCGGCGAAGACGGGAATGCCCCGGGTCGCCAACGCTGCGAACGCCGAGGCGACCGTGGTCGCGGCGTAGGGTGTCGCCTGCCAGGTGTCCTCCCGGACGTCCATCCGGGCGAGGCCGGCGAGAGGTCCGGCCGACAGCAGGGCGTCGTCCTGGCGGAGCTCCCAGGGATCGGTGAGCGCGAGCATGGTCCACTCGGTGTCCCGGTCCCAGCGAAGGCCAACCGCGGGGCTTGGCATGAAGTTGGGCGTCGGGAGCGTCCGGGACACTTGGCGGAGCTCTACGGGCTCCGGTTCGGCAGCATGAGCGGAACTGGCCGTCGAAAAGGTACCGATTGCAGCAAGCACGCCCAGCAGGCCCATCGTGGACCTGAGACTCGTGCTGGCTGGGACTCCGACTGTCATACGTGCGTCGCCACACAAGTCTATCGGATCGAAGGGCGATCTCGATAGGTGGGACGGGTCCGCACATATGCGCCTCAAGCGGTTTTCAGCAACCAGCGGACCGTGACCGCCCACTGGCGTGGCCTTGCTACATTCGCGACCCCATGGGAACGACCCGACGGCGCTCGCACTGGCTCGCCCTGCTCACCCTCGCGGTTGCATGCGCGAAGCCAACCACGCCCGCCCCAAACGTCCCGGCAGCTGAGCCCAGCACAGCGACGGAACCAGAGGCTCAGCCTCGGGAACGTTTTGCGGGAAGGTTCGACACGCTGACGACCGAGCTGGAGGCCGGTCTCGAGAAGTTCCACGTCCCGGGCATGGCCGTCGCGGTCGTCTACGAGGACAGCGTCATCTATGCCCGTGGATTCGGCTTCTCGGATCTCGAGAAGAAGGAAGCGGTCACGCCGCGGACACGGTTCGCGATCGGCTCGTCGACCAAGGCCTTCACGGCCACGGTCATCGGGCAGCTCGTGGACGAAGGCAAGATGAGCTGGGACGACGCGCTCACCAAGCACGTGCCCGAGTTCGTCCTCGATGTGAAGTCCGACGATGACGCAGCACAGGCGACGATTCGCGATGCCTTGTGCCACCGCACCGGCTTCACCCGGATGGGCGTGCTCTGGGCATCGGGCGAGGTGCCTCGAAAGCAGTTCTTGGCTCAAGCATCGCAGGCCGAACCGCTGTCGTCGTTTCGGAAGAAGTTTCTCTACAACAACGTCACGTACACCGCCGCTGGAGAGGCGAGCGCACGCGTCGAGGGCGTTCTGTGGGCCGAGCTGGTGACCCGCAATCTGCTCGAGCCGCTCGGGATGCGGAACACCGTCGTCCTCAGCGAGGAGGCGCAGCGCTTGGGGATGGCCCAGGGCTACAAGTGGAACGCGGACACCACGTCCTTCGAGGGGCTGCCCATGCGCTCCCTCGACGAGATCGCGCCCGCCGGTGCGATCAACTCGACCGTGTTGGACATGACGGCGTGGCTGCGCCTTCAGATCAACCGCGGGGTCTACCGTGGAGAGCAGCTGATCAAGCCGGATACGCTCAAGGAGACTTGGAAGCCGCAGATCGACGTTGCCGGAAACATGAAGTACGGCCTCGGATGGTTTGTCGATGAGTACGAGGGGCAAACGATGCTGCACCACGGCGGCAACATCGATGGCTACTCGGCCATGGTCAGCTTCTTGCCCGAGGAGCGCCTGGGCATCGTGATGCTGTCGAACGTGTCGTTCAGCGGGATGCAGGATGCGGTCCGCGGGATCACCTACGACGCCTTGCTGGCCGCGAATGACGACGGCTCCGAAGTGGCCGACGAGGACCTCACTGCGTTCGAGGGCCAGTTCGTGGCCGGGTTTGGCCCGTTTGCGGGGAAGAACTTCTCCGTCACGACGAAGGACGGCGTGCTGTTCGTCGACGTGCCCGGCCAGCAGAACTACGAGCTCAAGCCCGCCGACGACGACGGCAAGCGGTCCTTTGTGGTGACCGATGCTGTCGCGGTTCGGTTCGACCGAGACGGCGACAAGGTCAATACGATGCACATGTTCCAGGGCGGCTTCGACTTCGAGCTGTTCCGCGAGGGCTACACCCCCGAGCCTGAGGTTCCGCTCGCCTCGCTCGAGTCGCTGCTCGGCGACTACGAAAGCTCGGTCCTCGGTCGCGCGAAGGTGCTCGTTCGCAACAACCGCCTGGCGATCGACGTGCCCAAGCAGATGGTCTACGAGCTGTTCCCACCCGACGACGAAGGCATGTGGCGCTTCCGGGTGAAGAACGACATCGCCGTCGAGTTCTCGCCCAAGGACGCGCCCAAGAAGGTCGTGATGCACCAGGGCGGCAAGACGTACGACCTGATGCGGGTCAAGGCCGCGAAGAAGGCTGGCCCCGGCCCGACCGCGGCGACGCTCGGCAAGGTGCGCAAGGCGAAGCGGGTCGAGCGAGTGTTCGCCAAGCTCGGCGTCGTGAAGATGACCGGCACCGTTCGTTTTGTGCAGGCGGGCGTTTCAGGAACCATGACGGTCTGGGCAGCCGCCGATGGTCGGCTCTACTCGAAGCTCGACCTGGGCAAGTTCGGATGGAGTGAGTCGATGGTCGGCCCCAAGGGCGGCTGGGATGTCTCGTCGTTCGGCCCCCGTGATGACTTGATGGGCGAGCGTCTGCAACAGATGCTGCTGCTCACCCCGCTCGTGTACGGGCGCGGACTCCGGGCGGTGTTCGACGATGTGACTGTCGATGGGGTGTCCACCGACGATGGACGACAGATGGCCAAGGTCTCGCTCACCAAGGGCGAGCTTCCGACCGTCAGGGCGAAGGTCGACCTAAAGACCGGCGACATCCTGCAGACGTCCTACGAGGCGTTGTGGTCCGGGCCCGGCAACATCCCGACCACCGAGACGCTCTCGGACTACCGCAGTGCTCTTGGGCTCCGGCTTCCGCACACCATCGAGCGAAAGACGCAGCCCTCAGGCGTGATCCGGTTGTCGAACATCGAGTACGAGGCAGTGGAAGACACCACGGGATTGTTCCCAACCGAGCCGACACCCCGGTAGTCGGGCCTCAGTCGCCGAGCAGCGGGGTCACGTCCCACTCGAACATCGCGCCGCGCTCGTCGAGCGTGACCACGCGCAGCGGTGTTCCGCCGGTTGCCACATCGAGTACCGCAGCCTCGTGACCGTGAAGGGCTCCCAGCTGGCTCTTCTTGCCGAGGTCGAACAGGCGAACCGAGTTGTCGCTGCCGCCGGTGATGATGGTGTCGCTGCGTCCGGCAAAGGCAAACACGGTGACCTCGAGACCGTCCGCGAGGCTCGCGACCTCGTGCCCGTCCTCGGTCGAGTAGGCGTCGATGTGGCCGCCACCCACGGCGACGACGGTGGCGTCATCCGGGGAGAAGGCGAGCTGGTAGACGCTGTGATCGACGTTCATCGTCGTCTGGCGCTTGCCTGTCGAGTAGACCTCGATCGTCTCGTCCAGGGCGACCGCGATCATGCTGCCGTCGCTGGAGACGGCGACCGCGTCGGCCTCGGGCACGGTGCGCTGCCAGGTGAGCTTTCCGTTGGCAGTGTCGACGACCTGCAGAATCGTGTCCTCGTCTCCGCCGAGGAGAGCCGCGTGCCCGCCGTCGCTGGAGAGCCCGAGCGTCCAGAAGGACCCGGGACGCAGGACCGTCTTCTTGCCGGTGCCGAGCGCGATGCGAACCAGTGCGTCCTCGTGCAATGCAACGGCAACCCGCCCCGGAGCCGAGAGTTCGAGCCCCCGGAGTGGATGCTCCAGCGGTTTGCCGGGCTCCGTCGCGCCTCGTTTCCAGATCCGGAGCGCGTCGTCGTGGGCGGTCACGAGCGTCCCCGTGTCATCGATGATGACCTGCCGTGCACTCGGAAGCGGAGTGGGAGTCAGCCGGCGTTTGGTCTCGAGGTCCCAGACGGCGGCGGTCTGGCCATCGGAAACCGCGACTCGCTTGCCCGAGCTCTGCAGCGAGAAGTGCTCGACCTCTCCCTTCACCAGGAGCGTCTTGCTGCCGCCACGACGACCGACCTCGAGCCCCTTGTCGGTTGCCATGGCGCACACCCGCATGTCGTCGGAGCAGCGATAGGCGCGCACCTCGTCTGCGTCCTCTGGGCGGAGCGGGAAGGGTTTCGATGACGAGGTTCCGTTGCGCTTGCCAATGTGGTGTCGCTTCGAGTCGTTGATGATGAGGTTGTCTTTCTCGTCGAACCCGACCGACCAGACGGTCTCGAAGTCCTCCCCCGAGTTGTACGCATCGAGCTCGTCCATGGATGCCTCGCCTGTCGCGGTGTCCCAACCGAGGAAGCTCCAGTGGTCGGTGCTGAGCAGCAGACTCGAGTCCGCGGAGAACGACAGGGCGGTGTCTGGGCTGACCTCTTCGGGGATGAGCGTGTGGGTGGTCTTGCCCTTCGTATCGACCAGATGAAGCGCGCCGTCCGTCGAGATCGCGGCCCAGAGCTTTCCGTTTGGGGAGTTCCTCAGCGCCGCTGCCTTGAAGCTCCACTCGTGGGATTGGCGGCCGCCCTCGACGCTCCAAACCTGGGTGTTGCCCAAGGGAGGCGTGAGGACGATCGACGATGCGTCGGGCGAGAAGGCCACGATCGGAGCGGGGCCGTACTCGCAGCAGTTCATCCGACTGACAACCTTGCCGGACGCGACCTCAACGACATGCAGTTGCTCGCCCGCCGGAGTTGCCAGCAAGGAACCGTCGGCGGAGAGGGCGAGCTGGCCGTCGGTCCCCGCGTCGTCGTCGAGCAAGAAATCCGAGGACGCAAGCTTCGCGACGGCACAGGGAGGGAGATCCGACGCGGCGCCGGCGGGGCACGCCTTCGTCGATCCGCTCAGCAGAGGAACCGCGTCGACCGTGGGGCTGCGCTCAATCTCGAGATCGATGTCGGTCGCGGGGTCGATCTCCGTAGGAATCCACACCCGCATCGAGCTGTCGTCGTGTCCGGTGAGTAGAGCCTTGTCGTCGGAGCGAAGCGCGACCGAGCTGATGTCGAGGGATTCGTCGTGCGCCGCTTTCAGGACCCGACCGCGTGTGGTGTCGACGATCCAAACGTGGCCATCCGAGTCGCCAAACGCCAGGCGGGTGCTGTCGGAGAACCATGCGGCATTGGAGACGGACCATCCTGGCGCGCTGAACGTCACGGTGAGCTGGCCGGTCGCGGCGTCGTAGACCCGAACCTTGTCTGATGCCGTCGTCGCGACGCGCTTGCCGTCGGGGGAGAACCGGATGGACCGGATGTTGGAGGCGTAGTCCTCTTCGCGGCTGGCCAGCGAGGAGCCGTTGCTCATGTCGAGCCAGCGCACTGCGCCCATCGTGTCGCCGGTGAGCAACAGCGTGCCATCAGGCGATGCCGCGATGGCGGTGATGGCGTTGTCGTCGGAGGACCGAGGCGTCTGCCATGCCACCTCAAAGCTCGCCGTGGCTCGAACGACCACTCCCGAACGCCGAGCAATGGCGAGCCATAGACCGTTGTCGGACAGGGCCAGGCCGCGGGTGCTGTCGCCCTCGACTGCATCTTCGTGCTGAAGTTCGAGGGACGTTCCATCCCAAACCCGAACCCGACCATCTTCGTCGGCGGT
>CAJXVA010000487.1 GCA_913061055.1 uncultured Pseudomonadota bacterium
CTGCTGCTGAGGCGAAGCGGCGAGCGGACGCGGAAGGGAAGCGGCGCGCCGATGTCGAGGCGAAACGCCGGGCGGATGTCGAGGCGAAACGCCGGGCGGATGCCGAAGCGAAACGTCGAGCCGTCGGGGAAGCGAAGCGCCAAGCAGCGGCGGAGGACGCGAAACGCAGAGCGGCGGAGGACGCGAAACGGCGAGCGGATGGGGAAGCGAAACGTCGGGCCGCGGATGCAGAGGCAAAACGCCGGGCAATAAGAGACAGGAAACGTCGAGCGGATGCTGAGGCGAAACGCCGGGCAGCGGCGGAGGCGAAACGCCGGGCAGCGGCGGAGGCGAAACGCCGTGCCACGGAGGAGGCGAAGCGGCGTGCCGCGGCGGAGGCGAAGCGGCGGGCGGAGGCGGAGGCCAAGCGCCCGTCCTCTAAGCGCTAGGGCGGATGCGGCGCCAAACGGTCGTCTTTTTGGGCGGGGTCTGGTAGCAAGAAGTTGCCCGCATCCCCATGGTCAACCCACGCGTCCTCAAGAAGGAACAAGAACTCGGCGAGGCCGAGGCGCTGCAGATGTCGATGCTGCGGCAGGTGGTGCCGGCGATGGCTGCGGTTGCGGCTTGCGTGGTGGCGACGTACGTCGTGCCGAGCCTCGAGTTCGCGCGGCCGTGGAAATCGGGGGAGCCGGTTCCCTTCTGGAACCTGGTGGGGCGGCCGTTTGACGCTCAGGAGATTGAGGCGGAGGCCGAGCGGGCTGAGGAGGTCGAGGAGGTCGCCCAGGAAGTGTTGGCCGGCAACGACCCCGAACCAGTCGTATCGCCGCCCCGCGAAGTGGTGAAGGTCGAGGAGGCGCCGACGCTACCCGCGTACGAGGCTCGCGAGGGCGACAACAAGAAGGCGGTCAAGCCCTTGGAGTTGTTCGCCGGGAACGAACTCGATGGCTTCTTCGAGGACCTTGCGCGTGCCGACGCCGGTATCGAAGGCACCCTCGTTCGTGTCATGCACTGGGGCGACTCGTCGATCGGGGTCGATGGCATCCCCGGAGCGATCCGTCGACGGGTGCAGAACCGCTTCGGCGACGGCGGACATGGCTTCCACTTGATGGCACCGCCCAACACCTCGTACCGACACCGCGAGGTTGCCTTCTCCCACAACGACGCGTGGAAGAAGTGCTTCATCATTCACAAGTGCCGCAGCGACGGACACTACGGGCTCGGTGGCACGACGTTCAGCTCGTGGGGCGGTGGCCAGAGCGACTTTGCGCCGCACGCAGAGCGCAGCTCCGGTTCGGTCTCGCGCTTTGAGCTTTACTACGCGGCGCAGCCCGAGGGCGGGCATCTCCGGGTGCAGGTCGACGGTGGTGAAAAGGTCATCCTCGAGACCGCAGCCGACGCTCTCGAGGACCGGTTCTACGCGATCGATGTTCCCGACGGGCCGCACAAACTCACCGTCCGCTCGGTCGGCGAGGGGCAGGTCCGACTGTACGGCGTGACGATGGAACGCCCTGGGCCCGGCGTGGTCTGGGATTCGGCCGCGCTCGTGGGCGCGTTCACGACTCGGATGATGGAGTTCGGCGACGAGCACCTCGCGGCGCAACTCCAGCACCGCGGCACGGACCTCGTCGTGTTCACGTTCGGCGGCAACGACATGATTCGCAAGATGAAGATGTCGACGTATGCCGAGGAGTACCGGGCCGTCATCGCCAAGGTGAAGAAGGCCAAACCTGATGCGGCGTGCATCGTCATGGCCCCGCTCGATCACGGCGAGCGAAAGGGGGCGCAGATCGTCTCGCGCGACGTCGTCCCGCGCATGGTCAAGGCGCAGCGCAAGGCGGCCGAGGACAGCGGATGCGCCTTCTTCGACACCTTCGAAGCGATGGGCGGCGATGGCTCGGCAGGTCGTTGGTACAAGCGGAGCCCCCGGCTGATGAGCGGCGACTTGGGCCACGCGACCGCCAATGGACACCAGGTCATCGGCGAGCTGTTCTTCCGAGCGCTCCTGCGGGCGTACGTCGACTATCGCGCGCGGGCTGATCTTGAAGGCATCCCGGCGGCGGCCCCGGCCAAACCAGCAGCGACGCCGGCAGGTGGCTCACCGGCCCCGAACGACGAAGCGGTCCCCGTTGCCGACGAACCCGCCGAGCGGATCGCTCCGGCGGCCCCCGCTGGTCTGTAGCGGCCGACGAGGGTCGCTACCTCAGACCGCGCAGCAGCTGATGTCCATCGGGTTGTCCGTGCACCAGTCGAATCCGGCCATGCACTCGCACTCGTTGTTCGCGTCGAGTTGGCTGTTGGTGCCCATGTCACCGCAGGCGCCCGCGCAACACGTCACGTCGTCGGGGTCGTCGGTACACCAGATCAGCCCCTCCTCGCACACGCACTCACCGTTGGCGTTCTCCACGGAGTTGGTGCCGGGGTCTGCACAGACCAGGACCTCCTCCATCGGATCACCGGTCTCGCCGGCGTTGTTGTCGTCGTCGGGATCGTCGGTGACGATGAAACAGCCAGAGAGCATCGAGGCGGCGAGCAATGCAATGAGACTCGAGGAGCGCATGCGGGGAGTATACGGCCAGTCGCCCCTCAGCAGGCATCTAGCGCAGCGCCGCAGGCCCCACCGGAGAACTCCGCCCAACAGATGAACGTATCGGCGGGGGCAACCCCCGAGGCGCAGCTCTCCTCGAACAGTGCACGGTCGCTTCCGCACGGCACGCCCAACGAGTCACCACAGCCGCAGAAGAACTCGACGCCTTGCAGGCAGGCGCTGTCAACGGGTTCGGTCGGTTCGGTGGGCTCGGTGGGCTCGAACGGGTCCGCGCTGCATGGACTGCATACGCCGTAGCTGGTCGTGTCGACCAGGGCGCCGCAACACCCGGCTTCACAATCTCCGTCGGCGTAGCAGATCCCGGTGCACTCCGCGACGTCGCCGAAGTTCACACACAGCGCCGCCCCGCTGCGGCTGGAGCCATCGAACAGGCAGCAGTCTCCGTTGACCGAACAAAGGTCGCCGCCCGGAGCACACTCGCCCACGGCCGCCTCCACGAGGGGCTCTTCGGGCGAATAGCACCCGATCAGGGAGGCGAGAAGAACGACGAGGAGGTTGGCGTACCGGGCCATCGTCGACTACGTGACGCAACGGCCCAATTCGATCCGCGAAGTTCCTCGTAGCGCATGACATCGAGGCCACTTGCCACGACAATGCCCCCGGACCATGAGTGCCTTCCGCGCCCTCCATGAAGGATTCCTGCAGAGCGCGCGACGCGTGCCGCAGCGACCCGCGATCACGATCGGCGAGGAGATGCAGACCTACGAGGAGGTCGCGGCTGCGACCAAGGCCCTCGCGGCCACGCTGATGGCTCGGCGGACTGCGGGCGGGGTTCCGCTGACGTGCGTGCTGGGGCAGCGGACGTTTCAGGGGTTTGTGGGAATCCTCGGGACACTGTGCAGCGGGCACGGGTACGTGCCGATGCTTCCGAGCTACCCGGCCGCGCGCATCATCAAGATGATCGACCGCAGCGATTCGGACGTCTTGGTCGTCGATCCGGGGAGCCGGCGGGTGCTGTCCGACGTGTTGGCGGGGGTCGCCAAGCCGCTCCTCGTGGTCACGCTCGGCTTCACCCACGACGTGGCCGAAGACGAGGCTCGGCACACGGTGCTTGGCGACGCCGACCTGCTTGGCGCGGACCTCTGGCAGGCCCCGGAGGTCGGTCCCGACGACATCGCCTACCTGCTGTTCACGTCGGGGAGTACCGGCGAGCCCAAGGGCGTGATGGTGGCGCACCGAAACATCGAGCGGTTTCTCGATTGGGCGGTCGACCGTTACAAGCTCGGTCAGCACGACCGCTTCTCACACATGTTCGAGGTCACCTTCGACCTCTCCTTGTTCGACCTCTTCGCGCCGTGGACGGTCGGTGGCTGCCTGTGCGTGCCCGACATGCGGCAGCGCCTGTTGCCCGCGCAGTACGTGGTCGATGCCGGGATTACGGTGTGGTTCTCGGTCCCCTCGACGGCACGCCTCATGAAAGAGACTCGGACGCTGTCCCCGGACTGCTTTCCCGACGTGCGCTTGAGCCTGTTCTGCGGAGAAGCGCTGACGGTGAGCGTCGGACGCACCTGGATGGACTGCGCGCCCAATGCTGTCACCGAGAACATCTATGGGCCTACCGAGCTCACGCTTGCGTGCACGGCCTATCCGATGGGCTCCTGCATGGAGGCGCACGCGGAGAACGGCATCGTCCCCATCGGTGTTCCCTTCGAGCAGATGCGGGCCAAGGTGCTCACGCCCGAGTTGGCGGAGGTGGAGCCTGGGGAACTCGGAGAGCTCGCACTCGCGGGCCCGCAGGTGACGCTCGGCTACTGGCGTGACGCCGAGAAAACCGCGGCGGTGTTCGTGACGCCGCCGGGCGAGACCGAGACTTTCTACCGGACCGGAGACCTCGTCCGGCGTCCGTGTAAGGAAGGCGAGCCGCTGCGCTTCTTGGGACGGCTCGACTCTCAGGTGAAGGTCCGCGGCTACCGAGTGGAGCTGGGAGAGGTCGAGTCGATTCTGAGGCAGGTGGCCGAGGTGGATGATGCCGTGGCGCTGGATTGGCCGCGCAGCGAAAGCGGTGGTGCAGAGGGCATCGTCGGGTTCGTCACCGGAGAAGGCTTCGATGAGAAAGCCATCTTGCGGACGATGGGGGAGCACCTGCCGCGCTACATGGTCCCAGCGCAGCTCCGAGTGCTTGACGTGTTTCCGCTCAACAGCAACGGCAAGATTGATCGCAAAGCGTTGCGCGCGACGTTGGATACGGCATAGCGGGGCCGCTTAGTTCGGGCGGCGTTGAAACGTCATGTAGACGTAGGTCTTTCCCGCCTGGTCCCAGTACGACCGAATCTGGTTCTCCAGGTTCTGCCGCTCGCGGGCGCTGAGCTCGTGCAAGAACATCAGCGCATCGAGTTCGTCGCCGTGAACGCCCTCCAGACGACGCGAGAGTTGAGTATCGGCACGCCGAGCGAGCTCGAGGCGCTCCCGGAGCTGCCGGACCTGAACCCCCATGTCGCTCTGTGACGAGTTTTCGCTGGTGATGTCGCCGCCCAGGTCTTCGACCGCAGCGAGAAGCTTGGCGTACGTCGGCGGGCTCGCGGTGGCGTTGAGCGTCGCGTTGTCGGGCTGCCGGTTCGAGTTGGTGATCGCCGCCGACCCTTCGAGCAAGACCGCCCTGGCTTTGCCGAGTGCTTCCCCCGGATCATCGACCTGGATCGTCAGGTTGTAGTGGGTCGTCTTCCAACGGGTGTCTTCGGAGTCCGGGAGCTGCTCGGGTGCCCGGACTCTGGGTGAGGAGGACTCCTGGGTCTGGGCCACCTCCGGCCGGACGGAGTCCCCAGCCAGGAACTCGTCCACCGTCGGCTCGGTCTCCCCCGTGCTCGCACAACCCAGCCCCAACACCAACATCATGATCCACGTCTTGCGCATGCCGTCGTCCCTCGCGAGGGCCGATACGCACGAGGCCCCTCAGACGATCTACGCTCGTGGGACCGTCCCCAATTCGACGAAACGGCGCCCGCAGAGCCCAGGCCGTCGTTCCTCATCCGTAGCTCATGCCCGAAACGCATCTCAACCCGGAACCGAGCACAAGCCCGAGATCCGTAGCTCATGCCCGAAGCGCATCTCAACCCAGAACCGGCGAGCGAAGCGAGCACAAGCCCGACAGGGCGATCGTTTGGGGTGGAGCGAAGGAGGCTTCGCCTCCGCAGCGGGAGGGGCCTTTTCGAAAGGCCCCTTAGAGACTAGACGAACATCTCGTCGATGGCGCCGCTGCAGTTGATGGTCCCGCCCTCGGCGGCGACCTGGGCGTCGCCCACGGTGTCGATCCCGACGCCCATCGCCTGGGCGAGCGTGGCGAGGAGCCGGTTCTGTGGCATGCCGGAGGGGCGCTGGCTGTTGTAGAAGTTCGAGCCCAGCGGCACACGCCCGTTCATGTTGAACCGGAGGTAGCGACCCCAGCGCAAGGGGATGTTGGAGCCGCCGAACAGGACCATCGGGTAGACGTCCTGGTTGTGGGTCCCATCGGCCATCTCGTTGAGCCAGACCACGAGCGTGTTGTCGAGCATGGTGCCGCCGGCCTCGGGCACCGAGTCCAGTGTCTCGAGGAAGTCGAGAATCTGGGTCGCGTGGTGTCGGTGGTACCGCGTCATTTGCTCGTACGCGGTGGGGTCGGGGTTCGGGGGATCGCACAGGTGCGCGAAGTCCTGGTGAACATCGCCTGCGGGAGCCCCAAAGGCGCTGTTGGGCAGCTGCGTCAGCGCGATCGTGGCGACCCGGGTGAGGTCGCATGCGAACGCCACCGAGATCAGGTCCATGAACTGCTTGGCCTCTTTGTTGTAGCGGTCGGGGTCGCTGTTGAGGACGTTCTCTGGTTGTGGAGGCGCGGTGCAGTCGACCGAGGCGTAGCCGGCGACGCGTTGCTCGAGATCCCGGATCAGGTCTCGGTGCGCCTCGAGCTTCTGTCGGTCCTCTCCGCTCAATCGCGGCTGGAGGGCTTCGTACTCCTGTCCGACGAGGTCGAGCATCGACGCCTGGCCGTTCTGCACCCGAGCGGCGACCGTGGGAGGGCCGTTGTCGGGCTCGGAACCTCCGGGGAAAAGTCGGTCCCAGAATGCGTCGGGGCGGACCTCACGAGGCAGAGCCTGCCCCGCGGTCGCGTAGCTGATCGGCTCGTCGCGCATGCCGACCTCGACCGAGCGAAGGCGGTCGGGGCGGGCGATGCCCTCGGCGATCAGCTGGTCGATCGAGACTGCAGTCGAGCGCGCCGCCGCCTCGTCACCGACCGTGCGGGCGCCGGTCATCGCGTTGATCGGGCTGAGAAAGTGTCCGATGCCTCCGCCTTGCGGCTTGATCGAGACCAGGTCGAGCCCATCGAGCACGGTCATCCGGTCGGCAAACGGGGCCAGCGGCTCGAGGATCGTGGAGAACTCGGAGGCATCCAGTCCCGAGATGTCCGCGTCGAACTGACCGGTCTGCGGGGCGTCGCCGGGGCGCATCTTCCACTCGTCGTAGAGCATGCCGTGATAGGTCATCACGAACGCGATCCGGCACGGGAGGCCGTCACCGGGGCCTCCAAAGCTGCGCTGGCCCAAGGAGGGGAGGAACAGGGAACTCGATCCCAGGCCCAGGGCCTGGAGCAGGCGTCGGCGGTTGAGCACGGTCGTCATGCGTCCTGTGGGATGCGGCGGAAGCGGAAGTCAGTGGAGCGAGCCAGCGAGACCATCAGCTCGTGAAGGTCGCCGTCCGACTCTTGCAGCGCGGTGAGCATGTCGTCGGTCATGCAGGAGTCGGCCTCGGGCTCGGGGGTGCGGCCGAAACCGCTGTGGAAGAACTGGTTGGCCGCGCATTGTCGGGTCGCGTCGGCGCTCGCAATGACGTCCATCAGCCCAAGCGCGTCCGACACCTCGGCCTCCTCCAAGCCCGGGACGCCAGCGACAACCCCCGAAGCATCGACGCTCTTGCCCGCATCCGTGGTCCGGAAGGCGCCGATGGAGTCGTAGATCTCAAACGGGTAGCCGATGCCGTGCAGCAGCGTGTGGCAGCTGGCGCACGAGGCGTTGTCGAGGAAGACGTCGTATCGCTCCCGGTTGGTCTCGGCCTCGCCCGCGTCCTCGGGCGGGGTGGGATCGATATCATC
>CAJXVA010000488.1 GCA_913061055.1 uncultured Pseudomonadota bacterium
GGCGTTCTCCGGCGAGACCGACGACCCTGAGGTGAGCGACATGCCGCCGCTGGGCATCGACCGCCGTGACCCCGAAGCGATCGAGCTGCTGCGGGGTTGGATCGCCTCCCTCTGAGCGCGGGTTCGATGCGCCATGTGACGGCAACGCTGCGTCGCCTCTATCGCGACGTCGACGGCTACGAGATCGGGGCGGGGCAAGAGCGTCGCATCGAGCGGACCCAGGGCAGTGCGACGTACGGCGAGATCATGCCCGCGGCGTCGGTGCAGCTCATCGATGCCCTGGAGCTGCGTTCGAGCGACACGTTCGTGGATCTGGGCAGCGGCGTCGGCAAGCTGGTGATGACCGCAGCGCTTCGCTCGAAGGTGGGGCGCGCCATCGGCGTCGAACTCGGCCGGGACCGGCACCGAGATGCGGTCTCCGTCCTGCGGGCGGCGGAGGCGGAGGGCGTGCTCACCCCGGGCGTGGTCGAGCTGCGAAACCAGGACATCCTTCGCACGTCCTTGGCGGGGGCCACGGTCCTGTACACCTGCTCCACGGCGTTCCCCTACGCGTTCACGGAGCGTCTCGCGCACCGGGTGGGTCGGCTTCGGCGCCCGGTTCGTTTCGTGACACTGCAGGAACTGGACTGTGACGTTCCGGGGTTTGCGCTCGCGCAGGTCCTGCGCCTGGACATGTCCTGGGCGCGAAAGCGCAAAGTTCACGTCTACGCGGTGGGCGGGCCCTGAGCCGGTCCGCGAGTCCGCACGCCGGTTTGCCGAATCCCCCCGAGCCAGGCCCTTGCCAACCGCTTCCGGCGGTTCCACAGTGCGCGAGGAACGTGGACGAAGTCGAGCTCAAGCTGATCGCGGGACCCTCCTTCGACGCCGAGGCGCTGCAGAAGCAGCTCGTGTCCGTCGGAACGTTGGTCAAGACGGAGTCCTTCGAGCAGCGCGACACGTACCTCGATACGCCGTCCGCGGAGCTGGTCACGCTTGGCTTGTCGGCTCGGGTTCGGGCCAAAAAAGACGGCCGGCAGATCGACGTCAAGCCGGTCCCGATCGAGTCCGGCCTCGTGATGCGTCGCAGCGAGTTCACCGCGCCCGTCTCCAAGAAGGGCGAGCCCGGCCGTACGCTCCGCAAGCTACTCGCCAAGATGCTGGGCGTCGCGCTGGATGACACCGCCGGGCCCGTGCTCACGCTGCACACCGATCGCGTGTTGCATACGGTCGAGGTTGGCAAGAGCCGGGTCGAGGTCTGTGTCGACACCGTGCGAGTGCTCGGAGCATCGGACGAAGAAGCCGGCAGCTTCCTCGAGGTCGAGGCAGAACTCGTCGAAGGTGGCGAGGCTGCGCTGCACACGTTGGCCGATGCGTTCGCGTCGTTCGATCTGTCCGCGTCTGGTTGCAGCAAGTACGTGCGGGCTCGCGAGATTCTCGAGCTGCCCGCCTACGACTGGAGCGCTCCGGCTCCCGAGTTCGAACCCGGGACTGACACGGCCGAGGCCGCCCGCGCGGTGTGCCGACAGCAGCTGCAGCTGATGCACAACTACGAGCCCGGCACGCGCATCGGTCTCGACACCGAGCACCTGCACAAGATGCGGGTTGCGACGCGCCGCCTTCGCACCGCCATGCGGGTGTTCGAGGCTGCGTTCACCGATGCCGACCGCAAGCTCCTCGGTCGTGGTTTTCGGTGGCTCGGTCGCCGCCTGGGTGCGATTCGGGATCTTGACGTCGCCATGCTCGCGCTGCCCAACTGGCGGGCGCGGTTTGGCCCCGAGCCCGAAGCTGGCTGGGATGCGCTCGCCGAGCGACTCGAGGTCCGCCGCGGTCGTGCCCGCCGCGAGCTGGTCGATGCGCTGGACAGCACCCGCTGGACCGAGCTGGCCGAGGCCGCGGAGCGCATCTTCTCCGTCGCGTCCCAGCGTTGTGGCCCACTCACCGAGCACATGGGTCCGCTGCTCGAGTCCCGACTCACCGCGTTCGAAGCGGGCGTGCAAACCTTCATGCGCACCCACGAGCTCGGCGATGCGCACCAGCTCCGAATCCTCGGCAAGCGCCTGCGCTACACCGTCGAGTTCCTTCGACCCGCGCTCGCCACCGACGTCAAGCCACTGCTCAAACGACTGTCCACGTTCCAGGACACCTTGGGCGCGATGCAGGATGCCTCCGAGGCCGGAGCGTTCGCTCTGGGCGAACTCGAGGACGACGGCGATGCAAGCATGGCGTTCGTCTTGGGTGCGCTGCGTGGCTCCGCGATGATCGAGGCCGAGCAGGCACGGGCTCGGGTCGATGGGGCGCTCGAAGTCCTCGGGGTCACCGAGCTCGCGGCGGCGCTTCGCCAAGCCGTCGCGTGAAATCGGGTTGAACCGCGACTCGCGGAGCCGCGGTCGGGATCCTTCACGCATCCCATCCGAGCGGCCGAAGCCGTCGTGCTTCCGATGCGCTCCGGTTCTCCCGGCGCCTCCCCATAGCGCGCCTCGGGTCAGCGCTTCTGCGCGATGAAGCGAACCAGGCGAGCGGGGCGGAGCCCGAAGTCCGCCGTCCCGTCGCTCGTCTCGTTTTCGATGATGTCGAATCCCGCGAAGATTCGTTCGAGTTCGCCGGTCTCGAACCCCTCCAGCGGGTGCGGGAAGTAGTCGTTGGAATCGGCATGGAAGAACTCGATGACCGCCCGCCCACCCGGGCGAAGGCCGCGCTTGATGGGCTCGAGGAGTCCGCGGTCGCCCATGTAGATGAGCGCGATGAGATCCCATTCGTTGGCGCCCAGGTCGTACTCGTGCACGTCCTGGTTGAGGCCGACGAAGGAAACGCCCTTGGCTGCTGCGTTGCGCTGGGCGATGGCGATGCCTTCGTCGGCGGTGTCGATGCCGGTCACGTCCCATCCCGCCTCGGCGAGGAATACCGTGTTGCGCCCCTGGCCCATTCCCAGATCGAGAGCTTTGCCGGGCGCAATGCCCTTGATCGCGCGGGTGAGCAGGTCGCTCGGCTCCAGGTTCATCCCCGTCCCGCTGCGGTACTTTGCGTTCCAGAAACCGCCTCGATCACCGTTGGGGTGGTGGGCATCGGATGCGGAGGACTTGGGGTCCACAGGGGCGGGTTTCGCCTCCACGGCCGGGACCGGTTGGACCTCGTCGCTCGCCGGAGGGGCGCCGACGGTGTTGCACATCTCAGTACCAACGATGACGAGAAACGCCGCTATGGTGTAGTTCACAACAGCAAGCAACGATGCGCTTGACGGTTCATATCGCGCCCGGCGGTGGGATGGACTGTGGGAGCGCCGCCTGCGGGGCCGCCCAACCTCCGTCAAGCTCCGCCCGCAAATCTCTTCGCCAAGCCGTCGCGTGAAATCGGGTTGAGTGATGGAGCCTGGGGCAGATGTCGCAGGCTCCTAGTGTGGCCACCCCGCCGGGCCCACCTCGGTGAAGTCCGGCCAGGTGCGACTGTCGGCGCGATTTCGCCAGATTCGGGTAACTGCGCGTTCTCACATGCTTGGGCTCGTTGGCTCAGGTTGGCCAGGGTCTTGCTCCTTCATGAGCCGTGATGGCCCAGCGACCCTCGATCAACCGCGCGCTCTCTCTCGCTGCAGCCCTCCGTCGCAAGAGCAAGTCCGTTGGCGACGACGACGGGAAGGAGTCGCAGATCGAGGGGCTCGCCTTCTCGACCGCCACGATTCGCAGCGGCGGGATGGCGGTCGCCAAGGTCCGCGGCCAGCATCTGCACGGTGCCGATCTCAAGTGCGAGTCCATGAGCAGCGGCTTCATCATCGATGTCCTGCCCCAGCACACGGTCCAAGAAGAGGGGGAGCAACTCGTGCTCGCGATGCGGATCTTCCGGCGCATGGGCACGCCCCGCGCGCTGTGTCTGGTCCGAGTCAGCATCGGGGGAAGCAGCGCAGTCGCCTCGATCACCGTCCGCGTCTGAGCGGCTGCGGTACCGTGCGCGGCATGAGTGACACCGCACCGCTTCGGGTTCAGGGCATCGAAGGCCTGCAGGCGATCGTAGGGCAAACGCTGGGGCCGAGCGCGCCGGTGCTTGTCGACGCGCCCAAGGTTCAGGCGTTTGCGGACGCGACCGGGGACCAGCAGTGGATCCATGTCGATGCGGAGCGCGCGGCGGCGGAGGGCCCGTGGGGAGGGCCGATCGCCCATGGGTACTTGGTGCTCAGTCTGCTGCCGGTCCTGCTGTTTCAGCAGGTGTTGGTGGTCGAGGGGGTGCCGGCGATGATCAACTACGGTCTGGACAAACTCAGGTTTCCGGCCGTGACGCCGGTCGGGTCGGAGGTACGGCTTCGCGCCGTGCTGGAGAGCCTCGAGCCCAGGGCCGGCGGCCAGCTCGGCCGGTTCGCGCTCTCGTTTGAGGTGGAGGGCGTCGCCAAGCCGGTCTGTGCCGCGACGGCGCTCATCCTGTTCACCTGAGGGCATTCTCTCCAAGTCGAGACACGGCAGGAACCTTTCGGGGCGGTGTCCGCACTGCTTGGTTGGAGGACGCCATGGACCGACGAACGATGCAGTACCAAGCCCCCCGAGCCCGGCGTGCGAACCCCGTCTTGGTGTTGGAGATTGACGATGTCGAGCTGCTGGAGGAGCCCAGAGAGGTCACTCGGGCCAGACCGTGGCGAGGACACCGGTTCCCGCCGGCGATCTCGGACAGGGAACTCAGTCAGCTGGTCGATGAGTGCACGTCCGAGCTTTGCCAGCTCGGGGCGTATCAGTACGGCGCCTACACCGGGTAGCACGAGCGAGGGCGTTCACGTTTCGCGCGCCTGATTCGATTTGGCCGGATTCGCGAACCAGCTCACGCTTCGAACACCGCGGTGAAAAATCCGACCGACGGTTAAACCCAGTTGGCTCTTTCCCAACATCACTCATGGGCGAGCGATGTCCCGGCGAGCGTTGTCGGCCGTGCCTCGACGACAAACCCCGACGGAAGAACCGACACCATGATCAACGAACTCCACACTGGTTTCCTCTCCGCGGATCAAATCACGATGCAATACCAAGCCCCCCTCCACGGAGCGGCGAACCGCGTCGTGGTGTTGCAGCTGGGAGATTTGGAGCTGGTCGAGGAGTCCGCCGACGGAAGTGAAGGCGGGCACGGGTTTCCGCCCGCGATTTCGGATCGCGAGCTGAGTCAGCTGGTGGACGAGTGCACCTCGGAGTTGTGCCAGCTCGGGATGTACGGGTACGGCGCGTACACCGGCTAGGGCGCGCCGAGGGTCCGTCCTCGTGCTCGAGGTCGCTGCGGTACCCTCGGCTTGGATGCGCCTCTCATCGGCCAGACTCAACGTCTCGATCCTCTTCGCGCTTGCCGTTGGAGTCGGGGCATGTTCCTCCGAGTCCAGCGATGGTACGCCCACAACCGGAGCTACGTCCGTTGCTCCGAGCAGCACCGGAACGACGGCTGCCGGATCCAGCGACACGTCGTCGGGCGAGGCTTCGACCGGCACGCCGCCCATCGGGTCCACCTCGACCGGCATCAACCCGACCGACAGCAGCACGAGCGACCCGTTCGGCGACCCGAGCACGGGGGAGCCAGAGCCCCCACCGTTCGAGCCGGGTCACGTCTTTGTCGCCGGCTTCAACGACCGCCAAGTGTTTGAGTTCGACGGTGCGCTCCAATCCGTGACCTCGTGGTCGCATCCCAGCTTCGATGCGGCCGAGGGTCCCTCGGGCATGGTGTTCGACTATCGCGGCTACCTTGTCGTCGCGTCGTTCGATCAGTTCTGCGTGTTCTCGGGCAGCGGCGAGATCGAGACGTGCCACCCGAAGATTCAGGCCCAACGCACCGAGAACATCATCTTCGACATCTCGCGCAACCTGTACACGACCACCTCGACCGGAGGGACCGATGAGATCCACCGGTACGATGAGAACTACAACCACGTCACCACGTTCAGCTTGCCGACCGGGAACCTGACCGGGATCACCTGCGATCCCGAAGGAGACCTCTTCGTCGCAAGCCAGACGGGGGCAACCAGCACCATCTACAGGGTTGCCGAGGGCGACCTCTCCGTCCTCGATACGTTCACCGTGCCCGGGAACGCGGAGGGTCTTCAGTTTGCGCCCGACGGTAGCCTGCTGGTCGCTTTGGCAGCCGGCGTGGGCATCTCGCGTGTTGTCGCCAGTTCGCCCTCGAGCGTGCTCAGCACGATCTCCGATGCCGGGTTGTTCTGGCCGGTCCCGCTGACGATCGACGCGGACGGCAACCTCTACACCGCCGACTTCGAAGACGGCACCGGATCCGCGGCGGCGGACCTGTTCATCTTCGATCAGGCCGGAGCCATCGTTGCGGAGCGCCGTCCGTCCGAGCTGCGAGGCCCGTTCGGCATGGTGGTCGCGGGGGTGAGCCTGCCTTGTGGCGCGGTGCCGCCGAGCTAGCGGAAGTGAGCCTCTCGCTCGTCTTGACTCTGGTAGCGTTCGCCCGATGACGCGCGTGCTCATGCCGCTGCCCTGCGAAGACTTCGAGCCCACCGAGGCTGCAGTGCCGTGGCGTGTTTTGCGAGATGCAGGAATCGAGGTCGTGTTTGCGACCCCAGACGGCACGACCGCGGCCTGCGACCCCAAGGCTCTGGCAGGGGTTGTGTTTGGACAGATCGGGGCCACGGCGAAGGACGCTGCGACGTACCGCGAGATGGCGGCGGACCCGGCTTTTGTGAAGCCGATCTCGTTTGCATCGATCGATGTCACGCAGTTCGATGCGTTGCATCTCCCCGGTGGTCACGCCCCCGGCATGCGGCCGTATTTGGAGTCGACGCTGCTTCAGGAGAAAGCCGTCGAGTTCTTTCACGCGAACAAGCTCGTCAGCGCGATCTGTCACGGCCCGATCGTCTTGGCGCGCGCGATCGATCCCAAGACGGGGCGGTCCGTACTCTCCGGTCGCCGCATGACCGGACTGACCAAGCTGCTCGAGCGCGCGGGTTTCTGGCTCACCGTCTGGACCCTCGGCCGGCGCTTCCGGACCTATCCTGCGTACGTGCAGGACGAGGTCGTGGAGGCACAAGGATCCACCGGGTTGTTTGAGCGCGGCCCCGTGGTGCCTTCGTACTCGAACCCGTTTGTGGTCGCCGACGGCAACCTACTGACCGCGCGTTGGCCCGGCGATGCCCAGGGGTTGGCGGAGCGAATGGTCGAGCGGCTCCAAGCCGCGACGCCGGGCCGCTAGCGCCGACTCAAGCCGGTGTCGGCGTGGGGCGATGCCACATCGTGGTGCGGTCTTCTTCGCTCGGGCTATTGCGGGCCGCGGACGTCGCAGCACGCAGGCGATCGGCGACCATGCGAAGCGGTGGCAGCTTGTCGAGCTTCTTCCCGCCGCGCTTGGGCGATGGGGCGGGCGCGATGCTCGGTCGTTTCTTGGGGACGGTGGCGATGGGCTTGGCCTGCTTGCGCGGCCGTGGTGCGGGGGCGACTGCCCGCCTCAGCGTCGGAGCGGGCTCGAGGCTCGGGGCCGGGGCACGCCGCGTCTTCTTCCGCCGCGGAGGCGGGTCGGTCGTGATGGTGGATGGACGCCACTTTGGCGCGACGGTCTTCGCAACACCGCGGCTCGATCGCTTGGCCTTGCGCGCGGCGACGGGTCTGTCTCTTATACACATCTCCGAGCCCACGAGACCTCTCTACATCTCGT
>CAJXVA010000489.1 GCA_913061055.1 uncultured Pseudomonadota bacterium
GTCGGCAGCGTCAGATGTGTATAAGAGACAGCGCACCACCGGCACGGCGTCGGTGGCCTACCGCGGCGTCAACCGCATCACCGATGCACTTCGAATCAGCCTGCTCGGTGTCATGCTGGTCGTGCTCGTGCTGATCGGCGGTCTGCTGCGCTCGGCGGGCTTGGCGTTGCGCAGCCTGCTGCCCAACATCTTGCCGCTGCTGCTGGGCTACGCGTTGGTGGGGCTGGCCGCGCTGGAGCTCGACCCCATCGGCGCCGTGATCCTGACCGTCGCGCTGGGCATCGCGGTGGATGACACGCTGCACATCCTCTCGGGCTTTGTGCGGGCACGCGAGCGAGGGGCCGATCCGCAGACGGCTGCAGCCGATGCCGTCGCAACCCGCGGCTTGGCCATCGTCGTGACCTCGGGGGTGTTGGTCGCAGGCTTGGCTGTGAACACGCTCAGCGCCTTTCCCCCGCTGGTGGTGCTGGGCACCTTGGGCAGCGCCGTGATCGTGCTGGCCCTGCTCGCCGATGTCACGCTTCTTCCGGCACTGCTGGTTTGGCCTGCGCGGCCCAACGAAGCGCCCGCATCTCGCACGGAATCCGAATCCCAAGCAGCAGGGCCGCGTTGAGCACCCCGGCGATGATGGCCGTCCACGGGGCGCCGACGGCAAGCGGGACCGCGGCCAACTCCAGGACGACCGCGAGGTAGTTGGGATGGGGCACCACGCGGTACGGGCCACGCGCGATCGGTGCGAGCCCAGGAAGCACCAGCACCCGGGTGTTCCATCGCCGCCCGAGGGTCCCGATGGCCCAGTACCGGAGCCCTTGGGCCAGGCCGAACACCAAGACCCAGATCCACCACAGGTTCGGGAGAGCCTCGGCGTTGGACCCCTCGACGAGCCACCCCAGCATCCAACCGCCGTGCAGAACAAAGAACAGGGGGTAGTGGCGGGCGCCGAACTCCGTGGCGCCCTGCTCGCGAGCCCACGCCTCGTTCCGCTTGGCGACCCGCAGCTCCAGCATGCGCTGCACGAGCAGCACCGCAAGAAGCGTCAGCACCAGCGCGCCTACGGAGTCCACCGAAGCGCCACGCCTTCTGCAGAGAAGCCCGGTCCCAGACCCAGCAACAACCCATCCCCCGCAGCACTCGGCAGCTCGCGAAGGAAGCGCTCGAGCACGAACAACACCGTGGGCGACGACATGTTTCCGTGCTCGCGTAGGACGCCGTACGCATCACGCAGCGCGTCCGCGTCGACCCCCAACGCCTCTTGGTAGGCCTCGAGGACCTTGGCGCCACCGGGGTGCAAGACAAAGCGAGTGAACTCCTGCGGCACCATGCCGACCACATCCGCAGCCTGCTGCCGAAGCTGAGGCACCACCGAGCGCACAATGCCCGGGATACTTCGCGCGAACCGGACCCGTAGGCCCTCCTCGACCACGGTCCAGCCCATCACGTCTTCGGAGTCCTCGAGCAGGCGCGACACGCTGTTTCGCACGACAAGCCCCTCGTCTCCGGGGGCCAGGACGGCGGCCGCAGCCCCGTCGCCAAACAGCGCAGTCGCGATCAGATTGGACCGCGTCCGGTCACCGTGCACGAACGTGGCCGAGCAGACCTCGGCTGCAACTAGCAAGACCGGTTTGCCGCGGGCCGCGACCAATTCCGCGGCCCGAGCCAACCCCGCCGCACCGCCAGCGCAACCGAGCCCCCACACCGGAAGACGCACCGTAGTCCGCGGCAGACCCAATCTCTCGATCAGCGCACCATCGACAGACGGGGTCCGAATGCCGGTGCTCGACACGAAGACGATCGCGTCCACATCGCTCGGGGCCAACCGAGCCCGAGCCAACGCCTGTTCGGCCGCGTCGGCCGAAAGCTCGAGCGCCGCCTCGCAGTACACCGCGTTTTTCTCGGCGAACGAGTGCGGCTGGGCGTACCAAGACACCGGCCGCACCAGCTGACGCTGCCCGATGCGGGTGTTGTCGAAGGCGGACAACAGCCGCTCCAGGGCGGGCAAGCTTCCGGCGAAGAAGTTGGCTGCGAACGCCTTGGTCTCGTCCTGAGAGACGGAATAGGCGGGACTCGCCGTCCCGACCGACAGTACACGAGCGTTCACTGCGACGCCTCTGGGTCGGGCTCAGGCGTGCGGCAGGTATCCCGGAACACGTACTGGCCCAGGCGTTTGCGATGTCGGCTCGTCCAGTCGATCGAGGGACGCTTCGCGTCTTCTTTGACGTAGCCCAAGCGATAGACCGCGATGAGTTCCAGGTCATCGGGCACGTGAAGCAGCTCGCCAATCTCGGCCCAAGCATCGGGAAACTCCATCGGCGTGGACACGAACTGAATGCCCATTCCCAGGTCGACCGTGGTGAGCCAGATATTCTCGATCGCCATGCCGAGCCCCAGCAGGCTGTAGAACCCGCTGAGTTCCTCCTTCTTGTACTCCTCCTTCGTGAGCATCGCGGCAAGCAACAAGGGGGAGCCCGCCACGAGCTTGGCGTTGTCCTTGCCCAGTGTCTTCGCAACGCCGAGTTTGTTCATCAGCTTGGCGCCCAGGGGCGTGAACACCTGCTTGATGAACGGCTTGAGCGGACCGGGAAGCTGATCGATGAAAATGCCGTCGCGCTTGTCGTCCATCTCGGACTTGGAGAAGCGGAAGTACTTCTTGTAGCGGGAGAAGAACCGCCCACCGCCCATGAGTTCGCCCATCGTGCGACCAGCGATCTCCGAGATGGTGCCGCGGATCGTCGGGTCCGTGATCAACACGAAGCGCCACGGTTGCGAGTTGAAGTGACTCGGCGCGCGACTGGCCGCTTCCATGAGCCGATGCTGATGTTCGAGCGTCACCGGCGTGGGCTCGAAGGGCCCGTTGGTGGTACGGCGGCGCAGGATGACGTCACGAAATTCCATGGGAACTCAGAGGGCAGCAGCGACCAGATAGCCGGAGAACCCCGCCACGGCGAGGGCTGGGTGCCAGCGGGAGCGAGCGGGAAGCCAGGGGATGGCACCAAGCGCGGCGAGCGTCAGGACCAAGCCGGGGTGAAACACCAGCACCGAGGCTGCGATCGCCGAGGCAAAGACCAACGCGTACAAGACGTGATGCCAAACGCCGAACCGCGCGTCGGCAAATCGAGCGGCCAGGCCAACGAGAAGGTTGATCCCGTACAACGCCATGCCGAGCTGGAACACCCACGTCACGTGCCTGCAGAAGGTACCTGCGCAACCGCGCCAGCGCACGGAAGGCCGGCGCAGCTCGCACTACGCGGTCGATCCAATCGGGTCGCAGCCCCGTATCCTTGGCACATGGGACCGGCTCGACGGATGACGATCGCTTTGGCGGTGATGCTCGGCGGATGCGCCGCCAGGGCCGAAGCCCCCGTCCCGGCCACGCCGACCGCCTCTGTCCACGGCGGGGAGACGCTGTGGGCGAGCTGGAGCGCCGAAGCGTTCGAGCAGGCCGAAGCCGAGAACCGGATCATCCTGATCAACGTCGTCGCCTCGTGGTGTCACTGGTGCCACGTGATGGATGAAGAGACCTACGCGAACCCGGAGGTCGCGGCCCTGCTTCGCGAGCACTTCGTCGCGCTCCGGGTGGATTCCGACGCTCGGCCGGACGTCGCCGAGCGCTACCGAGCTTGGGGGTGGCCCGCGACCGCAGTCCTCACCCCAACCGCCCAGCCGGTGCTGGAGCTTCGAGGTTTTCAAGAGCCCGCGGAGTTCGCAGCCCTGCTTCGAGAACTCGTCGCCGAGCGCGATGCGGGGAGTCTGCGCCGGAAGTCGCGAGCCCGGGCCAAGCCCGCCGCCGCGGGTTCTTCGGATCTCGAGGCGCTGCGGGTCGGCGCGATCGAGCAGTTGGACGGTTACTACGAAGGGACCGAGGGCGGCTGGGGACAAAAACAGAAGTACCCGTTCTCCGAACCGCTCGAG
Source organism: uncultured Pseudomonadota bacterium (assembly GCA_913061055.1). Taxonomy (GTDB): domain Bacteria; phylum Myxococcota_A; class Polyangia; order Nannocystales; family Nannocystaceae; genus CAJXVA01. Next base: position 3,910 of record CAJXVA010000489.1, read on the forward strand.
CACGCCCTGTGGCGCGAGCGCCTGCACGGCGAAACCGCCTGGAAGGACAACGCGAACAAGACCCTCACCGGGCAGGCTCGACTGCTCGACCCCGTTTGGGGTGGCATGTACCAGTACTCGCTGCGCGGGGACTGGGACCACCCGCACTACGAGAAGATCACTGCGATTCAAGCCGGAGCGCTCACCTCGTTCGCGATCGGAGCCCGGGTGACTTCCGACCCGCGCTGGCTCGATTCAGCCCAGCAGGTGCGCAGCTACATGAACACGTTCATGCGCGACGCAGACGGCGGGTACGCCACCAGTCAAGACGCTGACTATCGTCCTGAGGGCGGCGAAGCCGTGCCAGGCATCGAGTACTACGCCATGTCTGACGACGAACGCCGCGCCTTGGGAACGCCGCGCATCGATGCGAACGTGTACGCGGACCTCAACGGCTTGATGATTCGCGGTCTCGTCGAGTTGTCGGTCGCCGCAGACGACCCCGAAGCCCTGGCCGACGCCGTTTCGACCACCCGCCGCCTGCTCGAGACGCATCGCGACGATACCGGCCTGTTTCGTCACGGAGCCTCGGACGGCGCCCAGAGCCTTCGTTACCTTCGCGACCAGGCCGCGATGCTGTGGGGGCTGATGGCGCTGCACCGAGCCACAGCGGACGACGCGTGGGCCCGGGAAGCCACCACCGTGGCCGACGCGATGCTTCTCGGCCTCCAAGATGCCGACACCGGCGGGCTCTTCGCCCACACCCCCGACCCCGCCGCGGTTGGCGTCCTCGCCGAGCGGCGCATGCCGTTGGAAGAAAACGCCCTGGCTGCGCGTGGACTCCTGCGGCTTCACCGGGCGGTGAACAAACACGGAACGAAGGAGACCCCGTATCTCGAGGCAGCGAAGCGCGCCGTGCAAGCGGTCGCCCCGTTGCGAAAGGGCGAGGGGCGCATCATTGGGACCTATGTCCTCGCGCTCGAGGAGCTGACGCAGCCCAGTGTCGACATCACGGTCGTCGGACCCGCCGATGACCCCACGACCGATGCGCTGCATCGCGCCGCGCTCCGGTACCCCGAACCACGCGGGAACCTCGAGCGGTCGTTGCCTGGCGAGCGCTACCCGGACATTGGAAGACCGGCCGTCTACCTGTGTACCGCGAACTCCTGCTCAGCACCCATCAAGGACGCCGACACCTTCGCCGAGCGTGCAAACGCGGTGCTCGAGCAGTCGCTCCCGCCCACGCCGTAGCGCCGGCTCCGCCCAACGAACGGGCTTTCGGGGCCTCTTCCGGGAACACCCGGCGCGCTATCCCACTGTAATCAGGGGACAATACGCAGCGGCGAATTCCGTGTTACCCACGTCGTTCGAGCCCTAATGCGCGTGCCAACAGCCCTCGAACCCCTCATGGACATGGGCATCATCGAAGAGGTGGTGCGTCCGTTGATGAGCGGGAAAGAAGCCCAAGTGTACATCGTCGTGGCCGGAGGCCAGGAGCGGGTCGCGAAGGTCTACAAAGACTCCACGCTGCGAAGCTTCCAGAAGCGAACCGACTACACGGACGGCCGAAACGTCCGGAACAGTCGGGACCGCCGCGCGATGAACAAGCGCACCCGCCATGGGCGTGCCGAAGACGAAGCCGCTTGGCGCAACGCGGAGGTCGATGTGATCTACCGGCTTCGCGATGCCGGCGTTCGCGTTCCCGCTCCGTACAACTTCATGGAAGGCGTCCTGGTGATGGACCTGGTCATCGACGAGGACGAGCTTCCGGCACCCCGCTTGGGTGACCTGACCTTCTCTCCCGAGGTGGCGCGCGAGGTCTATGACCAGCTCATCCAGGAGGTCGTGCGGATGCTGTGTGCGGGCGTCGTCCACGGCGACCTCTCGGACTTCAACGTCCTGATGAGCGCGGACGGTCCGGTCGTGATCGACTTCCCCCAAGCCGTCGACCCCGCCAGCAGCTCCACAGCGCGCAAGCTGCTGATCCGTGACGTCGACAACCTGCACCGCTTTCTCAGCCGCTCCGTGCCCCATGCCAACGCACCGTATGCGCAGGAGATGTGGGACCTGTTCGAGCGCAACGAGCTCACCCCCGACACACGCCTGACCGGGCGGTACCGCGACAAACGGCGCAAGGCGGACACCAAGGGCGTGCTCAAGCTGGTCGGGGATGCGAAGCGCGACGCCGACCGACGCAACGAGGCGTCGCGTCCCGCACCGACGAAGGGTCGCCGGGGTCGCAAGGACCAGCGCAAAGAAAAGCGTGGGTTCGAGCCTCAGGTCGAGGTCCTCGTCCGTTCGGGCGATGGCCGCACCCGACTCCTGCACGCCGCCGCACCTGCGCCCCAGACATCGGAGCCCGCCGCACCCGCCAAGAGACGGAGGCGAAGCCGAGGGCGCAAGCCAGCGAGCGCTGCCCCGAAGGACACCGCGCCGCAAACGGCCGCGACCGCTGGGGACGCCCCCGCCAAGAAACGACGCCGAAGACGACGGCGCTCGCCCCGTGGGGGCGGGTCGTCGACGGGTACCGGCGAGGCCAGTAGCTGACGGTCAGCGGCGGCTCGCTCACGACCGGGGAGCAGGCAAACTCAGGTTCGACTCGGCCAACACCTGAAGCCGCTGCGCCGCCCGCTTCAGTTCGGTCCGGCGATGTTCGTGAAGCGCCACCTCCCGACGCCGTGCGAGCTTCCGCCCGAACAGGAACCCCGCGATCATCGAGCACAAGATGATCGTCGCGACGAGCCCTTCGAAGTTCTCAAAGAGCTCGATCGTCAGCGGCGCGACGGTCGAAACAACGACGCCAAGCGCAACCACGCCGTACCGAAACGGTCGGCTCCATGCCAGCAGCCCGGGCTTGTGGGTGAGGACCAGGCGGGTGTCGGTCGCCGTCGGGTCCAGATGCATCTCCACACTCCGACTCTCCCAGACGGTGTTCGCACCCAATGCACGGAGCTTGCCGGGGCCAGCGCGACGGTCCATCTCCGCGACGAGAACATCCACCACGGAGGACGGCAGCCGAGGGAGGCGAGCGCTGACCGTCGGCAACGAAGTGTCGAGTCCGGGCGCGGGCTGGGGCACTGGGGTGCGGACCTCGGGCCGGGCGATGGCCTCCGCCGCTGCGATGCGGGCGAACCGAGGCTCGATACCCGCTTCTGCGGCGACCTCCTCCAGCTCGGGGACGCTCAAACCCGGGCGACCGGAGTCGGCGGCCGCCAACGATGCTGCACGATTGAGGACGGCATCCGCACCGCGGGTGTCGAAACGCGTCGCCTCCGACTCGGTGCTCGCCAACGCGGTCAACAACCCCTCGAGGGACGGGTAGCGAGCGCTCGGCTCGACCTGCAGCGCTCGTTCGATGACGGCCATCACCGGCGGCGGGACGCTCTGCGCCGGAGGAGGATCGAAGCGACCTCGCACAACCCGTAGGGACAGCGTGCGTAGGTCGTCGGCGGGAAACGGGAGCCGCCCCACGATGGCCTCGAAAAAAGAGACCGCGAACGCGAACTGATCGCAGTGCGGCCCTGCTGGTTCACCCAAGTGTTGCTCGGGTGCCATGTACGCAGGCGTCCCAATCAGCAGGCCCGCGTGTGTCATCGTTGTCGAGAACGGGTCGGTTCCGGGTTCCAGAACGGGCATCGGACCGCCACGAACGTCAGGCGATCGGGCGAGTCCGAAGTCCAGGACCCTGTCTCTTATACACAT
>CAJXVA010000490.1 GCA_913061055.1 uncultured Pseudomonadota bacterium
CACTAGATCGCTCGTCGGCAGCGTCAGATGTGTATAAGAGACAGCCGATCTCCCTCGACCCTCTCACCGGCCCCGAGCAAACCGCGGCCGCCGCCTGCATCGACCCCCAGCGCCTGCAGTCCCCAGACGTCACCGCCGACGAGTTGTTCGAGGCGGCGCAGTGCTTCGGCGAGCACCGAGCATTCGCCAAAGAGCTCCGCGTCTACATGCATCTGAACAAGATGCACCCCAGCGGATCGCACGCGGCAGAGGTCCTCGTCCTGCTCGGACAGCGCTACGAACAGCTCGACATGCGCAGCAAAGCGGTCTCCCACTACCGCAGCTACCTCGACAAGTACCCCAAGCGCGAGGACGCCCCTGCAGTCGGAAAGCGCGCGGTCTGCCTCGCCCGCAGCGTGGACGATCACGACACGGCGCAGGCACTCCTGTCGAGACTCGAGCGCAACTACGGTCGAAAGGGCTTCGTGATCCCGCCCCAGACCGCGTTCGAGCAGCTCTGCGGACCCGTCGTTCGCTGATCCGCGCCCGAACGCCCACCTCGGAAAAACAGATCTCACGTTCCATGCAACACCGGCGTGCAATGGCCGACCCAACCAGCATGAAGCGCAGCCACCCCAAGCACTCCACCGAAGTCCTCCCGCCCGAGGGCGTGATCGAGATGGCCTGCACCAAGTACGGTGACGACCCGGAGCTGTTCCACGCGTACGCGTCCTTCGCCGGCAGGGTGGATGCGTTCCTGTCGTGTCGCGGCTTGCGAGGATGGCAGACGCTGGACGTGGAGCGGTTCCTGCAGTCAGCACGCACGCCCGCGGAGGCGGGCACGCTGTGCTGCATGCTGGCGACGGTGCTTCCGTGGATGGTGGGCGCGCAGGACATCTCCCGACGGGCTGCGACGCGCCAACTCGCGGCGCTCCTGGACTCTTGCCCGGACGATGCCCAGGCGCGGGCGTGCGTTCGGCAATCGATGGAGCAACTCGAGGAGACGGACCCAGGCGCGCCGCCGCAGCTTCGACACTGAGGCCTGCACGTGGGCTGCGGCGGTGATGCTGGCCGGGAAACGGCGGGCGAGGAAGAACGCGGTACCCTCACCCAGCGTGTCGACACCAACGAAGCGGGGAGTTGCGGGGTGGGTCTTGCTGGCGGGGAGCCTGGCCCTGGGCTGCTCGTCGGATCGCTTCGAATGCAGCGAAGACGCTTCGTGCGTGGTGGAGGGGATCGACGGGTTTTGCGAGTCGAACGGATACTGCTCGTTCCCGGACGAGGAGTGCAGCTCGGGGCGGCGCTACGGCCAGATGGCACCGGCCGAGTTCGCGGGGGTGTGCGTGGGCGCGAACGGATCGACGGGACCGGTCAGCGAGGACTCGAGCTCGACGTCAACGTCAGCGCCGACCTCGATGGGCACGACCGGCACGGAGTCGACGACGAGTGAGAGCAGCTCGTCGGGGGCGTTCGAGTGGACGTCGAGTTCGACCTCCGGTTCGAGCTCGACCGGCGAACTACCGCCGCAACCGAACGTGGTGTTCGTGGCCTCGACGTTCATCTCGACGAAGCTGGGGGCGGTCGACGTGGCGCAGGCGGATGCGCAGTGCAATACGCTGGCGGCGGGGGAGGGCCTTCGGGGAGATTTCGTGGCGTGGTTGCCCGATGAGGGCATGACGGCGGCGCAGCGGCTCGGCGCGGCACGGGGTTGGATCCGCCCGGACGGGATGCCGTTCGTCGACCGGGTGGCGGACCTGGTGGAGAGCCGGATCTTCTACCCGCCGGTGTTGGACGAGGCGGGTACCGAGGTTCGAACGCGCCGAGTCCTCACCGGGTCGGCGGAGGACGGCGACGTGGGCTTCGATTGCTCGGGCTGGCAGGTGATCGACGGTCTGATGACGGTGGGCTCGCCGGGGGCGACCGCGCCGAGCTGGACGGACGACGCGGGCATCACCTGCGACTCGACGGAGACGCTGTCGGTCTATTGTTTTGGGGTCGACGCGATGGTGCCGCTGAGCTTCGAACCTGCGGCGGGCCGGTGGGCGTTCGTCACGGACACGCCGGTTCCCGGGGATGCCGGGCTGGAACAGATGGACGCCCTGTGTTCGAGCAACGCGCTCGCGGCGGGCCTCCCGGGGTCGTTCTTGGCGGTGGTCGCGACGTCCACGGACTCGGCGCTGTCGCGGTTCGACACGACCGGTGAGCCCTGGGTGAACATGAACGGCGTGCCGCTCTCGGACACTGCGCTCTCGCTGGAGGTGGCGGCTCACCTCGATGTTTCGGCAGGGCTCACGGCTGGGGGCGAGCTGGTCGCCGGGGCGTCGTCGTCGTACTGGACTGGGGCTTCGGATGTCACGGAGGTTGGAACGGAAACCTGCGAGGACTGGACGTCCGCAGTCGCGGGCGGGCGTCGATTCCCGCTGGACCAGAGCACCAACTGGTTCCAGGGGTTCTCGACCGGCTGCGCGACGCCGCAGCACGTCCTGTGCTTCGAAGAGTGACCCACGCGGGGCTACGCCCAAAGAATCTGTAATCTCGTGCCGGCTGAGGCGACCTACCGCCGGTGGCCTGGCGAATCAATCGGTGGGGCGGACTCGGATTCGCGCTCGCACTGACCCCTGCGACGGCCTGGGCGAACTTCCCGCCAGTCGCGCAAGCCAGCGCGGCGCCGCTGGAAGCGTTGTTGGGGCAGTCGATCTCGTTCTCGAGCGCGGACTCGTTCGACCCGGACGAGGGCCCCGACGCGCTCAGCTACAGCTGGGACTTTGGCGATGGGACGACGTCGGATCTGGCGGCGCCGGTGCACACGTTCGCGGAGCTCGGACTGCACGTGGTGACGCTGGTGGTCTCGGATGGAGCGGCGCAGTCGCTGGTGAGCCTGGATGTGGTGATGCTGCCGGTGCCGACGCCGCAGCGGGCTCGAAGCAGCGGTCCGATCGCGCTGGACGCCGCGGGCACGCGCCTGGCGGTGGCCAACACGGACTCGGATTCGATCTCGTGGGTGGACACGAGCACGCTGGCGGTGACGGAGACACCGGTCTGTGCGGCGCCGCGGAACGTGGCGTGGGCGCGCGAAGACTCGGTGGTGCTGGTGACGTGTTTCGACAGCGATGAGCTTTGGGCGATCGATGCGGACAGCTTGGAGCTGCTCAATGCGACGCCGACGGGACGACAGCCGTTCGGGGTGGTGGAGGTCCCCGGGTCCGGCGAGGTCATGGTCGCGCACTACGGGGTGGGGCAGGTCTCGATCTTCGACCCGACGCTGGCGGTCCGCGACGACATCGCGGTGGGCAGGGGTCCACGCTCGGTGGCGGTCACGGGCGACGGGGCGACGGCCTGGGTCACGCACCTGCTGGCCGACGCGGACCACGGGCACGTCTCGAGGCTCGACGTTGCCTCGCGGGCGCTGCTGGATGACGTGGAGCTGGCGGACGACCCGGGGCCGGACTCGTCGTCTTCGGGGCGGGGCGTGCCGACGGTACTCTCGGCGGTCGCGATCGACCCGTCGCAGCAGACGATCTGGGTGGGCGGCATCAAGGCGAACACCCACCGAGGGCCGAGCTTCGACGGACAGCTGTTGGAGCCGCGCAATCGGCTTCGAGGTGTATTGGCACCGATCTCGGTCGAGACCGGGGCGGAACTCATCGAGCAGAGACTGGACACCAACGATGCCGATGGGGTGTCGGCGTTGGCGTTCTCACCGCTGGGTCGCTACGCCTATCTGACCCACCAGGGGGCGGCTGCGCTCTCGGTCTACGACGTGGTGGTGGCACGCACGGTCGACACCAGCACCGGGAACGCGGTCGACGAAGAGGCGCGAGTCGAGACGGGAGCGGCGCCGGATGGGGTGGTTGTCAGCCCGGACGGGACGCGGGTCTACGTGCACGAGGCGCTGTCGCGGTCGGTCGCGGTGTTCGACGTGCAGGACCCGGCGTCGCCGGTGGCGCTGGCGCAGGTGACGGTCACGGAGGAGGCGTTGTCGCCGACCCTGGCGCTGGGCAAGGCGATGTTCTTTTCCAGTCGCGAACCGGTGCACTCGGACCAGAACTACATCGCGTGTGCGTCGTGCCATCCGGACGGCGGCGAGGACGGACGGGTCTGGGATTTCACGCAGTACGGCGAGGGGCGACGCAACACGATCGACTTGCGAGGACGGGCGGGGACGGGCCACGGTCCGGTGCACTGGACGGCGAACTTCGATGAGATCGCGGACTTCGAGAACGATATCCAAGGTGGGTTCGGTGGCGAGGGGTTCTTGGCTCCGGACGCTCCGCACGCCCCCTTGGCGCCGGAATCCAACGCGGGCCGCAGCGAAGGGCTGGATGCGCTGGCGGCCTACGTCTCCTCGTTGACCCGGGTGCCGCGCAGCCCCCACCGGGAGGCCGCCGGCGGGTTGTCCCGATCGGCGCAGCGAGGCTTTGCGATCTTCTTCGACGAGACGGTGGGCTGTGCCGACTGCCATACGGCACCGCGATTCACGGACAGCACGCTGAGAGAAGATCCGGCCGACTACGTGCGGCACGATGTCGGGACGGCGCGAGCCACAAGCGGGCAGGGGTTGGGCGCGCCGCTTGTGGGGTTCGATACGCCGACGCTGTTGGGGGTGTGGACCACGGCGCCGTACCTACACGATGGTCGGGCGCCGACGCTTCTCGAGGTTCTCACCACTGAGAACCCGGATGACCAACACGGGGTCACGTCACACCTCAGCGACGGCGACCTCGACGACCTCGTTGCGTTCCTGCTCAGCCTGCAGGGGGAGCCGGACGAGTACCCGGAGCTTCCCCCGGGGGAGACCGGCGGAGGCAGCGAGTCGTCGACCGGCGGCGACTCGACCGGTACCGGCACGACGCTGTCCGGAACGACCGCCCCGGGGACGTCGGACACGTCCGAGGGCAGCGACGCAGGCGATGCGTCGAGCTCCGGCGGGGCGTCTGCGGCCGAAGGCGATGACGGTTGCGCCTGCGGGTCGAAGTCGAACTCGCCCCCTTCCTTCCTGTGGGCGGTGCTCTGCTCCGCTCTCTTCGCTCGGCGCCGACGCGTCTGAGCCATGTTGACGAAACTCGCCATGAAACCGACGAAGACCCTCCTCATCCTCGCTGCCACCACGACGACGTTCGCCTTGCCTCGCGCGGGGCAGGCGGACTGGAATGGCCTGGTCGACAACAGCGACGCGCTGCAAACCGACACCTACGGGTTCTCGGGGTCGCATCCGCTGCAGATCAACGGCAACGAGAACTACTACGACGGCGACCTGGGCGACTACGACGGCGATGGTGTCATCGACCGAACGCTGGGGTCTCGCTACGGACTTCTGATGAACACCGGCGGTGGGTTGATGACGCCGTACAACGGGTTCACGGGGTTCTTGATCCGGGGGATGCCGGGTGCGTCGGGCTGGGGCGAGGACGCGTTTCAGTGGGCCGATGTAGACGGCGACGGCGACCTCGACAACCTCTCGGGCGGCAACGGTGAGCCGCTGACGCTGCAGATCAACCGCGGCGGTCAGTTCTCGACGGCCTGGCAGATGTCTCAGAGCGCGCTCAACATCTCGAACACCGACGTGGAGGGCGATGGCGACGTGGACCTGTTTGTGGCGCACGCGTTCTGCGCGCAGAGCAACTGTGGAGGACCGGTCAACTTTGCCCTTCTGATCAACGATGGCGACGGAAACTTCACGGAGGAGACGTCGGCGCGGGGCCTCGAGATGAATGGGTCTTTCGTTGTCGGGGTCGTGTCGGGAGACCTCGATGGGGATGGTGACTACGACGCGTTGATCCAGCGCGGAGAGGCGGGGGGCGGAGTCGTGCAGGTCGCGATCAATGACGGCACGGGCAACTACACGCTGACGGACACGGACATCCCCACGGCGGGCTCGGGTTTCGGACAAGGCAACGCGCTGGGCGACCTCGATGGGGATGGTGACCTCGACCTGGTCATCGCGCGAGGATCGGCGGGGAGCGGCCACCCCACGGTCTCCCATGTGATTGGGCTCAACGACGGGAGCGGGGGCTTCTCCAACGTCTCGGCCAGCCACTGGGACGCGCAAGCGTCTGCAGGTGACCTTCGAGGGGGGAACGGAGCACTGCTAGACCTCGACTACGACGGTGACCTGGATTTCGTGGTCTTCGCGATCGACAACGGTCAGGCGCCAGCGGGGACTCATGTCATGCAGGTGTTCCTTGGCGATGGGACCGGAGTGATGACCCACAGCCAGGAGCACAGCGTCGAATTCGTGGCCGGTGGGAGCGCGTTGGGTGGGGATGCCGATGTCGCGGACCTCGACCGCGACGGGGACTACGACGTGTGGCTGGGCGTGGGTGGCGACCGCGTCCGGATCATGCTCAACGACTACGAAGCGGACGACGGACTGCCCGCGGACGTCCCTCGGGACCTGCAAGTCGAGGATTCCAGCGAAACGGGGGTGACGCTGCGATGGTCGCTGCCGAGCTTCGCCAGCAACTCGACCTACTACAAAGTCTGGCGCAGCACCTCGCCGGGACTCGACGACCGCGATCGCGAGCTGGTCGCGGTGATCGGTCAGCGCTTTCAGGATGAGGCGTTCGCCGATCCGATCACGGCGATGACGGACCCCAGCCGGCTTGGGCCGGGGGTGGACATCGACCCGGCCACGAACACGATCTCGTTCGTCGATGACACGGTCATTGCGGGACAGACGTACCAGTACTCGGTCAGCCACGTTGGGGCGGAGAACTCCGAGAGCCGGCAAGCGGCTGAGGTGTTCGCGGTGGTGCCCGGTGGGGAGGAGCGCATCGATGGCAGCGCGCCCGTGGTGACGATCATCGGTCCGACGGGAGAAGACTGGTGGGCACACCCTCGGGTGGTCGCGCACTTTGCCGACAGCGGAACCGGCGTGGACCCCGACTCGATCCGGGTCTCGTTCGACACCGACTTGGGCAACATGAGCGCCGGCGAAGATGCCTCCGGCCTGGCCTACCGCAAGGACAGCGGGGTGATCGTGATCGCGGCGGAGCCTCCGAACTCCTTCCCGGCCAACAGCCTGGTGACGATGACGGTCGAAGCGGCGGACAACAACGGCAACATGGCCAGCGCGGAGCAAACGTTCTTCGTTACCGACGCGGCGGCGGTGAACCCGACCGCTTCGCTGAGCGCATCGGGGACCGCAGGTTCGGCGCCCTACACCGTGGACTTCGACTCGAGCGGGAGCGACGACGCGGACGGCCGGGTGTTCCGAACGGAGTGGTACTTCGCAGACGGCACGACGGCGGTGGGCCGAACCGTGTCCCATACGTTCGGCTCGGGCGGCACGTTCGAGGTGAAGCTGGTCGTTCGCGACAACGAAGGCGGCGTGGCCGTGGAGACGGTCACGATCGACGTCGACGGAGAGCCGGCCGCCTGCGTGTTGGGTGAGGTGCAAGACTGCTACGGCGGGCCTGAGGGCACCGATGGCGTCGGGATCTGCGAGGCGGGTGCGCAGCAGTGCGGACCCAGCGGCTGGGGCGAGTGTCAGGGCGAAGTGCTGCCGGAGTCCGAGGCCTGCGACGACGGTCTCGACAACGACTGCGACGGCTGTCTCTTATACACATCTCCGAGCCCACGAGACCTCGCTACATCTCGTATGCCG
>CAJXVA010000491.1 GCA_913061055.1 uncultured Pseudomonadota bacterium
CCGCCGGGTCGCTTGCGAATATCGCCGCGGAGTTTGGGCGGAGCAGTCCGCCGAGATCAACGGGCAAAGTTCACCTTCGCGGTCTTCGTGGAGGCCGCGACAGAACCCTCGAAGACATCGCGGAGTGCGGTTGCGGCTTCGTTGCCGACACTCGCGGGGTCTCCTGCGCCGTTGATCTCCTGGGCGTTCTGGATGTTGAACGTGTTGTTGATCGTAGACACGAGCGTCTGCGGTTGCGCGCCCCGTGCGAGCGAGGAGAGTTCGACGTCGGGGACGTCTTCCCCGAAGATCTCGGAGAGGAGCGGGTCCTTTGCGTCCGCGGTGGCGTTGAAGTCCTTGCCGGCCAAACCGCCAAGGCGGGACAGAGCGGACTTTCGGGCGACGGATTGATTCGCGCCGCTGCGAAGGGAACCGGCGGCGGACTTCAACGCCGCATCGATCGCGATCTCGCCGACGCCGCCTTCGCCGGCGAGCCTACGGATCTCGTCCCCGAACAGTTCGAGGGCTTCCGCGTCGAGCCCGTCGTCGGGGGCCCTCCGCCTCCGACCCCGTCCTGGGCGGTTCTTCTTGTTCTCCTTGTCTTTCTTGTCTTTCTTGGCACGGGCGTTGTGTTCGGCGATCCGTTGCTGCGTGGCCAGGCGCGCTCGCTCGGCTCCGCTGATTGTGCTGTCGCTTGGGCCGAAGCCTCCGAGGGCGTCGCTGGCCGGTACGATTGCCGCTGTCTCGTCGTCGCGGAGTCGTGTGCGGAGCGGCGTGTCGTACTCACCGGCCGCAAAAGCCCTCTCGTGTTCGCGAGAGCTGGCGTTGTATCTGTCCGCTGTGCCTGCCTCGACACGCCGGCCGGCCGAGTCGAGCTCGATGCCTTGCAGGCCGAGGATCCATCGACCCACCGCTGTATCGTCGGTGGATTTCCGAACGCTATCGAAACCATCCCGCACGTCGGCCAATGCTCCGGCGACGCTTAGCGTTGCGGTGGCAAGCGCGGTCATACCAGTGGTGACCTGTTCGACCAGGAGAGGGAGGTTTTGATCGATGAGGTCCTGGTTCTCGACCGTCCACTCTTTGGTCCTGCCTGCGGCATCCTGGATGGCCGGGACCGCTGCCAGGCCAACTTCCCGGGCGACCGCGGCGACGGTCTTCTTCGTGTCCGAGAGGACATCGACAAACTCCTCGGAGGCCGTCAGGGCGTCCTTGTCGAGGATCAGGCCGAGGCGCTCCGCCTCGTTGCCGAGGTTGCGGATCCCGTCGGCGCCTTCGTCCAGAAGGGGTTTCAGCGCGGCGCCTCCTTTGGCGCCGAACAGCTTCATGGCCGCCGCAGTGCGGTCGGTCTCCTCCGGCAGTTGGCGGACCGCGTCGGCGATGATGCCGAACTGGTCCTCGATCTTCTGGCCTTTGAGGTCCTCCGCCGACAGGCCGATTGCGTCAAGTCCCTCGGCGACGGGCCCGGTGCCTTTGATCGCCGCGTCCTCGAGTCCGAGGGTGAGGATGCCGAGGGCCTTGTGGAGGTCCTGGGACGTCGCCTTCGTAGCGCGCCCCGTGGCGAACTCCAGTTTCTGGAGACCGTCCGAGGCAATGCTCAGACCCTTGGCAGTCTTGGCAGTCTCGTTCGCCGCCTCGGCTGCACCCTCGGCGAGCTTGAACAGGCCCACCGCAGCGCCGGTGGTCGCCGCTGCGATGGCGAGGCCGGCCTTTCCGATCGAGGCGCCGGCCTTGGACCAGCTGCGATCGACTTTGTCGGCCGAGCCGGTGGCCTTGCGCTCCGCGTCGTCGAGGTTTGACGTGTCGACTTTGTCGAAGCCGAGCGCAAATAGGAACTCTGCAATGACGGTCATTTGGGGGCGGAGTTCGTCTCCTTTTCGGTGAGGGCGGACTTGAGTTCGTTCGCGGCGTCGGTCATGGCGTCGGTGAACACCTGGACGTCAGCCAGGAGCGCGTCGGGTGCTGCGAGCGATTCGAGGTCGAGTCCGTCCATAGATCGGGCGAGGCGGACGTGGGCGCGACCGAGGGCCGCCCCGTAGGCTGTGAACGAGGCGAGTCGGCGGAAGTTGTGTTTCTTCAATGGGTGCATGGTCGTGGTTCAGATCGTGGGTTTTCGTAGGGTCATAGCGACGGACCAAGCCCGGCCTCCGTGCGTGTCGCCGGAGTGGTCGGTTGCTTCGACGCGGTAGGGCTCGAGGGACCCTGGGGCGATCCGGCCTTGGAGGGCCACCAAACGGCCCGGCAGGATGTTGGGGTCGAACAGGGCCGTCGTCCGCAGCAGCCCGGACCCGTCGAAACTCGGCGTGTCGAGGAGGTGCGTTTTCGGCAGGACGGTTGCGATCGTGTCGACTGGGGCGCCGCGTTTCACCATGAACAGCTGCGAGTCCCGGACCCACCAGCGAACCCCGAGGAGCCGGGCCGCTTCGTCGAGTAGTTGAGAGGCCCGGCCAACGTGGGCAGCGGCATAGAAAGAAACGGTGGCCGATGCCGTGACCGCGGCGACAGCAGCACCGACCGTGGGGTGTTTCGCGATCGGGTAGCCATTCGTAGCGAAGGCCAGCAGCGCGACATCGATCATGTCGCCGGCAGTCCACCCGGCGGTCGAGTACGAAACTGAGACGTTCGCGAGCGCGTCGCCCCCGTCGTCGGCTTGGGCGACCAGCATCGTGTCCGAGGGACCAGCCTGGCGATCGGTGTCGAGGCTTCGGACGTCGCCCAGGAACAGCCGCGAGAGCACTCCGTCGTATCCGCCTGCGATGATCAGCGGGGTGCGTCCAGTCGCCCCGAACAGTGTGGACATTGCGGCCGTCCGCTCCGGGGCGAGGTTGTAGATCGAGACGGTCGCCCGGTCGGGGGTGCTCGCCATCGTCTTGCGGACCCGGAAGGTGATCCGTGGGCCCTTCGGCGCCGGCGGCGGTAGTCCGAGGTTCTTCGCAGTGGTCCCGGCCAGAGTCGCGGAGACTCCGGGCCGGAAGTAGCGGGGGAAGAGGCTCATAGACTGAGTGCGTCGGCTAGCTCCTTTGTTGCGGCGTCCGCGGTCGCTTGGAACTGCCGTGCGTGCTCGGCCAACGCCTTACGATCGTCGGATCCAAGCTCGGGCGGCAGCGAGCCCGCGAAGACTGCGAGGGCGTGGAGGGATGCCACCGAGGCGCGGCGGTAGGCTTCGAACGCATCTTCGATGCGGTCCTGTTCGGGAGTGGTTGTGTCAGGCATGGGTGTGTCGGGGTCGTTTTGTCCGGGGGCTCGGCCAGCTGCCGTTGCTGCTAGCCTCGGCGCCATGTCCGAAAACGTCTCGGGGGGTCTGTGGTCGCTGGTCGGGCCCGTGGGCGGGAGCGTGCTCGGGCTCGTCGGTTCGCTCGTCGCCGGCTTTGAGCCGCCGGTAGCGGCCGCGCTCGTGGCAGGAGTGGCAGGGCTCGGCGGTGCAGTCGTGAATGGGCTCCTCGCATCGCGACTGCAAAGGCAGCAGGCGGCGCAGGCGAAGGGCCTTGCGGATCAGCAGCGCGGGCACGACAAAGAACTCGCGGCGCTGCGGTCGGAGCTCCGCGGGGTTGAGCGTGAGGCGGAGCAACTACGGGCACACTCGCTTGGACTTGAGGCGGAGCGCCGCAAGGCGTTTGAGGCGAAACGGGCCGAGGTCTCTGCGGAGATCTATTCGATGTGCGCGCGCTGCTATGCGAGGCTCCTTGAGTTCGAGGAACACATCGAGACTCTGGTGAATGAGGGCTTCGACCCGTCCGAACTTGAGCACCGCACGAGCCCGGCTTCAGAGGCGGCGGACTCGTTGCTCAACCTGATCGAACATGGCGCCCTCGGAGCGGCCTTGTACCTGAGCGACGCCGCGTTAGAGGAACTCACGGCGTTCGTCCGAGCCGGCCGCGATGCATCGGAGACCGCGATAGCGGCAGACGTTCGGACACACCTACATGCGCTAAAGCGCGTACTTCGCCCCGACGTAGGGGGCCCGGCGAGAACGCCAGATCAGACTGCCGACAACAGCGACGACACTGCGCCGTGACGCCAGCAAGCGACGCGACTGGCCCACCCCTCAGCGTTCAAGGCCTCGGCCACTCGGCGTAGCGAGCGGTGGACACCGTCGGCGCAGAGTCGGAATCCCCACGGGAGCGTTTGGGTTTGAGTTCGGGCGGCCGCGATCAGCGGACAAGTTCACCTTCGCGGCCTTCGTCGGCCTGGACAGCCGCAGCCAGGCCCGCGAGGGCCTTGAGCTCCGCTGTCAGGGCACGCCGATAGGCCTCGAACGCGTTGGCGGTCGCCGCCTGGTCGGGCGCCGTCGTGTAGGGCGCGGCGGGGATGGTCCCTCCGAGCTCGGCGAGAGCGCGGAGCGCTTCCGCGGAGGCCCGGTGGTAGGTCTCGAGGGCTTCGGTGGTGTTCATGCGATCGTTCCTTCGATGGTCTGGGTTGTGGACGGGCCGAGCGTCGACACTGCGCCGGCGCCGGCGTCGTACTGCTGGAGAGCGTCGTCGCTCGGGGTCACCGAGACCGTGACCTCGGCGTTGTTTGTGAAGTGGTCGACCACCGCGTTGGCGATGGCCGCCGCGGCGCCGGTCCAGACGGGCACCGCATCCTCTGCGGGGCTCCCGAACTCAGCGACTAGGCCGTCGTAGATGGCAGCGGCAAGCGTGCCGCTTTCAAGTTCCGTTGTTCCTGCGTTGAGCATTGGTCACTCGGCTTGGGTCTTCGTGGCGGCCACGGTGGTCGGCCAGGCGGAGAGCGCCCCGATCAGGGCAGCTTTGAAAGTCGCCCCGCCGTCAAGCGGGGCAACCGGGGCCGCTTCGATTGCGGCGACGAGGGCTTCGAGGTTGGCCTGCACCAGGGGTGCAAGTGCGACCGGCTGCGTTGCCGCCCGGCCGAGCTTGACCAGCGGGCCTTCGATCACCGTGGCGGTGAGGTCGGTCGGCGGCGTGATCGAGGCGAACGCTTGGCGGAGCCCAGGGTCGAATACCGCGTCGGCGAGGTTGTGGGTTCGGCCGTTGACCGGGTCAAGCGGAAGCTTGTTCGGCTCCTTGGCATTGAGCCAGGTCGAGAGGCATCGGTCGGTGAAGCAAACCCGGCCGGTGTCCCCAGGGACCAACGGTGTGGTGACGTAGCCGAGGCTGCCGCCGGGCCAACGAACCGGGACGTTGTAGAGAAGAAGCGGCACGTCGGGCACCTCCTCGCCCTCGACGATTCGAATAGCGAGGAACTCCAGCGTCAGCGTTGTCCGCTGCGTCGCGGGGTCGTAGGCGACGACCTTTGCAGGGGCGGAGACGCGTAGATCGAGCTCGATGTTCCGACGGACTCGGGCGAGCAAGTCGTCGAGGTCCGGCTCGGGCGCGGCGCCGTGGACGTCGTCGTGTCTTTCGTTGCCGCTCATGCGGTGAGGTGCGGAGGTCCTCCGTTTTCGTTGGGTGTCATGGCGGTGTTGGGGTCAGCCGCGTCGGCGATAGCGTCGAGGGGTTCGGGCGTCGATGCGGGCTCGAGCGGCGGCTCTGAACGTGCCGGACTCTGAATCGTCCACGTACGTCGGCGGCCGCTGAGGCTTGAGGTTGCCGGCCGTGTCGGTTCCATCGCAGAACGGATCGCGGCAGCGGCAGATCAGGAACTCGCCGAGGTCGGCGGAATGGCGGGGGGTCGAGGTCTTCTTCTTGGGCATGGTCGGTGGTTCATGTGCGCTCCTTTCGTGGGTGAGTTGCGGGGCCGGTCGGCCTCGCGGTCGGGGTGTTCAAGCCAAGTCAGCGGCTAAGGGAAGCTGGTAGGGTCGGCGCCGATGGGCGCTCAGGACGAGACGACGACGGCACTGGCGACGCGGGACGAGGAGGGGGGCGGGCTTGCGCCGTTGAATCCTTCGGGCGGCCTGTGGTCGCTGGTCGGGCCCGTCGTGGGCGGTGGCGTGGGTTTGGTGAGCTCGGTCCTCGCCGGTCTCGATCCCAAGGTCACCGCCGCACTCGTCGCGGGCGTGGCTGGGCTCGGCGGCGCCGTCGCCAACGGGCTACTTGCGTCGCGACTACAAGGACGTCAGGCCGAGAGCGCGAGGGCTTTGGAGGACCACAAGCGGGACATCGCGAAACAGCTCGCTGATCAGCAAAGGCAGCATGACAAGGGGTTAGCCGGCCAGCAGCGGGTACACGACAAGGAACTCGCCGCGGTTCGGTCCGAACTCCGGGGCGTCGAGACCGAGGCTGAGCAGCTCCGGGCCCACTCGCTCGGGCTGGAGGCGCAACGCTGGCAGGCATTCGAGGTGAAACGGGCAGAAGTCTACGCGGAGGTCTACGCAGCCATCGCGGGCGTTCTTCATGCGTACGCCCGCCTGAAGATAGTTGCGGGGTCAGCTCATGAATCCGGCAAGGGGGACCTGCTCCGGGAGCAGCTTGAGGCGCAGGCGAACGACTGCGGGGAGTGCAGCGTCGAAGCCGCCAACCTCACCTCGAGGAGCTCCCTCTACCTGTCCCCGCGAGGGTTACATGCCACGAAGTCTGCGTTCGCCGTGCTGGGGCCGGCCGGTGCGGACCTCGCCGAGTACGTGAAGACAGGGGACGCCAGGTTCGCTGTGGATTTTGGCCCCGCGCGGGAAGCCCTGGAGCACTTACGCCGGAGCCTTCGCTCGGACTTACTTCCCGCCGCCGAAACAAGCCCACCCGACGAGACCACACCGTAGCATGGCGGGCAAAGCCCCCCGCCGGACGCGACGCGGCCGGTTGGTAGGCTCCACCCGTGAAGGACGTGCTGGACTGGCTCCTCGCGAATGCGGGCGGATCGATAGTTGGGGTGTTGGCCGTCGCCGGGTGCGTGTGGGGGTTGAAGAAACTCGTCGAGTGGGCGTCTGCCGACCTGCTGGCGAAGGGGCTCGAGGACCACAAGCGGGACATCGCGAAACAGCTCGCTGATCAGCAAAGGGAGCATGAGCGGAGTCTGGAGGCGCTCCGGTCGGAGCTTCGGACAGTCGAGTCGGAGGCGGCTGACCTGCGAGCCCACTCGCTCGGACTTGAGGCGGAGCGCCGGCGGAACTTCGAGGCGAAGCGGGCCGAGGTGTGCGCAGAGCTGTACTCAGCGCTGATCAGCTACCGACGCCAGGCCGGACGGGTCGAGAACGACGAGTTCGCAAGGTACAAGGCTGGGGACGCAGTGACAGAGCGGCAGCTCCAGACCTTCGAGGACAACAAGGGGTTGCGTGATGCGGCCATGCAGGGGCTCGAAAGAATGGTTGAAGCGGCAGCCGTGTACCTGGACCCCGCGGCGCTGGAGGAGGTCGAGGGGCTCGTCGAGTCCGCGTTTGACGTCCATTTCGGCCGAGGGGAGACATCGGGCACCTGGAAGCTGTGCCTGCGGAGGTCGCTCGGGATGCTTCGGGAGCAGCTGGGCGGCCCGCCTCAGCCCGAGGCCCCTCTAACCGACGACAGCAGCGACGCGGCTGTCGGGTAAGCTATCGCCCGATGTCGAAGCCGAATGATGCAGACCGAGGGAGCCTCGTTCAACCCCTGGAAGCCGCGGATACGATCCGCGCGATGATTTGGGGCGGAGGGCACGATGCTGCCAGCGCGGCGTTGGCAGCCTGTCTCTTATACACATCTCCGAGCCCACGAGACCTCTCTACATCTCGT
>CAJXVA010000492.1 GCA_913061055.1 uncultured Pseudomonadota bacterium
GGCAGCGTCAGATGTGTATAAGAGACAGCGACGGACGAGTCGAGGGGGACGAGGTCTGTGACGACGGCGACGACAACGGGTCCTACGAAAGCTGCACCGACGACTGTCAGGGCCAAGGTCCGTCCTGCGGCGACGGCACGCTCGACGCCGACTTCGAGTCCTGCGACGACGGCGAAGCCAACGGCGACTACGAGATGTGCGCCGACGACTGCCAGGGTGCCGGGCCCTCGTGCGGTGATGGAACCACCGATGCCGACTTCGAGACGTGCGACGACGGAGCAGACAACGGATCCTACGGATTCTGCGCCGACGGATGCCAAGCCCTGGGCCCGTACTGCGGCGATGGAAACACCGACGCAGACTTCGAGGCCTGCGACGATGGCGACGCGATCAACGGAAACGGTTGCAACAACGACTGCGTCATCTCCGGCTCGACGCTGTGGGAGGTCACCGAAACCTCCATCGGCGCCCTCTCGAGCGACATCGGGTTTGCGATCGCAGCCCTTGACGACGGCTCGATCCGGGTCGGTCGCCGGTCCGAACCCACCGACTCCACCCAGCAGGTCTTCCTCAGCGACTACGCACTCGACGGAAGCCCCCTCGGGGAGCACCTCCACACCAACAGCGCCCCGGACTCCGTCAACCTCGGTGTCCAGGGCATTGATGCCAGCGGGGGTTATCTGCTCACCTGGATCTCCACGGGCTTCTCGGCGGATCCACACGACGTGATCGCTCGCTCCGCAGACCACCTCATCGACTGGAGTATCGAGGCCCTCTCGGCCTCCGATGTCGAACGTCGGCCGGGCGGGGGCGGCGTGTACCTCGACCGAGACAACTCGCTCGACCCCACACAGTGGTTCGTCGTCGATGAGACCGGAGACCAGACCTATTTCAGCCCCGCCAACTCCGCGATCTTCGATGGCGGCGTCATCGCAGCGGGTGACGACAGCGTGGTGGTGATCGGGGGGGTCGACATCGGCGCGGGGATCGTCCCCACGCTCTCTCGCTTCACCACCGGCGGCACACTCGAATACCGGACGTTCTACGATCTGCCCCCCAGCGCCGACCTCAACCGATGGGTGCAGTCCTCCCTCGCGATCAACGACGCCGAGCAGGTGGTCGCCGCCAACACCACCGGCGTCACCACGGACAACCAGATCCTCATCTCCAGCTTCAACGCCGACGGGTCCTTGGCCTGGGACGTGCTGTACGACCACCCCGGTGACGATGTCGTGAGCGTGGAAGCCACGGCGATCGACGCCGAGGGCAATGTGTTCGTCGTCGGGACGCACCGTTCCGGCCCCTTGTTCGACTGGGACTTCGACGGCCTCGTCATCAAATACGACGCCAGCGGCAACCTCCTGTGGGCCCAGACGTATGCGGGTGATGCTGACCAGGGTTCGGATCGCGTCAACGACGTGACCGTGCTCGAGGATGGTTCGATCGCCATTACCGGTGCCCTCGTCGGACTCAGCGGAACCCGGGACGCCTGGGTCGCCCGCATCGCCCCCTGAGCAACAACAAGAGTTCCCTCGCGTGGCGGCGTCCTGCTTAGGAAGAGCGGGTCGGCGCCCTTTTTTTCTCTAGACCCGAGTTCGAGACGTCCGACTGGCGTGCTCACTGGCTCGAGCCCGGCCCAGCGCAACGTACAGCGAGCCCCCTAGCAAGGTCAGCACCAAGACCGCCGCGACGCCGGTTGCGGTGCCGTACCAGCCCGTCAGCTCAATGCTCAGCGGGAAACTGACCAAGACGTTGAGCAGGACCTGAGCCGCCGTCAGGGCGAGCAGGCCGATGCGAACGATCAGGATGGCGAGGATTGCCGCGACCAGGACTCCGCCGACAACGCCAACGACCCAGTCGGTGGGGCTCAGGTCCGCCCGAACAAACCGAAACATCTCGACCGCGGTCCACAGCAAGAAGAACAGCCCGGCAGCCACCGAAGTCTTGCGCACCGCCCAGCGCACAAACAGGAACATCACGTAAACCTGCATCACGCCAAAAGCACCGCCCCACACTGCGCCAAGGCCAAGCCCCACCGCGGACCCGAGCCCCAGGAGTGCGTCGAGTTGGACCGGGAGCAACGGAGGGCCATCGCCCACCCACCGCAGACGCACCAGGACCGTGACGCCGATCAATCCGCCGAGGGCGAGACCCAGAAGCAAATCACGACCCACGAGCGGGTCCCTCCAGCGGCCGCGGGTCACACGGATCCACGACACCATGGCGCCGGGCAAGAATCGACGCCCGTACGGTTCGACGACCGCGTACCCAAGCAGGCCAAATCCGCCGACGAGGAGGCCTTCTTGCAGGGCTCCGCCGAAGGTCTCGATACCGCTGGATTGGCCAACGACCGAGGTCAGCAACATCGAGATGGTCACGCTCGCCGCGATGACCCCGGCCACTCGCACCGCACCTCGCGAATCGACCTCACCCCGTCGATACAGACGGCGAGCCAGGAGCACGACCCCCAGAATGAACAGGCTCAAGAGCGCCTTGGCCACCCCCGAAAACGTCGACCCGCCCGGCGGGGGCACGGCGCTCTGCTCGACGGACCATGGCGCGGAGACTTCGAACCAGACCGGCTGCCCTCGCCAGCTTCCAGCATCGACGCGGACGGGCGTGTCGAATCCCACCGGCCGTGCCATCCAGGCTTCGCGCCGGTCGTGAACATGGCGCGGCATCCCCTCGGGTGAAACCGGTTCCACCTCGGACAGACCCGCGAGTTCGAATGCCGCAGACCAGTCGGTCGGCCCGGCTTCCCCATCGGCGGGCCCCTCGGGAACGCGTTCGAACCCTCGCAAGTATCCACGCACGTCGAGCGTCACCCGGACCTCACCGGGGGTCACCATCGCCGGGTCTCCGTAGGTCGCCTGGGCGCCGCGCCGAGCGAGCTGCCCCGGGGACGCGCGATACTCGAACAGCACCGGCACGGGTCCCGCGTCGCGTGGCTGCACCCGAGGCAGCGGTGCGCGAACGTAGCTGGAGTCGTAGAAGATCCGATGCATCGCGCTGCCATCGGGATGCTCAAACCCGAGCTGTTCCACGCCGGTGCGGGCCCGGTCTTCGAGGACGGCGGGCGCAAGCTTCGGCGAAGAGACCCCCCAAAGCGATTGCGGGGACAAGCCTGCGAACAGGAGCACCACCAGCATCGAGAAGCCCGCCAGAGTCCAGGCGGCCCAAGGCTTTAGCAGTGTGCCGGATTCGACGTTGGCGAGCGCATCCACGGACGGCGCACGCCCAGCCCGGAGCGCCGCCGCGATAGGGTCCCCCCCGGGCAGCGCCGCCGCAACATCGAGAACCGACGCCGGCCGCATCCCGGGCGCGGTCTCCAGGCAACGGTCGATGATCTCGAGCGTGTCCTCGGCCAGCCCCGTGACCCGGGCGCTGAGCGCCACCGCCGGGGCCGTCCGATCAATGCTCCCACGCTCACCGCTGAGCGAGCCTTCTCTCGCTTCGTAGGGATGCCGTCCCGAGAGCAACTCGTACAGCACCACGCCCAGCGAATAGATGTCCGAGCGTTCCGAGACCTCCCGCCCATCGAGCTGCTCGGGGGCCATGTACGCGGGCGTGCCGTCGCCAAACTCATGAACATTGAGCTCGTCTCGCACCGCCGCCAATCCAAAGTCGGCCAGCTTCAGACGCCCCTGGCCGTCGATCATCAGGTTGGCGGGCTTGAGGTCGCGATGCAGCAGCCCAGCTTCGTGCAGCTCGGACAGACCCGCGCAGAGCTGCTGGGCCAGTTCGTAGGCCTTCTCGGGCGGGAGCCGTCCGATTCGGCGCAGCAGCGAGGCCAGGTCCTCGCCGTCGATGTACTCCATCGACAAGAACGCCCGACCATCGACCTCGCCGATGTCGTGCACCCGGCAGACCGAAGGGTGTGAGATCTGACGCGCGAGGCGGACCTCGTTGACGAAGCGCCGCATGAAGCCCTCGTCGTTCGCCCGATCCTCCGGCAGGAATTTGACCGCAACATCCTCGTCCAAGACCAGGTCCCGGGCCCGGAACACCTCCCCCATGCCCCCTGCGCCCAGCAGCTCGGCGATGCGATAGCGCCCGGCGATCGTGGTCCCCGGCTCGAGCGAGCGACGGGGCTCTCGTCCCTCGAACAACCGTCCCCGGACCTCCTCGTGCAGTTTCTGCTGGCTGGGCGACCGCTCTCGCGAGCTCTCCTGGGCGGGCGCCTCCTCCTGCGCAGCGGCGACCGTGTCATCCAAGCCCGCGTTGTCGGTGGGCGTGTCGTGGTCCGTCGCCATCGTCGACTCCAACATCCCACGTTTCAGGCCAGACGTCCTGGTATGCTCCGCGCCGCGTGATGTCGCATGGGAGCCGGTTTTGGCTGCGCACGCTTTGGGTCGCAGCGTTGTTCTTGCTGTGGGTGCACCCCGCTGCAGCGGCGGAGCCTGTCACCGTGTGGCACGCCTACCGCGGCGACGAAGAAGCCGCGCTCCAGCGAGCACTCGCGCAGTTCCGGGACGCCGCCCGCTCCCGGGGCGAGGACGTCAAGATCTCGACCCTGGCGATCCCGTACGACGCCTTCGCGTCCAAGATCTCGGCCGCGGTCCCGCTGGGCGACGGACCGGACGTGTTCATCGACTCGCACGAGCGGCTGGGGGACTACCGCAAGCGCGAGGTCGTCGCCCCGGTCGGCGACGCCCTCGAGGCGGGGTCCTTCCTTCCGGCCGCCCTCGAGGCGGTCACCCTCGACGCGGAGGTCTACGCCGTCCCGCTCAACCTCAAGTCGCTGGCGCTCTACGTCAACACCGACCTCGTTGCCGTCCCCGAGAACTTCGAAGCCATCGTGGCCGCAGCCGAGCGGCTGCCGAGCGGCGTGTATGCCCTCGCCTATGAGGCGATGAACCCCTACGCCCACGCTCCGCTCCTGCACGCATTCGGCGGGACCATGCTGGGCGAGGACGACAGCTTCGGCATGGTGGGTCCGCAGGCCGAAGCTTCGGTCGCGTTCGCCCTGTCGCTGGTCGAGTCCGGCGTGGTCCCCTCCGACGCCGATGGTGCGCTCGTCACCAACCTGTTCCGCTCGGGCAAGGCCGCATACGCGATGAGCGGGCCGTGGCTGGCGTCCGACCTCGAGGGAGGCGTCTCCTACCGGGTCGTTCCCCTCCCCCCGCTCGCCCAAACCGGGCGCCCGCTTGCACCCTTCCTCACGGTGGAGGCCGTGATGCTGAGTCCCAAAGGGGCCGCCTCGAGCGTCGCCCGGGACCTGGTGCGGCATCTCGCCGGCAAGGACGCGGCCTCCGACCGGCAGCGCAGCGCTCGGGTCCCGTCCGCGCGTGTCGATGTCCCTTCCACCGACGCCTTGCTGACGGCGTTCACGACCCAAGCGGACACCGCCGTCCCGATGCCAACCTCCGCGGCGATGCGCTCCACGTGGGAGCCGGCCCGTCAGGCGCTGCGGAAGATTCTGCGAGGCCAAAAAGACCCGGAGCCCGCACTGCTCGAGGCGCAGCGGAGATTTCGTGACGTCCGGCGTCCTCCGCCTCCTCCGGCGTCTCCCTGGCCTGCGTTCGTCCTTGCTGCCCTCTCTCTGATCGGCGCCCTGGTCTGGGTCACGCGGGCTCGTCGCGCAAATCAGGGACCCACGTTTCGCGAGAGCGTCCATGCGTACCGGTACCTGGTCCACGCCATCGTCGCGGTCGGCGTGCTGGTCATCCTCCCGCTGTCCGTCGGCGCTGGCACGTCCCTCTTCGCAGGTCCCTCGACCGACATGCACTACGTCGGACTCGGCAACTTTGTCGAGATCCTGACCGCGCGGGGCGGCGAACTTCTCGGCTCGGGCTCGTTCTATCTGGTCCTGCTCGTCACCCTGCTGTGGACCGTCGTCAACGTCGTGTTCCACCTCGGCATCGGGCTCGCAGTCGGCCTGCTGCTCTCCCGCCCCGTGTTGAGAATGAAGGCTGTGTACCGGGTGCTGCTGATTGTGCCCTGGGCGGTCCCCAACTACGTCACCGCGCTGGCGTGGAAGGGCATGTTCCACCGCCAGTTCGGCGCCGTGACCGGGGTGATCAACGCGACCAACGACGTGCTCGGGACCTCGCTCGAGCCGATCTCCTGGTTCGCCCAGTTCTCGACCGCGTTCACCGCCAACGTCGCCACCAACGTGTGGCTCGGGTTTCCGTTCATGATGGTGGTCACCATCGGTGCGCTCACCTCGGTGCCCAAGGACGTCCTCGAGGCCGCCGAGGTCGACGGCGCGTCCCGCTGGCAGCGACTCACCCAGGTCACCCTTCCGATCATTCGTCCCACGCTCATGCCGGCGGTCACCCTCGGCGCGATTTGGACGTTCAACATGTTCAACGTCGTGTTCCTCGTCTCCGGTGGAGACCCTGACAGCAGCACCGACATCCTGGTCTCCGACGCATACCGCTGGGCGTTCACCCGTGAAGCCCAGTACGGCTACGCGGCCGCCTACGCCGTGCTCATCTTCTTGCTGCTGTTCTTCGGCACCAAGATCCTCGATCGCTGGAAAGCACGGTGGTCCGGGAGCGGACGCGGGGAGGCCAGCGAATGACGCGGGCAGCCAAGCTGGAGTCGGTCCTCGTTCACGTCGTCCTCGTCGGCGCCGTGATCTTCGCGCTGTATCCGGTGCTCTGGGTCGTGGCCCTCGCCCTTTCGGGCACGCCTTCGCCCGAGCCCAGCGCCATTCCGTTTCCCGCAGAGCCCACGCTCGAGCACTTTGAGGCGGTCGCGACAGCCTCGCGGGTCACGCCCGAGGGAGAGACGATCTGGCTGTTTGGGCGGCAGCTTCTCAACTCGCTCATCGTCTCCACCGCAACGGCCGCTGTCGGGGTGCTCATCGCGATCCCGGCGGCCTACGCGTTGGCTCGGTTCGAGTTCGCAGGCAAGCAAGCCGGCACCCGCAGCCTGCTCGCGACGCAGATGTTTCCCGCGGTCGCCAGCGCCATCCCGCTGTACCTCGTGCTCGACGCGGTCGGCTTGCTCAACTCCCGCACCGGGCTGGTGCTCTGCTACGCCAGCACGTCGGTCCCCTTCGCCATCTTTCAGCTGCGCGCCGCCTTCGAGTCGATCCCCATCGACCTCGAGGAGGCTGCCATGGTGGATGGAGCGACGCAGTTTCAGGCGTTTGTGAAGGTGGTCCTTCCCATCGCCCGCCCGGCGATCGCGGTGACGACACTCTTCGCGTTCATGAGCGCGTACAACGAGTTCATCCTCGCCGCCACGTTCCTCGACGACGAGTCGATGTTCACGCTGCCCGTGATGTTGCAGCGCTTCATCGGCGAGTACGATGCACAGTGGGAGAAGTTCGCCGCGGGGGCGATCATCGTGAGCCTCCCGGTGATGGCGCTCTTCTACTATGTGCAGCGGCACCTCGTGGCCGGCCTGGCCTCCGGCGGCGTCAAGGGCTGAGCTTCGCCCGCGCGCCGGTACAGAAGGCAGCAGCCCGTCCACGAGCGGGGTCGCTCACCCCTCGAAGGCGGAAGCCTCAACCCGGCACGCCTCAGCGTCGCCTTCAGAGTAGCCGCCGAGCCCACGAGACCTCTCTACATCTCGTATGCCGTCTTCTGCTTGAAAAA
>CAJXVA010000493.1 GCA_913061055.1 uncultured Pseudomonadota bacterium
CCGACGCCCGGACCGCCCCCCAGCCCCGGGCCGGCCGTTGCGCCGCCCCCGATGTCGCGGGGGCCCAGCGCGCCGATAGCTCCTCCGAGCGCCGCCCCTGTGTTGGCGCCGCCAGGGGCCTCAAACGCCCCGATTCCGCCGCCCCCCCAACACGATGATATGTCCGCTGAGGACAGTGGGTTTGGGTTGTCGCTGCCGGTCGCCGAGACCCTGGATTCACGGATCTCGGAGGACGACGGCTTTCAGGGGGTGGTGGGGGCTCTGGCTGCGGCCGAATCCTCACCGCGACTGGCGACGCTCGACGGTGCCCCGGCCGAGCCCAATCCCGCGCTGAGCGAGGGCCCGGCGCTGGAACTCGACCTGCCGCGGCGGCCTGAGAAGTCGGATCCGAAGGGCACCCCGGTCGGGCGACTCCCGCCCCGGGCTCCTGCCAGGAGTACGCCTCCACCCAAGCTCGAGACGGGCGCGGGGCGAGGTTCGGAGGCCGGACCCGGCAAGAAGCCGAACAAGAAGGCGGACCCGCCGGAGCCCGTTGTCCCGCTCGGCGGGAAGATCCAGCTGGACGTGCAGTCGGCACGCGTCTCGACCCGGTCTCGCCCCACGGACAGTGATCCCGCTCGGCCGCGGCCCGATGTCTCTGGGGTGATGCTTCGGGAGGCGCCGGCCGAGGCGAGGGGTCCACGAGGGTCCATCATGGCGGCGCTGTTCGGGTTCGGAGCCACGATCGTCGCGGTGGGTCTCACCATTCCGGTGGCCGAGGAGCGCGGCGGGTTGTCGGTGCTGCTTGGGACTCGGACCCCTGAGGAGGCCGCCGACACCACGGACACGGCGGGCGAGACCGGAGACAGCCCGCAGGGGGCCGCGAACGGCAAACAGATGCCGCTGCAGCCGCCCACGACCTGCCCCGACGACACCGCCCCGCTCCCGGGGAGCGCCCAGGTCTGCATCGATGTGGGAGAGCAACCCGGGTTGCGCGAAATCCCCACCACGGGTGTCACCCTGGCCGAGGCCACGCTGTTGTGTGAGGCGCAGGGACGACGTCTGTGCACCCAGAAAGAGTGGCGCAAGGCGTGCCGCGGCGAGACCGGCCGCCGGCAGCCCTACGGTGGTTCACGCAAGGACGGGCACTGCAACGACGCACTGGGGGGTGTCCCCCAAAACCTCGGCCGTGGCGGTGCTCGCGAGACGTGCGTGACGCCGGAAGGGGTCTACGACCTCGTGGGCAACGTCGGGGAGTGGGTCGAGGGCGGCGCGGTAATGGGCGGAGATGCCACGAGCAACGCCGCCTCCTGCACCACCCGACGCAAGCCCGGAAAGAGCACACAGGACCCCGCAATCGGGTTCCGGTGCTGTGTCACGCTCGTCGAGGCCGCGGACGTCAAGCAGTAGCACTGCCGTCACATGGCTCTGCTACTGTCCGCGCGCCATGCCGCTCGATCCCGCAGTGCTTCGCAACGCTCTGGCGCCGGGGGGAACCCTGGACACGCTCGACGGCCGATTTGACGCCTTGGGCACCCGGTACAGCGGCAAGGTTCGAGAGAACTTCAGCCGCGGGCAGGAGCGGCTGATCGTGGTGACCGACCGTGTGTCGGCGTTCGACGTGGTCCTGGGGACCATCCCGTTCAAGGGACAGGTCCTCAACCGACTCGCGCAGCACTGGTTCGAACTCTCCGCGGAGGTGATGCCCGGGCATGTGCTCGATGTGCCGGACCCCCAAGCGACCCGCGCAATCGAGTGCACTCCCATCCCGGTGGAGATGGTAGTCCGCGGCTACCTCACCGGCAGCAGCTCGACCAGCATCCTGCGGGCCTACGAGCGCGGCGAACGTTCCTTTTGTGGCCATGCTCTCCCAGAGGGGCTGCGGCCGCACGAACGGCTGGCGGCTCCCCTGCTGACGCCATCGACGAAGGCCGCCAAGGGCGACCACGATCAGAGCGTCAGCAAGGACGTCTTGTTCGAGCGCGGACTCATCGACCCGGAGACGTTCGGCGAGCTCGAGGCTCGGGTCATGAAGCTGTTCGCGTTCGGCCAAGCCGAAGCCGCCAAGCGGGGATTGATCCTCGTCGACACGAAATACGAACTCGGCCGCGCGCCGGACGGTCGGATCGTGCTCATCGACGAGATCCACACGCCGGACAGCTCTCGGTATTGGTACGCGGACGGATACGAGGATGCGATGGCCAAGGGCGAGCCTCCGCGGGCGCTGGACAAGGAGTTCCTGCGGCGGTGGCTGGTCTCGAAGGGCTTCTTGGGGGACGGGGCGCCGCCGCCGTTGTCACCGGAGATCCGCACCGAGGCCGCGAATCGCTACGTCGAGTTGTTCGAACAGCTCACCGGCCGGCCGTTCGAGCCCGATACGGAGGCTCCACAAGAGCGTCTCGCGCGCAATCTCGGGCTGGGGTAGCCCGGGGGTCTGCCTCCAGTGCGGCGCCGCACGACGCTTGTTCAACCCAACGAGCGGGAATGCCCGCCGGCGGGCTAGAGTACTGGGGCCCATGGTCCAGCTCATCGCATCGGTCGTCGCGTTTGCCGTCGGGATCCTGTTCCTCCCGATGGTGTTCTCCGGGATGCGGGTCCGCGGCACGGGCAACGCGCTCAAGGCGGGTGCGATCGGCGGCGCGCTGAGCGTGACGTTGGGCAAGGTGCTCGTCAGCGTCCTGACGCTGCTGTTCTTCCCGATCGCGCTTCTGGGGCCGCTGGGGGTGTTCATCATCCAAGCGGTCGTCAACGCCGGGGTTCTCCTCATCACCGTCCGACTCAGCGACGGGATCGAATTCGACAGCATCAAGACCACCCTGTGGGCCGCCATCGCACTGACGACGCTTCAGTTCGTCGTGCGTCTGGCAGCCTGACCGCTCGGTCCAACGCCGGGCCCCAAAACGTGATACGGAGCCGACTCGGAGCAGTCGTATGTGCGGTGTCTTTGGCATCTTCAATCACCCCGAGGCGTCCAACCTGACCTACCTGGGGCTGCACGCGCTCCAGCACCGGGGGCAAGAATCAGCCGGCGTCGTCTCCAACGTCGAGGGCACCCTCCACGGCGTTCGCGCCATGGGCCAGGTTCGCAAGATTTTCACCCGTGAGGCGCTCGCGCAGCTTCCGGGGCCGCTCGCGATCGGGCACGTTCGCTACACGACAGCGGGCGGGTCGCTGGTCAAGAACATCCAGCCGCTGTGGGCGCAGTACCGCGGTCGATCCGTCGCCATCGCCCACAACGGCAACCTCGTCAATGAAGAGGTGCTGCGCGAGGAGCTCGAAGGAGAGGGCGCCATCTTCACCTCCTTCAGCGACACCGAGGTGATCCTGCAGCTGATGGCGCGCAGCCACCAAGGGGACTTTCGCGACCAGCTCGCCGATGCGCTGGGCAGGGTGCAGGGCGCGTACTCGATGGTGCTCACGACCGCCGACGAGCTCATCGCGGTCCGGGATCCGCACGGGTTTCGCCCTCTGGTGCTCGGTCGACTCACCGGGTCGCCGGACACGTACGTGGTCGCCTCGGAGACCTCCGCCTTCGACCTGATCGAGGCCGAGCGTATCCGGGACATCGAGCCCGGTGAGATCCTCACCATCAGCAAGCGGGGGATGAGCAGCTCGTTCGTTCCCAAAGCGCCGCGGCGCTCGTGCGTGTTCGAGTACGTCTACTTCGCGCGCCCGGACAGCGTGCTCGACGGCAAGTCGGTCTACGAGGCGCGCATTGCCATGGGCGAGCAGCTCGCCGCGGAGCACGCCGTCGAAGCCGACGTCGTCATTCCGGTGCCGGACTCCGGCGTGGTCGCGGCCCTGGGCTACTCCCACGCCAGCGGGATCCCGTTTCAGATGGGGCTGATCCGCAATCACTACGTCGGGCGGACCTTCATCGAGCCCAGCGACTCGATCCGCCACTTCGGCGTCCGCCTCAAGCTCAACGCTGTACCGCAGGTGCTCAAAGGCAAGCGCGTGGTCGTGGTCGACGATTCCATCGTTCGAGGCACCACGTCGCGCAAGATCGTGAAGCTTCTCCGGCAGGCGGGCGCCACCGAGGTCCACGTCCGCATCTCGTCGCCGCCGGTCAACGGCCCCTGCCACTACGGGATCGACACCCCGACGCGCGCAGAGCTCGTCGCATCGACCCAGTCCGTCGAGGAGATCGCCAAGAGCATCGAGGCGGACTCTTTGGGCTATCTCGGGGCGGAGCGCCTGTTGGCGGCCGTCCGGGCTCCCGATGCTCCGGGAAAGAACTTCTGCGACGCCTGCTTCACGGGCGACTATCCTGTGCCCCGCGAGCCCCCTCGTCCGGGCCGTAAGCAGCTTCGACTCATCGAGGTCTGAAGCGCTCCCAAGGATTCCATCATGAGCGAGACCTCCACACCGCAAGCCCCGCCGTCCGTCGAACACGCCAAGGTCGTCGACCTCATCGCGCGGCTCACCGAGCGCCTCGACGAACTCCGGAGGCATCTTTGACTACGCTCGCAAGGTAGAGCGACTCGAAGAGATCGAGGCCCAGACCGCCGAGGCGGAGTTCTGGGAGGATGCCGATGCGGCCCAGATCGTCGTCCGCGAGCAGGCGGAGATGAAGCACCTGGTCGGCACCATCGACGAGGCCACGACCGTCCTCGACGAGGCCAGCGAACTCTACGAGATGGCCCGGGATGAGGGCGACACCGATTCGATCGTGGAGGCGTGGGGGCAGCTCCAAAACGCCGATGCGATGGTGGGCAAACTCGAGTTCCGGCGGATGCTGTCGGGCACCCACGACAGCTGCGGCGCGATTCTCAGCGTCAACGCAGGAGCGGGTGGGGTGGACAGCCAGGATTGGTCCGAGATGCTGCTGCGCATGTACATGCGCTGGGGCGAGCGTCACGGCATGAAGGTCACGGTTTTGAGCTACCACGAGGGCGAGCAGGCAGGCATCCGAGGCGCGGAGATCGAACTCAGCGGCGAGTACGCCTACGGCTACCTCCGCTCCGAGATCGGGGTGCATCGCCTCGTCCGGATCTCGCCGTTCGACGCTCAGGCCCGGCGGCAGACCGGCTTTGCCAGCGTCATGGTCATGCCCGACCTCGGGGAAGACGACATCGAGATCGAACTCGACAAGACCGAGATTCGCGAAGACACGTATCGCTCGTCGGGCAGTGGTGGTCAGCACGTCAACAAGACCGACTCCGCCATTCGCCTCACGCACCTTCCGACTGGGGTCGTCGTCGCGTGCCAGGCCGAGCGCTCCCAGCATAAGAACCGCGCGACCGCCGAGCGCATGCTCAAGGCGCGCCTTTGGGCGCTCGAGCAACAGAAGCGCGACCAGGAACGAGCCGCACTCGCGGGCGACAAGAAGGCGATCGAGTGGGGCAGCCAGATCCGCTCCTACGTGCTGCACCCGTATCGGCAGGTCACGGACCACCGGACCAGCCTCAAGGTCAGCAATGTGGATGCGGTGTTGGACGGGGACTTTGACGCCTTCGTGGAGTCGTTCCTCTTGCAACACGGGGCGCAGACCAACGGGGAGGGCGCGACCGCGTGATCGGCCGCGTCCTTGGGGGCTTCAACGCCCTGGATTGGCTCATCGCTTGGCGTCACCTCCGAAGCGGGGATGATCGGCCGGCATGGGTCCGTCCGCTCCTGATGACCGCGATCTATCTGATCGTGATCGGCGGCGCCTTGGCGCTGTATGCCGGTTCGCTCTCGACCCCGCCGCCGCCGGTGATCGACGGTCCGTTCGGACCCATCGAGCCCGAGATGACGCCGACTCCGGTCGAGCAGTGGTACGGCACGTTCGGCGCGCTGACGCTGATCATGGGGGTGATGGCGCTGGTGTTCGGCCTGCTGGCGCGATTCTTCAACCTGCTCCCGACGGTCATCACGATGTCTGTGTTGCTGGGCTGTATGGCGCTCGTCGTCGTGCTCAGCCTGATGAGCGGGCTCGAAGGGGACCTGCGCGACAAGATCCTCAACCAAAAGGCCCACATTCGAGTCTCTCGAAAGGATGGCAAGCCCTTCGCCGACTACAACGAGCTGGCCGATGCGCTGGCCGCCGGTGATGGCATCGCGGGCGCCAGTCCGTACCTCGAGGGCGAGATCATGGTCCGCTCCGGCCTCAACCGGCAAGGCGCACTGCTCTCGGGCATCGTCCCGTCCCGTCAGACCGAGGTCTCGAACCTTCGCGACCTGATCGAGGAGGGCGACTACGACTACCTCGCTCACCCCGAGAACATCCCCGCTGCCGACCCCTTCGGCGTGCTCGAGCCCGGAACCCCGTACCGACTGCGGCACCTCGAGGAGGAGCGCAAGAAGAACTCGAAAGTCGAGCGGGTGGGGGACGAGGAACGCAGCGCCGAGGTCAGCTTGGGCGCGGCCGGAGCGGGGCTGCAGCCCCAAAAGAAGAACAAGCTCCCCAAGCCCAAGCCTCTGCCCGGCGTCGACGAGTTGCCCGAGGCCGCTGGTGGCGACGCGGTGCCGGGCGCCGAAGAGGGGTGGGAAGACCCATCCGAAGAACTCCAGAATCACAAGGCTGCGCCCCGAGACCCCGACGCCTCGCCCTCCGACAAGGCCCGTGCCGGTCTGCTCAGCGACATCCCGTCGGTCGGCGAGCGGCTCGCAGCGCCGCCCGTGGATGCGCCGCCCCAGGACGACGGTTGGGAGGACCCGACGGTCGAACTCGGCGCGGAGCCCGACGGTCAGGGAGAGGACCTGCCCAAACCGCCCCCGGTTGAGCCGGAGGACCCGGTCGGATCCGAAGACATCCTCGAAATCGAGGGGGCCCGCCGTCCGATCCTGATCGGTCGCGAACTCTCGATGGAGCTCGGCGTACGCCTGGGCGCCAGCGTGCAGCTCATCACTCCGATCGGCCGCATCACGCCTGCGGGCCAGGTGCCCGGCCAGCTCGCGGCCAAGGTCGGCGGCGTCTTCTACTCGGGCATGTACGAGTACGACCGCAAGAACGTCTACGCGCCCTTGCCGACCGTCCAGCGCTTCCTGCTCACCGGTGACAAGGTCAGCGGGGTCGAGGTCAAACTCGTGGACGTGGAGGCCATCGATGCCGGCAAAGCCGAGGTCGAGCGCATCGTCGCGGGCCTGGGCCGGCTCAGCGAGGCGGACGATCTCATCGTCGAGGACTGGCGCGACCTCAACCGCAACCTCTTCTCGGCGATGTTCCTGGAGAAGGTCGCCATGTTCATCGCGCTGCTCTTCGTCGTGCTGGTCGCAAGCTTCGGCATCCTCGCCTCCAACCTCATGAGCGTGATGGAGAAGAGTAAGGAGATCGCCATCCTCAAAGCGATGGGGACCAGCGACAGCGGCATCATGCGGGTGTTCGTCGCGGAAGGACTCTGCGTGGGCCTGCTCGGAAGCTTCGGCGGAATCGGGATGGGGTTGGGGCTGTGCTGGGCCCTCGACCGCTACGGACTGCCGCTCAACGAGAACGTCTACTACATCGAAAAACTGCCGGTTGTGGTCAACCCTGTGGAGGTCGCGCTGGTCGGGATCGCTGCGCTGGTGATCGCTGTCTCTTATACACATCTCCGAGCCCACGAGACCTCTCTACATCTCG
>CAJXVA010000494.1 GCA_913061055.1 uncultured Pseudomonadota bacterium
GAGATGTAGAGAGGTCTCGTGGGCTCGGAGATGTGTATAAGAGACAGTCCCGAAGTGGACGAGAACGGCACGACACGTGAGCGATTCGACCAACACACGGCGGACCCGAGCTGCGCGGGGTGCCACATCCTGGTCGATCCGATCGGGTTCGGCCTGTCCAACTACGACGCGATCGGGGCGTACGTCGACTCCGAGAACGGACAGCCGATCGATGCGTCGGGAGAGATCGTGTCCGCCGGAGACGACGTCACGTTCGACGGGGGCGTGGAACTCGGCGAGCGGGTCGCCAACAACGAACTGGCGCAGCGCTGCTACGCCCAACACTGGTTTGCGTTCGCGAACGGTCGAACGGCGACCGCCGCCGACGCCTGCCAGCTCGATGCGGTCTACACCGAGTTTGCCGACGCCGAGCTCCGGGTGACGTCGTTGATTCATGCGGTCGTCGCATCACCGTCCTTCACCCACCGAATCGTTGCCGAAGTGGAGTCCTGAAATGTCGAAGCTCACCATGAACAGGCGCGCGTGGCTCAGGGGCATGGGGGTCTGTGCGGGCCTCGCCCCGTTCATCCCCGCACTCGAAACTCGAGCCCATGGCGGCGCGCCGCTGCGGCTGCTGCTGGTGTTCTCCGGCAACGGTGTGGTCCGGGATCGCTTCGTCCCGACCGAGTCCATGGGGAGCTGGTCGCTGTCCGAAACCCTCGCGCCTTTGGCTCCGGTCAAGGAGCACCTCGTCGTGTGCGAGGGGTTCAAGTACAACACCGGAGGGGCGTTTGACGGCCACCCCGCGGGCTTGAGCGCGTTTGCTGCTGGCAGCGGATTGGCCGACGAGGGACCGTACTACGGCGGCACCATCGGATGGGGTCTGAGCCAGACCATCGATCAGATGTACGCCGACACCCAGGACACCCCGTTCCACTCGTTGCAGATGCGGGCGGGCTACGGCCACTCGCCGAACATCTGGAACACGTTGTCCTACGCCGGTCCCCAGGACCCCCTGGGGGGTGAGTTCGACCCGGGCAAGCTGTTCGACTTCCTGTTTGCGGACGCCGTCGGCGGCACGACGGCACTCGAGGAGATTCGGGCACGGCGCAAGAGCGTGCTCGATGTTGCGATGGCCGATGCCGAGCGGCTGCGCACCCGGGTCTCCGGCGTGGACCAGCAGCGCATCGAGTCCCACCTGGACTTGATCCGGGATCTGGAGAACCGGCTCGACGCGTCATCCTGCGACCCGGGCAGCCTCGAGCGCACGAACGAACCGTCGTCATACTGGCAGCAGTTCGACGCGATGCCGACGCAGTGCGATGCGATGCGCGAGATGATCGTCTCCGCGTTCGCCTGCGATTTGACCCGGTCGATCTCGTTGGTGCTCGGCGGCGGCGCGACGTCGCAACAGGAGTACCCGTGGCTCGACCTCGTGCCGCTCGGTGGCGACACGACGCACCACGACATCTCGCACCTGAGCCATCAGGACGGGCGCGACAACATCGTGAAGATCGACCAGTGGCACATGGGCGTGCTGCGGGACCTCATCGCCGACCTCGAAGCGACTCCGGATGTCGACGGGAACTCGGTCCTGCACAACACGCTGATCATGTGGGGGACCGACATCGGCGAGGGGGACAACCACACCTGGAACTGGATCCCCGCCATGTTTGCTGGGCAGGCCGGCGGCCGGCTGCAAACCGACCGGTTCCTTCGCATCGACGGGGACCCGTTCAACCGAGCCCTTGTCTCCGTGTTGCACGAGCTGGGCTTCCCCGAGATCCAGAGCATCG
The DNA here is from genome assembly GCA_913061055.1 of uncultured Pseudomonadota bacterium. GTDB lineage: Bacteria > Myxococcota_A > Polyangia > Nannocystales > Nannocystaceae > CAJXVA01. The sequence continues at coordinate 1,776 of CAJXVA010000494.1, forward strand.
GGACCCAGGATGATGGAAGCGGACCGTTGCCCGAGCTGTTCGTCTGAGACGCTCAGGCGTCTTGGAACAGGGTGAAGGTTTCGTGGACTCCGCTCGAGCCGGGCCTACGCTCCTTCGGTGCTTACGGTTTGCCCTTCCTGTGCGCTCGCGTGGTCCGGCGCAAACTCGAGCACCGTCTCGAACTCGGCAAGGGCGGTCCCATACCTTCCCTGCTTCACGAGGCTCCAGCCCAAGCCCACCCGCATCTCCACATCGGAGGGGTACGCGATGAGGATCTTGCGGTAGAGGGCCTCAGCTTGTTTGTAGCGCCCCAGGTTGTAGTTGGCCCAGGCCATGCGGGAGTTGACGAGGTAGTTGTGGGGGTCGAGTTTCAGAGCCGCTTTGCCCGTCCCGAGTACGTCCATCCACATCAGCAGCGCCATCTCCGGCAGCATCAAGCCCAGGCGGGGCTCCACAGCTTTGGGGTGGAGCTTGATCGCGGCGCGGTACGCCTCGATCGAATCCCAATACCGCGCCAGCAGGTAGAGCAGCCAGCCCCGGCGCAGTTGATAGACGTAGGTGCTTCGCTGCTCGCGCGTTAGCCCGTCGATGTCGGCGAGGGCTTCGGCGTATTTGCCCTGGGACTCGTGCTGGAAGGACGCGCGGTAGCGGGTTTGGGTGTCGCTGCCGTGCGCGGTAAGGGGAGCCAGCGCAACGACCGATGCGAGGAGGAGCTCATGCAGCCGCATCGGTCGCCTCCGGGTGCGCACGCCGAGCGACACGGTGCCGGCTTCCCGAGTGAACCTCCACGCAGGACAGCCCCTTGGCGTCGAACGTTGCTCTTGTTTGGACATAGGGCTGGCCACTGTGTTGACGGGTCGAGCGGCCCTGGATCGTGGTGCGCTCGGCCTCGTGGGTCACGCTGTACTCCATTTCCAGGGCGGTGTTCTTGACGAATGGAGAGACGAAGTCGAGCAGGAGCTGGGCAGGTAGGGGAAGGAAATACCGAAGCTGAAGATGGTCGGTCCAGCGCAGGCCCTCTCCAGTCTCGAGTGGGACCGTCGGCAGCGCGGCCTGCAGCAAGTGGACGACGGAGAGCCGGTCGCCGACCGTGTCGTAGATCCGAAACAGGTCGGCCACTTGGTCGTAGTACGCGTGGGCCGTGCGCTCCGAGGAGCGAATCACCCGCGCACCCAGCAGGTCGATCTCGGTGACGAGGGTTTCGATACGCGTGCCCCCATCGGTCTCGACCTCGAACACGAACGACTCGTTCTCGGCTGCCGGTAGGCCCAAGCGGGCGTCGGTGGGTTCGAGGTTTCGGACGATGTCGCCTTCGCCGGCGACGAGCGTGCTCGCGACTCTCGGTCCTGACTCGGTCTCGAGGACCACGTCGTGAAGCTCTGTTTCCAGCGTCGGCGCGCCGATCGTGGGTGTGCCCTGAAACTGGAAGTGCAGGTGGGGAACCGGTGAGCGACCCGAGCTGCCGCATAAGCCCACGACATCGCCGCGGCGGACGAACTGTCCCTCACGAACCTTGATGCTGCCGCGCGAGAGGTGACAGACCAGCGAGTACAACCCCGGAGCGTGGTACAGCAGGACGAGATTGCCCCAGTTGTGCTGGAGGTTGGGCTGCCCAATGGGGCTGTCCTCGACGTCATCGATGATGCGGGACACGGTGCCGTCGGCCGCAGCCAGCACGGGGAGCCGATAGCAGAAGTAGTCCTGGGGACGGGTTCCTTCACCGCGGAACGTCCTGCCCGCAGCGTCCTGGACCTCGAAGTCGAACGCATACCGCCACTGGTTGCGATGGGTGTGCTTGCCGTCAACGCCTTGCGTGCAGACCCAGCGGCCCAAGAACGGGGCGCGGAAGCGCAGCACATACCGAGCGCCGAACCGGGCAACACGAGTCCGGAAGTAGTTGAGGTTTTGCTCGGGCGTGCCGATCGCAAAGTCGACGGCCTTGGGGCGTCCATCCTTTGTCCGCTGCCGCATCGCATACATCACCAGGATGAGCGTCAGGTTGAACGGAAGGATGAGCAGCGGGAGCGCCTGAATGGTCATCAGTGGGACGAGTCCGATGGCCGCCAGTCCGCACACCAGTGAAGCGCCCACGGCCAGCAACATGGAGCTGGGGCTCGGGATGAACCACACACCGCCCAGCGCGATGGCCGTGAGCACGAAGTTGTAGCCCAGGACCATGGGCAGTGTGCCGTCCATCACCAACAACAGCCGCCCCTCCAGCAGGTAGGCCATCGCAAACCCGAACACCGCCAACAGCACCGCGATGCGGCTGTGGACCAGGAGGGCAAAGAGGACGACCACTCCCACGTCGGCGCGGGGCAAGAAGAACAGCGCGCCGAGGCTCTGGAGGAAGAGGTTGAGCGGACGCGGGAGGTCGAGCGCGAACATGGCCTGCTCGGCCAACAACGGCCCCAGCGGCACGTCGAGGATCCGTGCCGCACCGATCACCAGGTAGAAGACAAACAAGAACGGCAGGGTCAGCGGTGGCAGGTTGAACGTGGCTCCCAGCGCCGAGTAGAGCGCTGCCGTCATGAAAACAGCCGTCACCACGCCCACGACCGTGAGCACCTGGGCATCGAAGGTGGGGCCGAACAACAGGCCCGCGCCGAGGCCGACCAGCAAGGCGTTGTAGCCGAACAAGCCCGTGGCGGTGAGGTCTTCGCTGAGTCGGAACACCCGCGTGACGCCGAACGCCAACAGCGTCGCGAGCAGGCCGTACAGCGCGACCCGGGGCACGATCGCGGTGCCGAGGATGACGAGCGCGCCGACCACTCTCGAGCGCGAGAAAAGGATCTGCGCGTACGAGCGCAATACGGCGTCGCGCCCGAGCCGAAGGGGGGCGAGCCAACGCGGCGGGCCCGAGGCTGCCTCTACAGCCAATCGGGGACCTCCTCCGGCCCGACGATGTCTTCGAGTTGCTCGCGGCGGCGGATGAGTCCGTGCTTGCCGTCGCGCCCCACCATCACAACTGCGGGGCGGTACGTGATGAACTGCATCCACTGGGTGACGTTGTAGGCGCCCACGTTTTTGAGAACGAGCCTGTCACCGACGGACATGGCGGGGAACACCAGGGTGTCGCGAACGACATCGATGTTCATACACAGCGGCCCATAGATGACCGTGGGCTCTGGAATGCCTCGAAACGGCTGGGCCGAGACGACATCGTGGTTGTACCAAAACGAGGTGAACAGGGTGTTGACGCCGGCGTCCACCACAAGGCCCCGTCGCCCATCTCGCAGGCGTTTGTTGGCGACGACGGTCGAGACGAGATAGCCGGCGTCGTCGACCAGCGCGCGCCCGTTCTCGAGCACCAACGTGGGCAGATCACGAGGGTCGCAGTCGAGCTGGGAGAGACCTTCAGTGAGCGCCTCGACGTAGCGAGAGAAGCTGGGCGTGGCTTGCTCGCCTGGGAGGTACTGGGCCTTGAGCGTGTTGTGCGATGCGAATCCGCCACCCACATCGATGAACTCGAGCAGGACGCCGTGCTCGCTCCGCAGCGTGTTGGCGAGGTGCGCGAGCTTGGCCGCGGCTTGTTTGTAGGCCGCGGGATCGGTGATGAAGGTGCCCAGGTGGCAGTGCACGCCGGCGAGTTCGAGCTTGTCGCCGGCGATGAGTCGTCGGATGGCCTCCATGGCCTGCCCGCTCTCCAGGTTGAAGCCAAAGCGGCTCCACGGGGGCACAGACTCGACGGCCATGTTGACCCGGACGGCGACCTTGGGCCGGATGCCCTGGCGCTCGGCGACCCGCTCGGCGGCGGCCATCTCATCGAAGTGGTCAATGTGGATCACAGTGCCCGCTGGGAGGACGCGTTCGAGGGTGGCCTCGGATTTGAGCGGCCCGTTGAAGTGCACATGCGTGGGGTCGATGCCCATCCGCATTGCCTTGTCGTACTCGAACTCCGAGACCACCTCGGCGTAGGCGCCCTCGCGGTGGAAGACTTTGCAGATCGCATCGAGGTAGTTGGTCTTGTACGACCACGCGATGCGAATTTTGCGGTAGCGCAGCGCCAACAGGTCGTGAAGCTCGCGGTAGCGGGCCACGAGGTCGGCCTCGGAGAACACAAACAGGGGCGAGCCGTAGGTCTTGACGAGCTCGTCAACCGACACGCCGTCGATCGATTCGAGCGGCTGCATCGCTTGGGCTCGCCCAAACTTGTTCATCATGCCCATCTGGTGGCGGACCAGGGTGGGGCGTTCATACAGAGGCTTGGTCATGATGCGTCTCCTGGGGTGCAGCGGTGAAGCTCGCCGGTCGCGGCGATGGACTCGAAATCGGACAACGACACGATCTGGTCGAGGGAGATGCGGACGAACATCTTTCCCACCTCGTACTCGTGCATCGGGGCCACGTCGCGGCCCGCGGCGAGCTGGGCGACGGCCCACGGGAGGTTCATTCCGGCGCCGGCACTGAGGTAACACCAGGCGGGGAATCGGGGGTTGATCTCGAGCAGGTGCAGCTCGCCGGATTGCGAACGCATCATCTCGATCTCGCAAGGACCCCGCCACTTGGTCGCCGCGAAGTAGCGCCGGGAGAGCTCTTCGATCTCGGGGTCTCGAATGGCGATACCGGCCCATCCCTTGCCCTTGTCGGTGAGCAGGCGCTTGCGCATGGGGACCGCGCCGACCATGCCGCCTTCGCCGTCCCCCACCGCGACGACGTCGATCTCGTCGCCATCAACACCCGCCTGGGCGATGACGGGCACACCCCACTTGGCAACCATCTGGTGGTAGGCGGCGATCGCCTCGTGCACGTCGTGCACCTCGGTCGCGCCGTAGTAGGCGCCCTTGACCCAAAACGGGTACTCGAGCTTTCCCTCGAGTTGTCGCAAGTCGTTGGGGTCGGCGATCACCCGCGTTGCCGGGGTGTTGATGTTGGCGATCTCGCCGAGGTGGGCGAGGTGCGCCTTGGAGCGGAGGTCGAACAGCTCTTGGCTCGGGAGGAACGATCCGATTCCGAGCGTACGGAGCTGGGGCTCGAGGTCGATGAACGTGGGGATCTCCGCATCGAGCGTTGGGATCACAACGTCGAAGGGGACCCGGCCGTGCACCTCGGCCAGACGGGTGGAGAACGCCGCCAGACCCTGGGAGGGGTAGGGCATCAAGAACACGTCGTCGACCAGGTCGTGGGCGTAGATCCCCGGGTCGAGGGAGTCGTAGGCCAGCCCCACGATGCGGCCTTGGAAGTCGGGGTGGGCTCGCAGCGCCCGGATCACGCCAACCCCGGGTCCGGGGTTGTCGGTCGCGTTGAGTCCAGTGACTGCGATCGTGAGCGGGGCAGCGGTCATGCTGTGAACTCCTCCGGCACGAGGCCGCTGCGGCGCAACAAGTGCACGAACTCCCCGACGTCGCGTTCAACATCCGCGGCGGCTGGAACATCGAACGACTCCCGTAGGCGGGTCGCAATGTCGGCAACACCGAGCCCCTCGCGCAGTCCTTCGAGGACCGTGAGGCCCGGCTCGTTGGCGCTGAACGTGGAGCCGGTGTAGGGGTCGAACAGGAAGCCGGTCTCGCTGATCGCGAGGTCACGCAGTTTCTGGGGGATGGTCATGGTTTGGGTTCACTGGTGCACAAAGGACAGGCCGACGGTGATGTAGTGCGCGAGGGAATCGACGGAACCGATCGCGGAGTCCGCCTCGACGCCGTGCACCTCGTAGTTGGCGAGGAGGGCGAAGTTCGCGGGAAGCTGAACTGTCTCTTATACACATCTCCGAGCCCACGAGACCTCTCTACA
>CAJXVA010000495.1 GCA_913061055.1 uncultured Pseudomonadota bacterium
ATCTACACTAGATCGCTCGTCGGCAGCGTCAGATGTGTATAAGAGACAGACCGTCGAGTCCCCCGTACAAGGACACATCCGACAGACCCGCCCAATTCATGAGTTCCCTGAGTTCTCGCCCGCTGTACAAGGTGTGCTCGAAGTTGAAGCGCTCGACCGTCTCGCCTCGGATGAACATCCACTGGACCTTCGCGCGACTCCAGTCATCGACGACCTCGATGCGTTCGATGAGAAGCGATCCGTCGTGCTCGACCGTGGGCTGCCGGTCCAGCGGAAGTTGTCCGGCGAGGGCCTCTTTGCCGACGACGTCCAGCACCACCGCCCCGCCCTCGGTCAGGCTGGAGACGATGTTGCGCAGGACCTTGAGGTCGTCACTCTGCTGGGCGAAGTACCCAAACGACGTGTAGAGGTTGATCACCAGGTCGAACCCCTCGGGCATGGCGTAGTTGCGCATGTCCTCGTGCACCCAGTCGATGTCGACCTTCGCCGCCTGGGCCCGCGCCCGGGCCCGCTCGAGCAAGAAGTCGCTGATGTCCAGACCGGTGACGTCGAAGCCGGCCTTGGCCAGGGGAACCGAGTGCCGACCGGGGCCACAGCAAAGGTCGAGTGCCCGGCCTTTTTGGATGCCGACCAGCTCCAATAGGTTCGCGACCTCTTCGTGTGCACGCTCGTCACGCTCTGCCGAGAACATGAGCGGATAGACCCGCTCCCAGAAGTGGGGTTGAGCGAACCAGTCGGTCATGGTTTTCCTTCCTCTTGCACCTTGAGCTGCGCCTGTAAGCGTTCGAGGCTGGACTGCAGCGCAACCGTCTGTTTGAGGAGGTCGCGGACGTCAGACTGCACCGACGCGGGGCGGTCTTCGAGCTCTCGCAGCAACTCCTGCTCGCGCTGCGCTTCCTCCATGCCGGACATGATGACGCCGACGAACAGGTTCAGGACGATCATCGTGCCGATCAGAACGAACGTGACGAAGAAGCCCGCCCCGAACAGCGGGTGCGCCGTGGAGTTGGTGCACAGATGCTCCATGCCTCCATAGCCGTAGCCCTCGCAGCCGTACATCTGGATGTACATCACGTCGGTCCAGTCCTCGAGGGTGACCACGCGGAACAGCGTCAGCATCGAGAGCTGCAGGTTGCGGAAGTGAACGGGGTCGTTCTCGCCGAACAAGAACGTGCCGGTGACCGCGAACAAGTAGAACAGCAACAACAGCAGCAGCGACACGTACCCCATCGACGGGATGCTCTTGAGCAGCGCCGAGACGATGATCTGAAGCTTGGGCAGGGCCCGGACCAGCTTCAGCACCCGCAGGACGCGGGCCAGACGGAGCACAGTGATGAACTGCGCGTCGATCGGCATGTAGGCCGCGAACACGATCAGGAAGTCGAAGATGTTCCACGGGTCGCGGAAGTAGCGCCAGGGCTTGCTGCCTTCCGCGCCCATCTTCACCACGACCTCGATCGTGAAGATGATGAGGATCAAACGGTCCGCGAAGTGGAGCGCTGAACTCCACTGCTCGACGATGCTGGGGTAGGTCTCGAGACCCACGATCACGCCGGCGAGCAGGATGACGCCGGTGATGAACTGGGTGAACCAGTCCGCGTTGGAGATTTTCCTGAGGATCTCGACCATGGCGCCCCGTAGACGGTGCTACGGCCGGCAGGTTGCCATAGCCGGGGACATCACAGCGGCGCGAAGCGTGGGTTTTTAGGTGCCGAGTCGCTCGCCGTCCTCGAACGGACGACCCGCTGCGTAGGCTTGCGCGCTCATGCGCTTTTTCCCCGCCGGCTGCAGCTGCGCGAGGCAGATCGCGCCCGTCCCGCAGGCCACGTGAAGCCCCCGTTCATCGACGCCTAGCACCGTGCCGGGAACACCGGTCTCCTCCTGCGACAGTGAAGCTCCGTACAGCTTCATGACGAGATCACCCCGGGCCGAGAATGCGCAGGGCCAGGGGTCCATGCCGCGCACGTGGTCCACCACCCGCTGGGCGGGCTGCGACCAATCCACTGCCCCCTCAGCCTTGGACAGCATGGCGGCGTGGGTCGCCTGCGCATCGTCCTGCACCGTCGGCTCGCCGATGGACTCGAACGTCTCCAGGGTCTCGCGGAGCACCTCACCGCCCAGCACGGCGAGCCGCTCAAAGAGCATGCCCGAGGTCTCATGGGCCTCGATCGGGGTCTCCACCATCCGGTAGACGGGCCCCGTATCCAGCCCCTCCTCCATCCGCATGATCGCGACGCCGGTGGTCGGGTCGCCGGCCAAGACGGCTCGCTGAATCGGTGCAGCACCCCGCCAACGAGGGAGCAGCGAGGCATGCACGTTGATGCACCCCAAGCGCGGCAGGTCGAGAATGTCCTTGGGCAGGATTCGGCCAAACGCCGTGACCACGATGAGATCCAGGTCGTGCTGGGCCAGAGCGTCACGAAGCGTGCCGTCCTTCATCTTGGTGGGCTGAATGATGGGGACGCCCAACGGCTCGGCCGCCACCTTGACCGCGGGGGGACGAAGCTTGCGGCCGCGCCCCGCGGGGCGATCGGGTTGGCAGACGACCGCTCGCAGGTCACAGACCGCGGCGACGGCGTGAAGACTCGAGACCGCGAAGTCCGGCGATCCCATGAAGGCTGCGCGCAGGGTCAAAGCCGGGTCAAGGTACATCCAGGTGGGCGAGATAGGCGAGCCGCAGATCGTCTTCGCCGAGCAATGCCGCAGCATCGTCCAGGGCATCGCGAATCTCACTCAGCTCGAAGCCACGGACTTCGCGGACCCCAGCCTCGACCGCATCGTCGGCAAACGCCGCCTGCAGCTCCCGATGCGCGCGGCGAACATCAGCGGCGTTGGCATCACGGGTGAGGCCCAGCAGCTCGAAGTAGTCGGCTTCCCGCACGAGCCGCAGTCGTTCATCCAGGCGTGCGTCATCCAACGCCTCAGGGTCCGCGGCGCCCAGCGGTGCCAGCGGCTCACCGATCCGCTCGGCCGCGCCCACAACCAGCAGTCCGTACACCGTCGCCAAGACCACGCGGTCCGGCAGCCCCGCCCCAGCACAGACCGCGGACAACTCGTGGCGGCCATCCAGCATCATGAGAAGGCCTTGCGCGGAGGCGTCCAGGCCCAGGTCCAACGCCAGGGTCTCGGGCCTCGCATCGGACGCGAGCCGGACGTAGCCGCCGAGCCCACCGAGCAGCACCTCGAGCTGCGGAGCGTCGAGGCGGTCGAGGATTCCGCTGACCAGGATGCGAGCCAACGACTCTTCGAGCTGGACCGCCTCGTCACACCGATCGTTCTCTTCGAGCGACCACTGTCCGCGCCGCCAGATGAATGCCGACGTCACGATTCCAAGGACCTGGGTCCGAATCGCCTCTGGAAGCGCATCGGCCTTGAGGAAGCCCGCCTCCACCAGCAGCTGCCCCACGCGCCGCGGGTCTTTGGCGGCAAGGCTTCTCGCGGCGTCGTACTGGGTGCGAGTGAGAAGACCCCGGCGAACGAGCGCATTGACGAGCCGGTCCTCCGGCTCGGAGCTGCATGCAAAGACGAGCTCCCCCTGCTCCAGCCACAGTTGTTTGTGGACCCGGCTCTGATGCAGATCGACGCGCCCGGTGTATCGCGAACGGTGCAAGGACCACAGCATCCGCGGCAGCTCGAGGTCGGCAAGGTCTCCCTCCCGTTCCACCGACAACGCCGCCCGGCGACGACTCCCGGCACTGCGCTCGGACCCGGTCCATTCGCGACGGTCAGGAACCGGCGGCATGGGCTCTTGTGGGACCGCGTGGGTGGAGCTCACGCCCTCCAGCCGGGTCGTGGAATCGACGGGGCTGATCTCGTGGTCCCTCGACGCGCCCCCCACCCCGGCGGCGGCGTTGAGGAGCTCGCCCACAAACGTTCCGCTCGATCCCGGATCGACATCGACCGAGGGCGCCGGTTCCAGGCCCAGCAGGGAACGCTCGAGTTCATCGGAGCTCTCGGCTGCAAGACCGTCCGATCGTGCCCGCAGACGATCTTCGAGCAGGTCCAGGGTCCGTCCCAGCCGACCGATGCTCGGGTCGACGGAGTCTCGTCGGCCTTCGTCATGACGCTCGGTATCTGCCGATGGCGGATGCTGCAGAATCTCGGTCCGCAAGGGTTGCTCGACCGAGACCGCGGTCGAGGCGGAGTCCGGTTCGGGTGCGGGCTTGGGCGGCGACCCTGCCAACGCCGTCAGCGTGCTGGCGAGCGTCCCGTCCTCGAACGGTTCTTCGAGGAACTGATCGGCTCCCAGGTCCAGGACGTCGGCGAGATCCTGAATGGCACCGCCAAGCCGACCACACAGCGTGACCGGAATCGACACCCCGCGCCGCATGCTCCGAAGCTCCTGCATCACGGTCGCGGCCGCGGGTCCTTCCGCGCACAACATGACCGCGGCCGGACCCGTCCCCTCTTCGACGCGCCCGGTCAACTCGGTGAGGCCGCAGGCCTCCACCGGATACCCAAGGCCGACCACGCGACGGACCAGCGGAATGCACCGCTGCGCCTCACCGACGATGAGGATCGGACCGCTGACCACGGACCACGAGCGTATCAGCCCGCCGGGAGTCTCGCCGGACTTTGGTTCGCCTCACAACAGGGACTGAGGATCGACATCGGCGATGGCGAGGGTCTGAGCCGCACCGCTCCCATCGCTCCCCAGGTGCGGCCGGAGATGGTTGAGCAACCAGCGCAGGGCACCGCGCTGCTGGGCCCGCAGCAGCATCTGGAACCGAACTCGGCGGTTGATCTTCTGGATCGGCGAGGGGACCGGCCCCAGCAGCGTCGCCACCGGGACCGCCAGGGGATCGGTCTGGCGGGCGCGGAGCTTGTCGACCCCCGCCTTGAGAAACTTCGCCAACGTTTCGGCCCTGGCCTGCACTCGGCGTTCGTCCAGTCCCTGAACACGAATCAGGGTGAGATGACCGTACGGCGGGTTCCCCATCCGCTCGCGATCCGCGAGTTCCTGGGTCGCAAACCCCTCGAAGTCGTGGGTCGCCGCGTGGCGGATCGCGGGGTGCTCCACGGCGTACGCCTGAACAAGCACGCGCCCGGGTCGCTCGCCTCGCCCGGCTCTCCCCGAAACCTGGGTGAGCAGCTGGAATGTTCGCTCGCTGGCGCGAAGGTCGGGCAGGCCCAAACCGTGGTCCGCCTGGAGGATGCCGACCAATGTAACGCCGGGAAAGTCGTGCCCCTTGGAGAGCATCTGCGTGCCGACCAGCACATCCGCCTCGTGCCGGCGGAATGCCGAGAGGGTGTCGAGCAGACGCTTGCCTCGAGACGCGTCGCGGTCGAGTCGCAAGACCCGGATCCCCTCGAGCGCGCGCGATAGGGCGACCTCGACCTTCTCGGTGCCCGCCCCACCATGGGCGAGCTTGGTGCTGCCACAGTCGCGGCACAGCTCCGGCGTGGCCTCGATGTAACCGCACAGGTGGCACATCAACCGGTTGCGCCCGAGGTGGTAGGTCATCGAAGGGGAGCTGCAATCCGGACACTGCTGGAAACTCCCGCAGTCCTCACAGCACAGCGTCGTGGTGTACCCGCGCCGGTTGAGGAACACGATCGCCTGCTCCCCAGCATCGACCGTCTCCCGGATCGCATCCCGCAACAACGCGGACATCATCGAGTCGCCGTCGGGGCGGTGCACAGACAGCGGCACGATCTCGACCTTGGGCAACGGACGCGGCGTCGGCCGGGTGCGGAGTTCGAGGTAGACGTAGCGGCCGTTGCGAGCATTGTCGTAGGACTCGAGCGACGGCGTGGCCGAGCCCAACACCACCGACGCGCCCAGGGTCCGCGCACGGACCAGCGCGACATCCCGCGCGTGATACCGGATGCCCTCCTCCTGTTTGAACGAGCCGTCGTGCTCTTCGTCCACCACGATCGTGCCCAGGTCCGGTACGGGCGCAAAGACGGCCGAGCGCGCACCGATGACGATGGGGCGCTCGCCCTTGCGGATCTGCTCCCAAGCATCGAGTCGCTGACGCGGTGTGAGGCCGCTGTGGAGCACCGCGATCTCGTCCCCGAAGCGAGCCCGAAAACGTTCGGAGAGCTGGGGCGTCAGCGCGATCTCGGGCACCAGAACGATGGCCCCCCGGCCCGCCTCCCGCAGCCGGGCGATGTGTTGCAAGTAGACCTCCGTCTTCCCGCTTCCCGTGATCCCGTGCAGCAGCACCGAGGCGTACTCGCGCGCATCGGTGATCTCCGCGAGCTTCTTCAGCGCCGACTGCTGGTCCGCGGTCGGGGCCTGCGGCTCGGTCGGGGGCGACTCTTGCGTGTCGAACGGGTCCAGCGAACGCGAGCGTTCTTCGGTCGCGACGAGCCGATGGTCGACCAGCGGCAACACGAGCTGCTTCACCCGGGGGAACGGGCCCCGCAACTCGCCGATCGGAACCCAAGCATCGTCCTCCGGCGCGGCCTCGAGGTAGTCCAACAGGGCCCGGCGCTGCTTGCTGCGCCCCACGATCTTCTGCACCGCGGGCTCATCAGCACCGCTTCCCCGCAGGTAGTCCGTCCGCCGAAGGTGCAGCTCGGTTCGGGTGCGGACCCCAGCTTCGGGCCAAAGCGTCTCCACCAGCCCGTCCGCCTCCAGCTCGGTCAGCCGGAGCAGGCTGCCGGCAATGCGAGGCCGAATCGCAGGCAGTTTCGCCACCGGGAGCCCCTCGCCTCCGGCTTGGACGAGTGCCTCAAGCAGCCGGGTCGCCGCGTTGCTCATGGGCGGTGGCGGCGTACCGAGCAGCGGCGCCTCGATGCCCCGCCAGGCGGACAACCCCGCTTCGGTGACCACCGCTCGCCGAGCGTCGGCTGAGGTCAGCATGCCCGGCAGTGCCAGCCGATAGACCTCTCCGATCGGTGCGACGTAGTAGCCCGCCATCCATTCGCAAAGCGCGACCACGTCCGGGGGCAGGCACGGACCCTCGGGGTCCAACACGCCGTAGATATCTTTGACCTTCGATGGATCCGGCGGGACCGGGTTTTCCTCCGGCCGAACCACGCCGATCAGCGCCCGCGGCCCCAACGGAACCAACACTCGAGTGCCGGGTGCCAGCGACGTACCGAGACTCGACGGAAGCCGGTACGTGAAGGGCCGGTCGAGGCTGACCGGCGTCGCAACCGAGATCATCGTGCCGCCGGAGGGGGTCATCGGTGGCCTCCGGCCCGCGTCTTGAGGTCATCGCGCGCCTGCTCCCGGGTCTGGGCCAACGCAGCCGCGATGCGGCGACGACTCAGCACGAGTTCAACCCACCCGACGATGCCCAGCACGACCAGCGCCGCCGCCCAAGCGCGCTGCGGCCAAGAGGTCCACAACTGCAAGATTCCGCTCGACGTGGCGTCGACGGACCGAGCCGCGCCGGCCACGACCCCGCGAACTGCCAGTCCCAGGCCGAGCAGCGCAATCAACGACAGCAGGGCGAGCGGGAGGGGCCCGGACCCCACCGGCGCCATGCGCAGCTGGGTGCGCAGACCTCGTTCAACCGGACCCGCGCGTCCGGCCAGCGCCGCCGAGAAG
>CAJXVA010000496.1 GCA_913061055.1 uncultured Pseudomonadota bacterium
CGAGATGTAGAGAGGTCTCGTGGGCTCGGAGATGTGTATAAGAGACAGCCTTCTTCACGCGGCCGCTGCGGGCCGGGGCCCGTTCCATCGATCGAAGTCCGGAGGTCCTCGTGGCCCCGTGCGACGGCGAACTCCGCGAGGTCGCGCCCATCGAGCGGGTGACCGAGGTGGTCGCCAAGGGCCACAGTTACGGCATCGGGGAGCTCCTCGCCGACCACGAACTCGCAGAGCGGTTCGTCGGCGGGACCGCCAGCACCATCTACCTGCATCCCCGCGACTACCACCGCGTCCACGCACCCTGCGATGCGCTGGCCCATCGGGTCAGCCTGATCCCCGGCCGACTGTTGCCCGTCAACGATGCCAGTATCGACTACGATCCTCGGGTCTTCGCGATCAATGAACGCATGGTTCACCTGCTCGAGACGGGCCACGGCTGGGTGGCGGTGGTGATGGTCGCGGCGTTCGGGGTCGGGAACATGTCGTGCCCGTATCACCGTTTCGATCCTCATCCGCGGGAGCTTCAGGTGGCTCGGCTCGAACCCCCCTCGCGGGTGGGTAAGGGGGCCGAACTCGGCGTGTTCCATCTCGGTTCAACGGTCATCATGCTGACGGAAAAACCGGTGGGTCCAGTCGAGGGAGGCAACGCGCTCCCGCGCAAGGTCAAGCTTGGCGAAGCGCTGTTCGAGGGGGCGAAGCCGTGAGTCATTGGGTCACCAAAGCGGAACAGTGGGCCGCGTGGACTCAAGAAGAGGCTGTCGCTGCGCCTTCCGACACCCTGGATTCCTTCGACGCCGAGGTCTCTCGACGGCTCGGGTCGTCTGGATTCGGTGCGAATCTCGAGGAGACGGCGGTCACCCACGTCGAATCGACGGAGGCTCCCGCACCGCACCCCCAGGACAGTGATGCGACGCTGATTCGCCCCTCACCCAACGTGGATGCCGCGGGCGAGGACTTTGCGGACGCTGCGGAGACGATGGTCCATGGTCGAGTTGATCAGGACCTCGAAGTCTCTTTGGAGGCTCCCGAGTCCGGCCTCGAGGTTGGCCTCGAGATGACGGGCGCGCCGGCGAGCGACTCCGCCGAGCACCCCGGGGATCGCACCGTGGTCGCAGCGTCACCACAGCCGCAGCAAACGGAAGACCCTGTCGATGGGTTGGTGCTTCCGTCACTCACGACGATCCCCGAGACGCCTCGGGAGTCGGTTGTGGCAGTCGAACCGGTCGAAGGCGGAACGGTCGTCGCGCCCAGTCCACTGCCGCCGGCGGAGCACACGGTCATCGCGCCCGCGCCGACCGGACCGGAGCCTCAACCGGCTGCGGCGTCGACGGATCAGACGATGCCGCTCCCGCCTTCGGAGGCGCCGACGGGGCCGATCACGGTCATCCCGACAGAGGCACCGGAGCCAGAGCCCCCGCCAGCGCCCGAGCCCGAGCCCGAGCCCGAGCCCGCGCGTACCGGCGGAACGCTACCGCCAACGGCAGACTCGCAGCCTGCGTCGGGTCAGGCGATGAGCTCGGGCGTGTTCCGCTCCTTCGACATCCACGATGACGAGGAGGAGCCGGAGCCGGCGCCGGCCAGACAAAAAGTCGTCATTGGGATTCCGCAGCCTGCATCCGAAGAGGAAACCGCTGAGATCGACGCCGTTGATCTCGTCGAGGATGCGGAGGTCGTCGAGGAGTCCGAGCCGCCACGACCCGAGGTCGCAGCGCCGCCCAAGGACGGCGCGAAGCCACCTCCGCCCAAGGACAGTGCGAAGCCGCCTCCACCCAAGGACGGCCCCAAACCACCTCCGGCGCCGCCGGTTCGAGCCGAACTGTCCGAGCTTCCGGAGCTGCCCGATCCCCCGACCCCCAAGCCCCCGGTCGAAGACCGCGTCGAACCTCAGCCGGTCGCGACACCGTCCGCTCCGGTCAGTGGTGTGACCCCGAAGGCCCCCGGATGGCCAGAGGAGGTCTTTGACGAGCATTGCGCGGCGATGACCCGAGCCAACCACGCCAAGTTGGCGAAGGCGGAGGTCGAGTTCTTCATCCAATCGGCTGGCTTGCAGCCCGGCGCCCGGGTCCTCGATGTCGGTTGTGGCGACGGTGCGCACTGTCTGGTGCTCGCGCAGCGGGGGTTTGGCGTCACCGGCCTCGACATTTCCCCGGCCCAGATCTCCCGGGCTGAGCGAGCCAAGGATGCGCTCGGCGTGAACGCGTCGTTTGTGAAGGCGGACATGCGGGACATGCCCGGTGGCGGCCCGTTCGACGCGATCCTCTGCGTCGGCACGACGTTCGGGTACTACGACGACGAGGAGAATCGCGCGGTGCTGCGATCTCTCGCGGGGATGCTGAGTCCTGGCGGTCGGTTGCTGCTGCACGTGTTCAACCGAGATCACATCATCGGACGCTTGCCGAGCCGAGCCTGGTGGCAAGGCCATGGCTGCCTGGTGCTGGACGAGGCTCAGATGAACTTCTTCACCAACCGGCTCGCGGTTCACCGGACCCTGGTCTTTGAGGATGGTCGGCAGTTCGAGCATCGAATTCAGATCCGCGGGTACAACGCCCATGAGCTCGGTCGGATGTGTGTCGATGCGGGGCTACGTGTGGTCGAGATCTCCGGAAGCCGAACCACGCGCGGCCGTTTCTACGGTGCGTCCTCTCCCGACATCTGGTTGTTGGTCGAGCCCAAGACCTGACCAGACCTGACGTCCTCGCCAGGCGCGCGGGTCGGCGGACCTACATGCGAGTATGACCGCCGTGTCGCGGCGGCCTGACCCGGTTGCCGCATTGGTTGGCAGGGAGTGCCGGACGGTGTTGGAACGTCCCGTGGCCCGGATGACCCGTTGCGTGCCCCTAGAGGGTGCATACGGCTCTTCTCGGTTGTGAACGCCTACTTCCTGAAATTCCTATCACGGAAACGGTTCTCAACTTGCATGAACTAACGAAAGGGAACCACCGCGGGACTTGTCCCGTACCCCTTTTGAGGAGCGCAGTCCCGCGTCGGCTGCGCTCGCACCTTCGGAAGAAGGCTTGGCGCAAGGAATCGAGGCACTGACATGGCACGTCGAAAGGTCACCCGCGGGGCACCCCCCCGCATCGCACGGAGCCGGCGCCCGCGAGGGACTGCCACTCCAAAACGAACAAAGCGTTCACGCGCTCGCGCCGAAGGCGATGCCAGCGACACGACCCTGGGCGTCTACTTCCGCGAGATGTCCGACCTGTCGATCATGACGCCGGAGGAGGAACTCTCCTCGGCCGTGCGCATCTCCGAGCTCCGGACCGCGCTGTGGGAGCAGCTGCTGTCCTACCCGCCGTTCATCGAGGGAATCATGTCGGTGGTGGGGGCGGACGTCGATGACGACGAGCTATCCGAGGCCGATCGCCTCCAGCTGTGCACGTCGTCCCGAGCGCTGCGGGATCGGGAGACGCGTGCGCACCGTGACGCGTACGAGAGCGACCGGGCCAACATGGCTCGACGGCTCAGCCGGCTCGACTGCGATGGGGTGTCCGCCGACAAGGTGTTGGCGGACTTGAGCATTCTCGACGACGGCGGCCGTGAGTTGATCCATCTCCAGGTCCGACCTCCTCGCCGCGGAAGCCGACCATTCCACGACTACGTCGCGGAGGCCGTTCGGCGCTGCATGACGCTGCGTCACGCCAAGAACCGGTTCGTGAAATCAAACCTGCGTCTGGTGGTGTCCATTGCCCGCCGTTTCAACCACGGGCGCATGCCACTGCAGGATCTGATTCAAGAGGGCAACATCGGTCTGCTCAAGGCCGTGGATCGCTTCGATCACACCCGCGGTTTCCGGTTCTCGACCTACGGTAGCTGGTGGATCCGTCACGCCATCAGCCGAGCGATCGCCGACAAGGGTCGTGCGGTTCGCTTGCCGGTCCACATGATCGACGCCTACCACAAGGTCACGAAGGCCAGGCGGGAGCTCGAGGCCAAGCATGGACGCGATCCGACGCATGAGGAGCTGGCGACCCACACGGGTCTCACCGCCGCGAAGATCGAAAAGATGGACACGCTTGTCGTCGATCCGCCGATCAGTCTCGATCGGCCGCTGTCGGAGGACGACGGGCGGAAGGTGGTCGACTTGTTGAAAGACGAGGAGAGCGAACAGCCCGGCGATCAGCTCGAAGCGGAGGCGATCGGCGAGCAGGTGCGCGAGGTCATCACCGGCCTGCGGCCGATCGAAGCCGACATCCTGCGCAAGCGCTTCGGCTTGGGGGACGACTCGGAGCTCACCCTCAAGCAGATCGGCGAGCAGTACTCGCTGTCTCGGGAGCGAATCCGGCAACTGCAAGAACAGGCGCTTGGCAAGATTCGCCAAGAGCTACAGCGGCGCGACGTGTTCTAGCGCGTCGATGCCGTCCCGCACGCCGCTGAGGTCCCCGAGACGTCAGCGGCGTTGCTCTGTCTGATGTCTGCACGCCCGCTCGGCTGGAGGACCGTCCAGCGGACTGCTACGCTCCGGCCGTGTTCGTTCGTGTGTGCGTGGCTTTGGGCCTGCTGATGGTGGGCTGTGGAGCGCCAGACCCCAACCTGCGCATGAGCCCGGCGAAGGTCCGCCAAGGCGGCGGACAGAGCATCCTCATCGAGGGCGATGACTTCACCGGACACGGCCCGCTCGTCGTCTACTTCGGCACACGCGCGGGCAAGGGCGTGGTGATCGAGAGCCCATGGGCCATTCGCGTGATGGCACCGCAGTCTGAACAGACCGGACCGGTGGACGTGCTGCTCCGCTTCGGAGACGGCACCGAGCAGAGCCTCGAATCAGGATTCGAGTACGAAGCACAGCCGGGGATCGTCCTGCAGCCGCGCATCGGCGGCGGGGCTCCCGCGCCCTAGCTGCTACTCGCGATCGATGCAGCAGACCGTGACCGGCTCGGTGCCGACCGCTTCGCCTGCGGGCGTGGGGTCGCTCGGGACGCAGAACGCCGTGGGACTACCGCTGTTGAGGCTCGCGGCGCGGGCGGTCGTCGCCGTACCGGTGGCGTCGCATTCCCCGTTCGCACCGACCACTCCCGCGGAGGGGACGAGGCAGGTCGGCCCGTTCCACAAGGAGATGAAGGCCGCGTCGCAAAGGCCGTTCGGGGAGCCACACGAGCACGTCTCACAACCGCGAGCGTCGTCAATGCCTTCGTACAGCGTCCGCGAGGTGTCGAACGTATCGGGGCACTCGTGCTCGCCCGCCTGCCAAATACACATCGCGGCGTCACGGGATTCGGGGACCGGAGCGCAAACGCGGTCGTCCGCGCAGCCGGCGTCCTCGATGATCGTGGCGCCGTCACAAGCTTGCGACTGCCACGACCAAACCGCAGGCTCCAGCGTTTCTTCGGTACTAGGGGCACACGCTCCACCGACGGCGATGACCGGTGTCGCCGAGTAGTTCCCGTTGCCGTCGAACTCGGCCGGAAGCGTATTGCAGGAGGAGGCGAAGACCGTGACCGCCTGGGCGATCCCCTGGTCGCAGGTTGCGTCGTCGCCCCAGTAGCGCAGCGTGGTCGAGTTGTCGCAGGCCGTCCCGTTGGCGTCACCGCACGAGCACTCACATGCAGCGGGCTCGGCGAGGAGGCCCTCGAAGCCTGCGGTCGCGGGGTCGGGGTAGGCGGCGCCGCACGGTGGTGGCTCGGGTTTGCGAACCTCTGCATCGAACGCCGCTTGGTGGACGGCGACCGGCCCATTCCAACCATCAGGAGCGCCTTCCATGCAGCTGTGCGTACTCCCCGGGCAAAGGCCATCGCCGGTGCTCGAGGACGACGAGCCATCGGCGACCGTGTCGGTCTCGGTCTCCGTGTCGGCCTCGGTCCCGCTCGACTCTCCGGGGTCTGTGGTGGAGCCGGTCCCTGGGTCGGTGGTGACCGGCGGTGCGGTCGTCGAGAACGTCGCGAACGTCGTCGGTCCGGACCCGGTGGTGGTGTTGGTACCCGTGCCACTGCCCGGAGCCGTGTCACCACTCGAGCAGGCGAGCCCCAAGCAGGCGCAGACCGTCGCCCATCGCAAGCGAATCATAGGCGCCTAGGATACCAGCTTCCCCTGGCGACGCCCCCGACCGGCTGGGGCAAGGGTGTTCGTCGTCTTCGGGGTTTTGCTCGATCCCGGGAGTTTTCGCCGCACAAAACGAAAAAGGAGCCCAAGAAGGCCCCTTTTCCGACCCTTCCTCGGCTCCGCTTCGCGGGAGCTTCGGATCCGCGGCGCTGGGTGTCCCGACGGGCTGCTAGTCCAGGCGCTCGACCTGGAACAGCTTCTGTCCGATGAGGACGAGGCTGCCGAAGGGAAGCGTCACCCCGGACCGCACGCGCATGTACGTGCCGTTGCTGCTGCCGAGGTCTTCCATGTAGACGCCGGTGTCGTCGCCGACGACGCGGCAGTGTTTGCCCGAGACGTAGCCGTCTTGGGGGAACGTGATGTCGCCGTGCTCCCGGCCGATCATGATTCCCTCTCCCTCGATCGGGAACGCAGCCGATGCGGCGCTGGGGTCGACGAGGATCGAAAGCCGGCCCCAGTAGCCCGGGTTGGGGCTTCCCATGCGCTCGGTACCGTCGTCCGTCGGCGTGGGCTCAGGCAGGTCCTCGTATCGCAGGAGTTCTTGGCCGACGCGGAAGAGATCGCCGTCCTGAACCTCGACCCGGGACGTCAGCTTGACGAACACCCCGTTGAGCGACTCGTTGTCGTGGACGAGCAAGCCGGCGTCCGTGACTCCGATGCTGGCGTGGGCAGGGTCGAGATAGGCGTCGTCGTCCCACGGTGGGCCGACTTCACGACCGACCTCGAGGCGCTCGCCCGGGGTCAGCGCTCGCTCGCCGACGGGCTGTCCATCGGGGCCGAGCATGACAAGCTTGGCGGGAGGGCCAATCGGCTCCGCGCCGTCGGCGGGCGCTGCTCCTGGGGCCGAACCGGCTGGGTCCGGCGGGACCGCCTGCTGAGGTGCGGTGACAGCCTCGGGTCCCCGGGATTCCGCTGCGTCCACCGCGTCCATGGAGGGCGTGGAGACCGGGGTGGGCGCCATCGGAGGCTCGACACCGGGCCCATCCGCCTGAGAAGGGGTGGATGGAGGCGCGGCGACGGGAGCCGGGGGTCCGGGAGGCGGACCGGGATCGGGCGAGGCGGGCTCGGCCTCGAGTTGAGCCTGGTGCGCGGCAGCGGCTGCCTTCACCTCGGATGCGTCGGCGACGAAGATGGTGTTGGCATTGCCCACATCGGCCGCGGGGGCGGGCTCGTCCTCCTCGAGGACCGCGCCACATCGGCCGCAGAACTTGAATCCGGGCGGGTTTTGGAACGAACAACCGGGGCACGGGCCGCCGCCGGGGGCGGTCGACGAGGATGGTTGATGCGCCGCTGCCGGAGGCGCGGCGGGAGCTGGGGGAGCCACAGGGGCAGCCGGTGGCGGTGGCGCTTGCTCAGGCCCGGGGCTCGCGGTTCCGCCGGAGGGTGCATGGGCCTGCATCGGTGGCGGTCCTGCGGCGGCAGCCGGCTGTGCGGGCGGAGCCATGGGCGCGGGTCCCGGGG
>CAJXVA010000497.1 GCA_913061055.1 uncultured Pseudomonadota bacterium
GCCCTGCCCGAGCGTTTTCAGGACCTGATAGCGGCCAGCCATCACGAGACTGGAGGCCGCAGAAGCGTCCGCGGTATCGATATCCGCGCCGAGCGTGGTGTCTCCACCTACGCCCGCTGGCGCGGTCGTATCGAAGTTCACACCCCAGTGTACCGCTTGTGCGCTACACGACGCGCCGCATCACGATGGCGGAGATGTTGTCCGGCCCTCCGGCCTTATTGGCCGTTTCGATCAGGCGACGGGATGCGTCTCGGACGTCCCGCTGACCGACGAGCGGGACGAGCTCCTCGAGGGTGACGACGTCGCTGAGGCCGTCGCTGCAGATGAGGATGTTGTCGCCCTTGTCGAGTTCGACCTCGCGAACGTCGGCGTCGCTCTTCTCTTTGCCGTGTCCGAGGCAGCGGCTGATGCGGCCGCGGTAGGGATGGTTCGAGGCCTGAGCCGGTGTGAGCAGACCTTGCTCGACGAGCTCTTGGACCATCGTGTGGTCGACGGTGATCTGTTCTCCGCCGTCGGCCCTCATTCGGTACGCCCTCGAGTCGCCGGCATGCGCGACCCACAGACGCTCGCGGATCCCGAGCACAGCGACACAGGTGCATCCCATGCCGTGGGCGTTGGGGTTGTGCGCGGCGGTGTCGTCGATCGCTTGCCCTGCCCGGGCGAACGCCTCGTGCAAGAGGACCTCGGGGGCAGCCCGACCGAAGTTCTGAGCGATGAAATCCCCGATGACGCCGACGGCGAGCGCGGAGGCGACTTCGCCCGCGCTGTGACCGCCCATCCCGTCGCAGACGATCGACAGGTGGTATCCGCGACCATCATCTTCCTGGATGGCGATGGCATCCTCGTTGTGGTCGCGTGCGATCCCCGTATCGCAGGCTCCGGACACCTGAATCTCGAACAGCCCTGGGATGTGCGAGCGCTTGAACAGCTTGTACATCGATCGGTCCCCGCGGAAGTATACGGGCTACGATCGGCCAAACGATCGCCAAACACGGCACGAAAAAACCCCGAGGGGTGGCCTCGAGGTTTGACAGTGGAGCCGAGGGGGATCGAACCCCTGACCTGTGCATTGCGAACGCACCGCTCTCCCAGCTGAGCTACGGCCCCTTTTCGGACGTCGGAACGTATCGAACCCTCCGCAGGCGTGCAAGGCGGATCGTCAGTCGCTCTCGGCCGGAATTGCGGGCTGCGCGTCCGGCGGGGCTGGCTCGGCGCGCCGATTTCTGCGAAACCCGACCACGAGCCCCCACACGCCGTACGCGGTGATCACGGCGATGAGCGCCCAGATCGATCGGTCCTCGGGACGCGCAAGACGCTCGAGAAACTCGCGCACCATTGGAGGCTACACGCAAAGGGACATCGGTGGGGAAGGGGAGCAACAAGGAACGACTCGACAAGCTGCTGGTCGCACGGGAGCTGGTCGAGACGCGTACGCGTGCGCAAGCGCTCATCATGGCGGGCAAGGTGCGAGTCGGTGAGCACACCGTCGACAAGCCGGGCACCGCAGTCGCTCTCGATGCTCCGATCACGGTCGTCGGACAGCTGCATCCCTACGTGTCCCGAGGGGGCGTGAAGCTGGCGGGAGCCCTCGACTCGTTTTCGGGGTTGGACGTCTCGGGTCGCGTTGCGATGGACGTGGGAGCCTCGACGGGGGGATTTACCGACTGCCTGCTGCAACGCGGTGTTTCCAAGGTCTTCGCGATCGACGTGGGCTACGGCCAGCTCGCCTGGAAGCTGGCCTCGGATGACCGCGTGGTGATCCTCGACCGCCAGAACATTCGCAAGTTGAAGACCGAGCAGATCGGGGAGCCGGTCTCCCTGTTCGTGGCTGACTGCTCGTTCATCGCCCTGGCCAAAGTGCTGCCGCACCTCCCGCCCTTTCTGTCTCCGGGTGCGGATGCGGTCGTGCTCGTGAAGCCGCAGTTCGAGCTCGAACCCGGCCGGGTCGGCAAAGGCGGCATCGTCCGGGATGACGAGGCCCGGGCCGACGCCGTTGCCTCGGTGAAGGCGGCCGCACAGGCTTGCGGGTTTGAGTGCCGAGGCGAGGTGACGTCCCCGATTTCGGGCCGCGATGGTAACGTCGAGTTTCTGCTCTGGCTCCGTTGGATGCCGTCATGACCGAACTGCAAGCTCCCAGCCTCAATGGAAAAGACCGCGCCTACTTGCGGTCACTCGCGCACGACCTCAACCCGTTGGTGCAGGTCGGCATGGACGGGGTGAGTGAGGGTGTTCAAGAAGCCGTCGCGGTGGTGCTCGAGGAACACGAGCTCATCAAGATCCGCTTCGGGCAGAACTTCGGCGGAGACCGGAAAGAGGCGAGCGCAGCGCTGGCCCTGGCCGTCGGTGCCGATCTCACCCAGGTGATCGGCCGGGTTGCCGTTCTGTACCGGCCGCGCGGCAAAGATCTGCCGACACGACCGCAGATCAAGCTTCCGACCAAACGTTAGGCCCAAACAACGCTTGGGCCCGGTTGTTGGGGCCGGTCGTTTGCCCCCGCGCGGCGGCAGGAGCCGGGCTATGCTTTGCGCGATGATGCGCGCCACTTTGCTCGGTCTCGCAGCTCTGCTCACGCTCGGCTGCCGGCCGGGCATTGCGAGCCAGCCGGATCCGGCGGTTTGGGGGGCGCCCAGCCGCGGCGGTACCAAGAAGCGAGTTCGCATCGAGCGCGCAGAAGCTCCCGTCGGCGAACAGGCGCCGGTCCTGGCGATGCTCCAAGGCGAACTCGATCGCAACTTCGAGCAACTCCGCGGGGACGCGGTCGAGGAGCCGGCGTACTACCTCGGGTACGAGCTCACCGATCGGACCGAGCTGTGGATGGTCGCCGAGGGCGGCGCGATGCTCCGTGACCAGATCGACCGAGACCGGGCGGTCGACGTGGATGTTCGCGTGGGGTCGGAGAAGCTCGACAACTCTCACGCGGTCGACGGCGACTATGGACCCGGCAATGGCTTGGGTTCCGGTCTCCCGGTCTCGCTTGGAGACGATAACCTGTCACTGGCGCAGGGGCTGTGGATCGACACCGACGCCCAGTATCAGCAGGCCGTGGCGGCGTACCGTGAGGTGCTGAGCATGGAGCAGCTGCGCACCGAAGGAGAAGGCGAGGCTCACCCCGACTTCTCGCTTGGCGAGCCGCTCGAGCACGTCGAACCGGAGGCCTCCCTCGAGTTGGTCGCGCTGCAGGAGCAGTACCGGCCACTGCTGGCCGAGGTCTCCGCGGAGCTGGCCAAGGACGACGCGGTCCTACAAAGCACCGTGTCCGTGTCCGCGGTCGTCGACAACACCTACCTCGTCGATAGCCATGGCAACCGCGTCCAGACCGCGAGTACCCGGTTGCGCATTCTCTTTGGCGCGGTCGGCCAAGCCGACGATGGAATGATGCTCCAGCGGACCGCTTCGTTCGAAGCGCATCTTCCCGAGCAGCTGCCCTCCGCCGAGGTCCTGCGCGAGACCGCCACGCGACTCCGCGAGGAATTGGTCGCGCTCCGAGCGGCTCCCATCGCCGATCCGTACACCGGTCCTGCGATTCTCGAAGGCCGGGCCGCGGGGGTCTTCTTCCACGAGATCTTCGGCCACCGCCTCGAGGGGCACCGTCAAAAGGACGACCTCGAAGGGCAGACGTTCACCGAGATGCTGGACCAGCCGGTGCTGCCCAAGTTCCTCGATGTGATCGACGACCCCACGGTGTCGATGCTCGGCGGCATTCCGATGTCTGGGCACTACTTCGTGGACAACGAAGGCGTGAAGTCCCGCCGACAGGTGCTGGTGGATCGAGGCAAGCTCAAGGGGTTCCTGCTGAGTCGCTCGCTGGTCTCTCCGTTTCGCAAGAGCAACGGTCACGGCCGCCGAGAGCCAGGCAACCAGGTGGTCGCACGGCAGGGCAACCTGATCGTCAGCTCGCGGCGCTCGATGAGCACGAAGGAGCTGCGCAAGTCGCTGATCGAAGAGGTCAAGCGCCAGAAGAAGCCCTACGGGCTGGTGTTCAAGGACATCGAGGGCGGCTACACGATCACCGATCGCAGCGGGCCCCAAGCATTCAAGGTGCAGCCGCTGATGGTCTACCGCGTCTATCCGGACGGGCGCCCCGACGAACTCGTGCGCGGGGTCGAGATCGTCGGCACACCGCTTTCGGCGTTCGAAACGATCGTCGCCACCGACGACACCCCGGGCATCTTCAACGGCATGTGTGGTGCCGAGTCCGGGTGGGTCCCGGTCAGCGCGGTCAGCCCTTCTCTGCTGCTTCGAGGAATCGAGATCGAGCGCGCCGCCCACGATCGGGACCGGCCGCCGTTGCTCGACCCACCACCACGTGCGATTCGGGGGGCAAAATGATGCTCTCGTCCCTGCTGGTTGCCGGCGCGCTCCTGTTCGCGCCCGCGCCGGAGGTTTCGGCCACACCCGCTGCCGCCGAGCCGGCCCCCACATCTGAGAGTCCGTGGTCGGCCGAAGCCGATGCGGTGGCGTCCGAGCTCCGCCGAGGGGTGGCGGAGCTTCGCCTCGAGGGCGCGCCCGCGCCTTACCGAGCCGAGGTTCGTTACGTCCGGGTGCGGCTGCTGTCGCTGGACGCTTCGTTTGGCGGTTTGATCACCAACGTTCTCGAGACCCAGTCCGCCGGCGTCGCCGAGCTCCGCGTCGGATCGCCGCAGCGCGACAACGCCAACTACTTCGGCGGGGAGGGGGGCATCTCGCGGGTCGAAGTGCCGCTGGGTGCCGCGCCCGACTATCTGCGGCGCAAGGTCTGGCTCGCCTTGGACACCGCGTTCCGTGGTGCGACCCAAGGGTTTGCTCAGAAAGAGATCGCGCTCGAACAACTCGAGATCGATGGGCTACCCGCCGATTTCACCGCCCGTGGCGAGGTGGGTCCGCAGACGCGCGTCGACCCGCATTGGGATGAAGAGGCCCTGCCGCGCGAGGAACTCGGAGAGCTCGTCAAGACGATGAGCGCCGAGTTCAAGAAATGGCCGTCGATCGACAACGGCGACGTCTACGTGCAGGTGCTGCAAAGCCACGAGACCGTGGTCGACAGCGATGGCATGTCCACCGCACGGGTGAAGAACCGGGTCGTTCTCGCCGTGGTCGCCGACACCAAGGCCGAGGATGGGATGCATCTCGATCATGGGTTGGCGATCCATCTGCAAGGGATCCCGACCGTGGACGACGCGCTGAAGGCTCAGGGGATGGCGCTCGTCGAGCAGGTGCTGCGTGAGCTGGACGCGCTCGCCAAAGCTCCAATGATCGATGAGGAGTACGACGGCCCCGTCTTGTTCCGCGGGGTCGCGGCGGCTCAGGTGCTCGCGAGTACAGTCGCCACCGAGGTCGCGGGTACACCAGCTCCGATCGCCGACGGCGGGCGTCTGATGGACCTGGAGCCCACGTGGCAGAAGCGCTACGGCAAGACCGTGATGCCGCCGTTCATCGAGCTGATCGATGATCCTGGGGCGGATGGGTTTGGGCACTACGACCTCGATGCCGAAGGGGTGCGTCCGCAGCGACTCTCCCTGGTCAAGTCAGGCGTGCTCGACCACCTCCTGATGACGCGTACGCCCAATCCGAAGGCGTCCGGGAGCAACGGCCGCGCGCGCATGAGCCCCTCGCTCGAGGTCGGGGCCACGATCTCCAACCTCACGTTGCAGGCTTCGCAGAAGAAGATGGCCGATACGGCGCTGGAGCGGGAGCTGCTCCGTCGCGCCCGAGAGGATGGCTACGAGGTGGCGTATGTCGTCGAGAGCCTGCGGGATGGTTCGCTGCTCGGACCGGTGCTCCGCGACAGCGCATCCGCGTACGCAGGCACTGGAAAGATCACGTTGCCTTTGCCCGGGCGCGTCTACCGGCTGGAAGCCGGTGGCAAGAAGACCCTGATGCGGGGTGTTGTTCTGGCGCCGGCCTCGATGCGCGTGCTCCGGCGGATCCGCGCCGTCGGCAAGACACCGGTCACCGTGCCCATGAGAATCGCCGTGGGTCCCTATGGCGGCTTCGGGGCCGACATCGGTGTCGACAGCGTCCTCTCGCAGACCGTCGATGTTCAGATCACCACGCCGGACCTTCTCCTCGACGGGTTGGAGCTGCTGGTCGAGCGCGGCGAGCACGAGCGCAAGCCGACGCTGGTCCACCCGCTGCGCCGCGGCGAGTAGGGTCACTCGCAGGTGGCGCCGAGGCGAGTCGGGGTCACTCGCAGATGGCGCCGGGCGAGCAGGTGAAGAGCTCGACCGTCTCGTCATACACGCAGTACTGCTCCCCCTGCTCGATGCAGGTCGTGTGGCTGTCGCAATCGTCCTCCGGGGACGTGCAGCGGAATCCCACCGGGGTGCCGTAGCTGCCGCAGAAGAGGACGTTGGCCCGGCATCGTCCACCGTCGCAGTCCGCGTCGGAAGTGCAGTCTGCGGGCAAGCATCGGTTGGCCGGGTCCCCAAACGCAGACCCTGCGGCGCTGCAAATGCAGTCCTGGCCGCGGGGACAGTCCGCATCGCAGGCGCACTCGCCGTTGGAGAAGGGGCATGCAACCGCCCCGGTGCGGAAGATGCTGAAGACAGCGTCGTCGAGGGCACCGTCCTCAGGACACGCCACAAGGCCCGAGAGCGAGTCGGGGATCGGATCTCCGGCGTTGTCCAGGAGCGCGATAGGGTCGCAGCCGCGAGGGGTTGGAGGCGGGTCGCCGGGGATTGGGTCTTCGCATCCGCCGGCGGTCGGCTGGGGCCCAGGATCACCGCTACTCGAGTCCGACGAGCTGCCGAGCGTCCCGGACTCTCGGCCCGACGTCGTCGAGGTGAGAGGCGGTGCGGTCGTGGTCGTCGCGATCGCGGTTGCGTTGCCTGAGGTGCTCGAGGAGGTCCCCGAGGCTTCCGTTGTCGGCTCGCCCGACCCCGAGTCGCCGGAGTTGGCGACACTGGGACCACATCCGATCCCCAGCGCCAGTGTCAGTACGTGAAGGCTCCTGCACTTCAATCCCATCTCCACAAGGGTACCCGGCGTTGCCCCCTGACGCCTGGACGCAAAAAACGCCACGTCCGGAGACGCGGCGCTTCTTGCCCGTTTCGGATTCGCTTGCGCTAGAGCGCTTTGGCGAACTCGACTGCCGGGATGATCGTTGCTTGCTCGGGATCTTTGATCTCCGAACCCGGAAGATCCTGGATGCCGTCCGAGTGCCACATGACGATGCCGTCCTCGTTGAGGATGACGATCGAGGGGCTCCGGCTGAGGTTCTCGATGGTCGTGAACGCGCCCTCCATCCCAAGCTCGCGAGCCGAGTTGTACTCGGTTGCGTTCGGGAAGCGGAACAGCGGAACGTCGGGGACGTCGCCTTTGGCGCCGAACTTCTTTTGCCAAGCACGCAGATCGGAGTCGTTCATCGGCGCCTTGCGGCCGCCGGGGAACTTGAGGTGGACGAACATGACCTCCACGTTCTTGGCATTCAGGTCGGCCTGCGCAACTTGCAGCACCTGCATGAAGTCGATGGCTGCCGCCTCTTCTTCGCGGTCGCCCCAGTCCCAGTACACGAC
>CAJXVA010000498.1 GCA_913061055.1 uncultured Pseudomonadota bacterium
CGAGCTGACCGAGCCGATGGTGCCGGTCTCGATACCCGGGCTCAAGGCCATGCATGCCGTCGACGCGGCGGGCGTGCATCCGCTGCTGCTGGCGCTCGGCAGCGAGCGCTACGTTCCCTATGGCCCTCGGCAGCCCCAGGAACTGCTGACCATCGCCAACGCCGTCCTGGGCTTTGGGCAGGCTTCGCTCGCCAAGTATCTGATCATCGCCGCGCACGAAGACGATGCAAGTCTGCGGGTCGACGACGAAGGGGCGTTCTTCGAGCACGTGCTGCGGCGCTTGGATCTGACCCGCGACCTGCACTTCCAGACCAAGACCACGATGGACACGCTCGACTACTCGGGCACCGGCTTCAACAGCGGGTCCAAGGTCGTGTTGGCGGCGGCAGGCGAGCCGCTGCGCTCGTTGCAGTCCAGTCTCCCGGCGGACTTCGGTCTTCCGGAGGGCTTTGGCCCCGCCCGGGTCGTACGCCCCGGCATCGTTGCGGTCGAAGGCCCTTCGCATGCGCAGATGCCCGGGGCCGCCGAGGCGCTCGCGCGTGACTTCGCCTCCCGCGGCCAACTCGACCGCCCCGACACGGGCTTTCCTTTGGTGGTCCTGGTCGACGACGCAGAGTTCGTGGCGCAGAGCTTTCACAACTTCCTGTGGGTCACGTTCACCCGCAGCAACCCCTCGCACGACCTCACCGGTGTGGGTGCGTTCACCGAGCACAAGCACTGGGGCGCTCGTGGGGCCCTGGTGATCGATGCGCGGCTCAAGCCCCACCACGCACCGCCGCTGATCGAGGATCCCGAGGTGGAGCGTCAGGTCGATGCACTCGCGGCCCCGGGTGGATCGCTGCACGGCGTCTACTGAGCCTTGATACGCTCCGGCCGTGATCTCCGAGTTGCGCTGGTTGCTCCCGTTGTCGCTGACACTGGCCTGTGACGGCGGTGCCGCGCCCCAATCCTCGAAGAAGCCTGCCGAGCCTGCCGCGGCTGCGCAGGACTCTACCGCTGCTGCTCAGACGCCGAACACCGAGACCCCGGCGGCGCCAGCGGCCATTCAAGAGGAGTGGTTGGTGTGGTTCGACGCCGGCGATGGCCCGCAGTCTCGCTGGTACACGACAACCGAGGCAGGCACGACGGCCACCGCCCAGCGTTCCGCGCTTGCGGTCGCACAGGGCGAGAAGCTCTGGCACGTCCGCCGGAGCGACGCCAAGGCCGAGGTGTTCGCGTGCGAGTGTTTCGAGTCGGAGCAGGACACCGCCTGCCGCAAGACCGGATCGGTGACTACGCTGGGCCTCGAAGCCGCGCCCATGGGCGGCGGCCCGCCGGTGGCGCTGGAGACCGCGGACACCGAGCGCATCTACGGCGACGTCGATGCGCTGACGCTTTCTATGGAGGGCGGCGTCGGTGCGCGCTTGATGGTGGCGACCTCCGACGCGGGCTACTACTGCGGGGCCCATGGATCCTACGGCGGCGGCACCCACCTGCACGACGTTTCGACGGGCGAGCGTTCGGCATGGCCCGACGTGAAGCTGCCGGTCGTGATGATGAAAGAGGCGGCGCTGTCCGAAGACATGCTGAAGGACTACAAGGAGTGCTGGGACGAGCCCAAGGTCACGATGGACGCCTTCGTCCGCGACCATATGGACATCGTCGCGGTGAAGATGTCGCTCGAGGCCGGCATGGTTCGGCTGCGCTGGCACGCCGAGGCGGAGGGGCCCTACGTGTGCACGGGCGACTACGCCTTTCATGGGTATGTCGAGACCACGCTGCTGCCTCCGGCATCCGAGCTCGGCCTGGCGCCTCCGCTCTCCGCGGGACTCCAGGCGGCACTCACCGACGTCGGAGATGCCACGGTTGTGGGGTGGTCGAAGCTGGAGCCGACTGGAACCGCCCGCGACGAAGCCCTGGCCTGGTTCCGAGGCCTCGATGAGACCCCATGGCCTCTGGGCAGGACACAACAGGTGGACGCCGCCGCGACCCCACAGGAGGACACGAAAGCCTCCCGAGTCTTGTTGGCGAAGGGTCGCAAGCTCACCAAAGCCAAGGACTATGCGGGGGCCGATGCTGCGCTGAGCCAAGCGATCAAGCTGGACCCCGAAGCTGCGCGGCCCTATGCCGCGCGCTGCTACGCACGCCTGCTGGCGGAAAAGCTGATGCCCGCCCGTACGGACTGCGACAAGGCGCTGACCCTTCACCCCGGCGACCGATTCGCCGCATCGGTCCACTACAACCTGGGGCAGATCGCGCTGCGCGGAGGGGACACAGCACAGGCCCGGGCGTCGTATGAAGCCTCGCTGAAGCTGCGCGACAACGACACGGTTCGGCACGCGCTGGAGAGTTTGGAGTAGCGGGGAGCGGTCGAGCACGCGTGGTAGGATCGTGCGGTGAGTTGGAGAGCCGGCGCCGTCCTCATCGGACTCCTGTCCCTGACGGGCTGCTCGAACCCTGGCTACTTCGTGTGCACGCTCGACTCGGAATGCACCGAGGCCGATGGTAGCCGATGCGAGCCGTCCGGAGCCTGCAGCATCCCCGATGCGAGCTGCCCCACGGGTCGGAGGTATGGTGAGCTGGGAAACCCCTCGATCGCAGGCCAGTGTGTTCCTGCGGACGATATCGGCTCGACTGGAAGCGACCCGACCATGGCCACCGCGGGCGCGAGCACCGGGTCCAGCGACGGCTCGAGCGGAAGCACGACGCTGATGTCGAGCACATCCAGCTCGGGGCAGGGCAGCAGCACCGAGGCTGGCAGTGGTTCGACTTCCACGGGCGGGTCGAGTTCGACCGGGGACCCGGTCCCGCGGGACATGTGGGCCAACTGCGAAAGCGCAGCCGAGTGTTCCGAGCTCTGCGCGCCCATCATCGACCTCGTCTCACAGGATCCGATCGCGCACTGGTGCACCCGGTTTGAGTGCGAGGACCCCGTCATCGACTGCGGGGACCCTGGGACGGGTGCGGTGCCAGACTGTCTGCCGCTCGAGTTCGATGGGAAGGTCGCACCGCGCTGCATTCTCGATTGCACCGAGAGCGGCACTGCGGGGTGCCCCGAGGGGATGGAGTGCTTCGATGTGTTCATGAGTCCGTCTCGTTGTGCCCATCCGATCTCCGAGTAGTGCCCGCGCGGGGTCCAAGGATCTGCGGTAGGTCGGTCCCCGACGTCGCTGGGCGCAAAACTAGCTCGCGAGTCGTTCCCCCGTGGCCGGGGTCGGTATGATCGCTCGATGCTCGCCCTCCCTGGATCGCGCAACGGGTCCCGTTCTTCGGCGCGCCGTGTTCTTGGACTCGCGGTCGCTGTGTTGGGTCCGATGCTGGGCGCAGGCTGCAGCGACGACTTCTTCGTGTGCTCCAGCGACGTCGACTGCACAGAAGCGGAGGGCGGACGATGCGAAGCCTCGGGTGCGTGCAGCTTCCCCGACGCCGCGTGTCCCACGGGCCGCCGCTACGGAGAGGCGGGCAATCCCCAGGTTGCCGGGACCTGCGTTCCCCCCGAGGATCTCGGGTCGACCGGTTTCGATGCCGCCGATGGCAGCGGGGGCGCGACAACCACCTCGACTGGGAGTGCCGAGTCGACGACGTCCACCGCAGACACCGGGACGAGCTCCCCAGACGGGTCATCGTCTGGTTCGTCCAGCGGGAGCTCTTCGGATTCGTCCAGCGGTGGCTCGTCGAGTTCGACCGGTGATGAACCGCCACCGCCCGACCTCTATGCGGCCTGCGATGAACTCGAGGACTGCTCGAACATGACCTGCGCGTTCGTGACGACCCTGGACATGAACGTGCTCGCTGGATTCTGCAGCGTCGCCGGGTGCCGGGACCCCGCCACGGATTGCACGGACCCGGGCACCGGTGCCG
The DNA here is from genome assembly GCA_913061055.1 of uncultured Pseudomonadota bacterium. Classification (GTDB taxonomy): domain Bacteria; phylum Myxococcota_A; class Polyangia; order Nannocystales; family Nannocystaceae; genus CAJXVA01. Next base: position 3,841 of record CAJXVA010000498.1, read on the forward strand.
TCCCGATCTGCACCAACCTGCCGCTCAACGGGGCGCCTGGCTTGGCCTGCGCGTTGGACTGCGGCGAGACGGGCACGCCGGGGTGTCCAGCGGGGATGACGTGTTACGACAACATCGTCGGGCAGCCTGCGCTGTGCTTCCACCCGGTCTGATGCAGGTCTACGACGCGATTCTCGCCCACCTCGATGCCCACGGCGCTGCGTATCGCAGCCTGCGACATGAGCCCACGCGCACCTCTCAGGACAGCGCTCGCGTGCGCGGTGAGCCGATGGAAATCGGTGGCAAGTCGCTCGTCCTCAAGGCCGCGGACCGTTTCATCCTGCTGGTGATCAGCGCCGCCCGCCGGGCCAACTCGAAGAGTCTGCGCACCGCGCTCGGTGTCCGCCGGCTCCGGTTCGCGACCCCGGCGGAGCTGCTCGAACTCACCGGCTGCGTTCCGGGATGCGTGCCCCCGTTTGGGCGCCCGATCGTTCCGCTGCCCCTGCTCGTCGATACGTCGATCCTGGGCAACGATCGCATCGCCTTCAACCCGGGGTCGCTCACCGATTCGGTGATCATGGCCCGCGCGGACTGGCAGCGGTGCGTCGAGGTGGAGTCGGTGGTGGACGTCGCAGAGGGCTAGGGGCCCGTCACCCGCGTTGACCACTCGCGAACCAAAATCCCCTCGACGGGGCACAGAACATGGGTGCGGGGCCGATTCCAAGCTCGCGCTCGGGAGGAACTCGCCGACGGCCTCGGTACTCGTCTTGGCCACAGTTCCGGCTGATAGGCTGGCCCGGTGCCGGAGCTGAAACCCAGGCGACGCCCCTCACGGCGGAGCTCCCAGAGCATCGTGACCGCGATTCTCGATGCGGCGAGTGAGCTGCTGGTGGGCCGAGGTCTCGATGGCATGACCACCAATGCGATCGCGGAGCGGGCCGGCGTGAGTGTCGGCTCGCTGTATCAGTACTTTCCGAACAAGCAGGCGGTGTGCGCCGGCATTGCCGGTCGAGTCAACGAGTTGTTGGTCGACGAGCTGCGCGCGGCGGTCGAGGGAGAGGGGGACGCGGGAGGCAGGCTCGACGCGGCCATCGGGGTGATCTGCTCGATGACGATCGGGAGTCACGAGGTTCGGCGGGCGCTGTTGGAGCAGGTGCCACGGACGTGGGACGAAGCGGGCATCCTCCGCACCGAGCAAGCCGTCGCAGAACTGCTCGACCCGCTGTTCGAGGCGCTTGCCCCACGGCTCGCGCCCGCGGATCGGACGGCTCGACAGCGCGTCGCGACGTTCGGCGTGCGGGGGGCCGTTCAGGCGCTGTTGTTGCACAGCCCCGACATGCTGGCGCGACCGGAAGTTCGCGTCTGGATGCGCGAGATGGTCCTGGCACCGCTGAGCTCGGACTCACCAAGCCGCGCCGGCTAGCAGCTGCTAGGGTCGGCGCGCATGGCTGCCGAACCCGCTTCGAGGCTCGAAGACGCACGAGACGCCCTCCGCAGCGCGCTGCGGGCCGGGGCGGGCGGGACGGCGCTGGCGGTGCAGTTTGCCGAGGTCGTCGATCACGTGGTGCGTGAGACCGCCGCGGAGGCTCTGCTCCAAGCAAACCGGGATGTCTCCAGCGTCTGCTTGGCGGCGGTCGGCGGCCTGGGGCGGCGCGAGCTTGCTCCGTACTCCGATCTCGATCTCGTGCTGCTCGCTCCCGATGCCGCGGCCGGTGATCCCGAGGTCGAGGCGCTGGTCCGAAACATCGTGCACCCGCTGTGGGACGCGGGCATGCGCGCCAACGTTCGCGCGGATGACCCTTCGGCGTGGCTGGCCGATGCGGCCTCCGACATCACGTCGTGCACCGGGCTGCTCGACCTTCGCCCGCTGCTCGGAGATCCGAAGCTGGTGGACGATCTGCGGGGGCGGGCCTTCGACGAATTCTTGGGTCCTCGCCGGGCGGAGTTCCTCGATCGCCTGGACTCCGAAGCGCAGGAACGACACGAGCGGTACGGCGGGACGGTCTACCTGGTGGAGCCGGACCTCAAGCACGGCCCGGGTGGACTCCGCGACCTGGCGGCGCTCGAGTGGGCGCTACGGGCCACCCATCACACCGCCGACCTGGGCCAGCTCGCTTTGGATGGGCACGTTCCGCCCAGCATGGCGGCCCTGCTGCAGGAGGCCCGAGACGTAGTGCTGCGCCTGAGAATCGCGCTCCACCTGGCGGCCAAACGTCCGCAGGAGCGGCTTGGCTTCGCCTATCAGGAGCTGCTGCCTGCGCTGATGTCTCCGGCGCTGGAGGGCTGCGACGACGAAACCCTCATCGAGGCGGTGGAGGTCACGATGCAGGAGTACTACCGCTCGGCGCGCGCGCTGCTGCGGTATGGCAAGCGCTTGCGCGACCGCTGCCGGCCGCGCCGCGCATCGGTTTCCATGGTTCGCCGGCTCGATGAGCGGTTCTCGATCGAGCGGGGCCGTCTCGTGTACACCGGCGCGGAGCCGCTGGCGAAGCAGCCATCGCTGTGCTTCCGAGCCTTGGCGCGCGCCCGGGACCACCATGTACCGCTGGGGGGCACGACGTTCGACGCGATCACGGAGACCTTTGCCGTCCCGGCCATCGCCGGTGTGGCCGAGGATGCCCAGGCTCACGCGGCGTTCTTCGAGCTGCTGACCAACACCGACGACGTCGAGCACCCCTCGGCGGTGGAGCTGGCCTCCGAGTTGGGGTTGCTGGAGGCCGTCGTGCCGGAGTTCGGCGACATTCGTGGTCGAATGCAGCACGACACGTATCACGTGTACACGGTCGACCAGCACACGCTGGCCGCGTTGACGATGCTCAAGCGCATCGCCCGAGGGGATCACAACAAGGACTACCCGCTCGCCACGTCGCTGCATCTCGAGCTCGACGACGACCGCGTGCTGTACCTCGCGACGCTCGTGCACGACACGGGGAAAGCATCGGGCCGGGATCAGTGCGAGAGCGGAGCGGAGGTCGCCTGGGCAACCGCGCGTCGGCTGGGGTTGAGCGATGGCGATGTGCAGCGATGCAGCATGCTGGTGGCGGAGCATCTGTCGATGCCGATGCTCAGCCAGAAGCGGGACCTGTCCGACCCGCAGCTCATCGCTGACTTCGCCCGGGGCGTCGGAACGCCGCAGGGGCTGGCGGAGCTCTACCTCCTCTCGCTCGTCGACACGGCATCGGTGCGACCGGGCAACCTCACCGGCTGGAAGCTCGCGCTGCTCGACGAGCTGTACTTGCTCGCCCGCGCCCACATGCGACGCGGAACGACGCGGGCTCGGCACCAAGAGCCCGCACCCGATGAGCCCGCCGGCATGCCGGAGCGCTACCGGACCTTGTTCGACGCCGACTTCCGCAACCAGCACGGTGCGTTGGTGCAGCGCATGTTGACCGAGGGCGAGTCGGTGGCGCTCGAGCTGAGCGTCGGGCCGGGGGGCTTGCGCCTGACCCTCGCGGCGGCGGACCGACCCGGCCTGCTCGCCCAGACCGCTTCGGTGCTGTGTGAGCTGGGCATCGAGGTCATGGCGGCGGACGTGTTCTCCAGCAACGACGACCCCCCGGTCGCGCTGGACGTGTTCCGCGTGCGGGCGCGGGGCGAGGAAGAACGCGGCGTCTCCCCGGAGGTGATCGATCTGTCTCTTATACACATCTGACGCTGCCGACGAGCG
>CAJXVA010000499.1 GCA_913061055.1 uncultured Pseudomonadota bacterium
ATCTACACTAGATCGCTCGTCGGCAGCGTCAGATGTGTATAAGAGACAGCGACGATCGAAGTCGACGGCAAGCTCCACATCGGCGACTCACTCGTGCTCGAGGGAAGCGATCCTCTGGCGTCTCACCGCATCGTCGCGCGTGCCGATGGCTACGCGACCGAGACATTCGATGTCGAGTTGAACCGGTCGCGTACGGTCGACATCGAGTTGCAGCCCATGACAGGGGGCGAGACGCCAGCACCTGCATCCGGGTCCCGCAGACGCGCTCGTCGACGAGCGAAGGGCGCTGCAGCGCCGACCGCAGCAGCCGGATCCGCGCCCGCCGAAGCTCCGTCTGAGCCCGCGGCGGCTCGGCCGGGCGACGAGCTCACCGTGAAAAAGAAGAACAAGCGGGGCGCGAAGGCGGCCGGCATCGATTCGGATATCCCGTGGAAATGAGTCTAAAGACACCTCGTGCGTGGCTCGTTGCCGCCCTCTGCGTGGCCGGATGTCCCGACACCGCCGAGCCCGTGGGTCAAGGGACAGCGACGACCGGTGAGGATGGAAGCGACGAGGGCACGATGGGGCCCTCGACAGGGGCGCCCACGACCGGTTCGACCGGGTCGCTCACGGTCGCAACGTCAACGACGGCCCCCGGCGACGAGACGACAACCGGAAGCGTGGACACCGGAAGCGGGGGCCCGCTCGTTTGCCCGACGCACATCCGAACCGAGCGTATCGCCAGCCTGGTGAACGTGTCCTACGGCTGGACCGGCCAGGGCCACGGTGCCGACCCCGTGGACGGGATGGTGGTCAGCTACGCGCTGACCGACTGCGACGACGAGTGTCGTCGGTGCCGATTCGAGGGACCGGTGGCCAACGCAGAGGGCACGCCGAACGACCCGCGCCGATGTCTCAACGACTGGCCGAACGCCTGCGAGTCGGACGCCGACTGTGGTGATGGCGGTACGGCAGGCGCGTGCCAGGTCATGTGGCAGCCCCCGGTGCAGCGGACGACCACCTGGACGGCGGCCTACGCGGCCCCGTTGAACGAAGCGCAGCAGCGCCAGTTCGGAACGGAGTCGACCTTCGGTGCCCAAGGCGTCGTCAACCTCGCGACCGGAGACTTGGACTTCGAGGTCCTCAACACCCGGGTCACGGTGGGCCCCGGGTTCGCCGAGACCTGTGTGGACGACACCACCCCCGATGACGGCGCCAAAGATGGCACGTGTGCCGACAGCGGTGACCCGTGCGACGTGGCGACGATCAGCTCCAACGGGGCGCTGAGTTTCGACTGCAGCTGGACGCCAAACCCGATCGACTTCGCGTTACCGGCCAGCGGCCTGACCTCAGGCGGGGTGCTCTGGCAGATGGGGGACGACCGGCCGAACTGCACGTTCCCCGGGGCCGAGAGCCTCAACTGCTGGTGTGGCGTCTGCTCGAACGACCCCGCGGCTCCATGTCAGTCCGACACAGACTGTCCTGGGGGGACCTGCGGGAACGCCGGCGAGGAGGGCGACCCGATCATCACGTTGCCGAGCGTGTGCGCGCCGGGTGAGGCGTGTACCTGGGACCCTGAAACGGTCTCGGGCACGTGTCTCAACTCCGGCGGAGGCGCGAGCCCCTGCTTTCCGATCGACGGGTCGTGGTCGGTCTCCGGAGACACGTCCGTGCAGGACGAGTTCTTCACGTCGACGGTCGCCTTGCTCAGCTGTCTGCCTCAAGTCGACCCCGACCGGTTGATCATCCTCGACCCGGTCAACGACATCAGCCTGGACGAAGCGTTTGGCTTCCCGGGACCGATCGTTCAGGTCGTCCCGCTCAAGATTACTCCCGAGTTCCGATGACGCCTTCCCGACGACTTCTTCTTGCGCTCGCTTCGGGCGGGATGCTCATCAGCGGCTGCTCTGTCTTGCTCGATGCCGAGCCCACCCAGTGCGTCGCCGATGGGGACTGCGAGGTCCTCGGACAGGGGTATGTCTGCGATGTCGACGTCTGTGTCCAGAGGGATGGAGGCAGCACGTCGGTTGCGGGAAGCACGAGCGTAGAGTCCTCGAGCACCGGGCCAGGTACGACCGGCACCACGCTGGCCGCGTCCAGCAGTTCGAGCTCGGAGACGACCGGCGGCCCCGACGACGGGAGCAGCTCAACGGGCGCGGAGCTACGATGCCCTGAGGTCACGCAGTACGCCTGGTCTCCGAGTATCGCGGTGGTCCGCAATGCGTGCGAGCTTCCGGGGCAACTGGGATCCGTGATGACCGAGGGCGAGAATGAGGTCGAGGTGGCCTCGCCCCTCGAAGAACTCCCGTTCGATATCTGCCTGTACGGGGTGCTCGCGGAGCAGCTGTGGATCGGGGACAACGGCTACGTGACGATCGGTGCCGCGCCGCCCGAAGCGTTGCAAAGCGACGTGGGTATCCCGCACTCCTTGGGCGAACCCGGAGTTCCCGCCCCTGGGGTCGTGCCGTTCTGGGATTCGATGCGGCCCTCGCCCTCGGGGGTGTGTGCCGCGGTCGAAGGAAGTGAACCAAACCGCACATTGTGGCTGACGTGGTCGGGCTCGTGTTTCGAGGATGGCACCAACACCTGCGATGGAGGTTCGGCCAGCAGTCTGACGTTCTCGGTCGGGTTCGAGGAGTCGACCGGGACGGTCCTGGTGGGCTACGACTCCATGACAGGGGAGGGCGGACTGTCCGAACGCGCGAGTGGCCAGACCGCGACCACCGGCATCACCAACGTGGGCCCCCGACACTGCCCCGCGAGCGAGTGTAGCGATGCTGGCCTTTGCGACGACGGTGAGCCGTGCAACTTCACCGAGGTGGCGTCCAGCGAGATTCGCACGCTGGAAACGGTGCAGTTCGAAGCGGTGCGGTAGCCTCCGGCATGCGCATCTCGCATCTCTTCATCTACCCGATCAAGAGCGGACCGGGCATCCCGGTCGAGGTTGCCCACGCTCAGGAGCGCGGGCTTGCGCACGACCGGCGGTTCATGGTCGTGGCGCCCAGCGGCAAGTTCCTGTCGCAGCGGAGCCATCCCGCGCTTGGACGCTGCTCGCTGCGCATCGAAGGCGAGCGGCTCTTGCTCGAGGCCGACGGTTTGGCGCCCTGTTCCTGTCCGCTGACGCCCGCGCAGGGCCCGGAACTCGAGGTGTCGGTTTGGAGCGACACGATGATCGCCACCGGGGTCTCGGACGAAGTCGACGCGTTCTTCACCGCGCTGGTGGGCGAGCCTGCACAGCTCGTGTACATGCCCGAGCAGACGCGCCGTCCGGTCGAGGGCTTCGACGGATCCGCGGTGAGCTTTGCCGATGGGTACCCGATCTTGGTCACCAACGCGGCGTCCCTGACCGACCTCCACGGTCGCATCGAGGGAAGCGCGGTGCCGATGCTCGCGTTCCGGCCGAACATCGTCGTTGAGACCGACCAGCCGTGGGCCGAAGACGCGTGGTCTTTGCTGCGCAGCGGGGACACCACGCTCGAATGCACGACCGGCTGCGAGCGCTGCTCGATGACGCTGCTCGACCCCGCCCGACCGGACCGCCCTCGCGCGGACGGTGAGCCCCTTCGCACGTTGGCAACGTTTCGGCGCGACGAGTCGGGCAAGGTGATCTTCGGGCGCAACGTGGTCGTCCGCGACGCCGGAGACCTGCGCGTCGGGGACACGTTGCTTGTGGGCTGAGCCCCGGCAGCGGCGCTCAGCCCCGCGGCGAGTTCAGTCCGCCACCGGACAGTCGCTGGCGCCGCCGGGCGTGCCGGAGAAGCCGGGCGCATACTCGTTCGACGCGCCGCACCAGGACTCGGCCGCGTCGTTGTTGAACGAATCCAGTCCGGCTGCAGAGACCTCGATGGAGCGACCCGCAGTCAGGGGCGGCCACGGCTTTGCGTCGTCGTATTCCACCTCGTCGACGAGGGTCCCGCCGCACTCGATACGGATGAGGTCGCCGACGTTGAGGAAGGATGACGCTTCGGCCAGGCTGTAGTCCGGTGTGAAGCCCAGGTCCTCGGGCGTCCCGTGCCCGAACGTCACGTAGTCCCCGGCCTCGATCACGGCCCCGGGCTCAAACGGCTGCGTTTCGAACGGGACCAGGCCCGACAGCGTGCAGTCGTCCAGGGAGACGGTTCCGTCCCCGGGGTTGTGCAGTTCCAGCCATTCTCCTTGGGGAAAGAGCGGATCGGGGACCGCGACCGGGAGGACCTCCGAGATCACGAGCGTCCCTCCGGGCACCTCGCAGGTCGACAGGTCGTAGGTGCATGTGTCCGCGCAGGCCAACAGTCCGCTCGCGAAGGCACTCACCGCCGAGCACTGGGACTCGACGAACGCATCCCCGTCACAGACCTCGCCGGGATCGAGGACCCCGTTGCCGCAGTAGTCGCATTCCCCGGGGTCGAACGTGCAGTCCTCGGTGCAGCCCATCGTGCCACCGACCGCGCCGACGTCGGCGCAGGTCTGCTCTCCGAGCGCTTCGCCGTCGCAGGACTCGCCGGGGTCGAGCTCGCCGTTGCCGCACGAGGGCTCACAGCTGTCGAAGATCAACTCGCAGGACTTGTCGCAGGTCGGGGAGCCGAGGGCAGGGACGTGGATGGCCTCTTCGCACGTGAATTCCCCGATCTCGTCCCCATCACACTCCTCCTCCCACTCTTGCCACACGCCGTCCCCACACCACCCGCAGGTGCTGGTGTCGAGCGTGCAGTCGGCGGTGCACCCCACGCCTCCGTAGAATCCGTTTCCGAGCTCGGCTTCGCAGGGATCGAAGTCCCAACTGGGAATGTCCGTCCCGTCGCACGATTCGCCGTACTCCTGGATACCGTTGCCGCATACGGGCGGCGTGTCTGGGGGACAGTCTCCGCCACCGTCCTCCCACGTGCAGTCACAGGTATCGATCTGACAGTCGTCGGTGCAACGCAGGCTGCCTCCGTCCGCGCCCTCATCGTCGCAGCTGCGTCCGCCAAAGTCTTCGCCGTCGCAAGCCTCGCCCTCATCGAGCACACCGTCGCCACACCAGGGCTTCGTTCCTGCATCGGGGAGCGTTGCGGGGCCATCATCTGCACCATCGTCGTCGTCCTCGCCGACACTGTCCGCAGAGTCGTCACCCTCGCTGCCCGAGGACTCCCCGAACCCCGACGTGGCGATGTCACTTCCGGACGCACCGACCGGTTCTTCGTCGCATCCGGCGACGCCAACACCACAACCCAACACCACCAACCATCGTTTCAACCTAAAACGCATAGACTGTCACGATAACCGGTCTTGGCGAGAATGCCGCCGGCCCTTGTCCGGCCGCGACGCCCCGACGCATGACGTCGGTGTCGCGGCGGCCCGCGGGCTCAACCGACCGGAGGCGGCGGTGGCTCGGAGATGACCTCGAGTCCGCTACCGCCGGGGTAGCCGTAGCTGACATCTTGATCATAGCCGACCGAGATGATGCCGCACGGCGACTCGGAACTGATGCTGTGGGATCCGGTCTCGACACCGAGGTGCACGTACTCGTAGCCGATGCCGCCGAGCACTCCCAGCGGCGCCCAACCAGCGGCGTCGACCGAAATCCCATCCCGCTGCACGCTGGCGCCTTCCTGCCGGATCACGGTGACGTAGTTGCTCGCGTATCCATCGGGGACCAAGAAGATGTAGTCCTCTTGGTACTGGGCGGACGCGGGCAGAGAGATCATGGCGGGGTCCCCTTGGTTGCCAAAGCCCCCCAGCGCCTGGGAGCTGAGCAGGAACTCGGTGACCGCAAACGGCCGGTCGGGATCGCCCGATGTGACCGCAAAGGGCAGGTTGGTCTCGAAACGAACGGTCTCCCCGGCGTTGATCGCCGTCGGGGCGCCCGGCGGCGGTGCCGGTGAGTAGGACAGCTGGGTGCCGTCGAACGACCCCGTGATCCGGTAGCCGGCTCGAACGACATCTCCCGCGCTCGCCGGCGAGGGCGGAGGCGTCGCGAGGTAGCTGTCGCCCCAGGCCACCAGGGGCAGCATCTGTTGCTCGAGATGGTCGGCGCAGCACATGCCGGGGTTGGGTTCGATCGTTGCGACGTTGCCCGCAAACACGGCGACGGGCTTGTCGCTGACGACCCGCGACCCGGACAGGTTTCCGTCCCCCGCTCCGGCACCTGCGCCGGTTCCGACCGAAACCGCGGTGAAAACCTCTCCGCGGTTCAGCATCACGCCCTGGGTGTCCCCTGCGTACAGACCCCAGGTCGCGAACAAATCGACACTGGTCCCGTCTTCGGTGGCCACGATGGAGACGAACGCACCGGCGTTCGCGCCGTTGGGGTCGACATCGGTGCTCAGCAGCAGCGCGTCCGCGGTGATCGCCGTGTAGTCGGTGTCGAGCACCGGGGTCGGGAACAACAGCGATGCGTCGTTCGAGAACACCTGCACGGTGTTGTCCAGCGGGTTGAACTGGTAGGCGGTGATCGGGACGTCGCTGGTGACGCGGTACGACTGCCCGCCATAGGTGTTGGCACGGGGGTCTTGGTTGAGCGCGGGCAGGCGGAACTCGAAGATCTCGCCTGGAGGCACCGCGTTGGTGGCCACGGAGGCCCCGGTGACACCGTTGAAGACCTCCACCACCGCCGGGGTCTCGGCGGCCGTGTTGGCGACGACCACCGCAAACTGCTGGTCGGCAGGAGCGGGGCTTCCGTTGATGCCCGCCCAGGCGTTGGGAAGGTCCACCGCCCAGAACTCACAGCCCTGGTTGGACTCGTTCTGGGCCGCTTCGGCGCAGCTCCCGACGCCCGGCGTGCCATCTCCGCCACTGGCTTGGCCGGTGCCTTCGCCGCCCACGTCGATCTTGTCCCCGGTGTCGTCTCCGCCGTCGTCCTCGGGCCCGCTCGTCGGGGTGGTGCCCGTCACCGGACTCGTGAGCCCTGGCGCAGCGTCCCCGTCGTCGCGGTCCTCGGGGCAACCCGAAGCGGTGAGGGCAAGCAAGATCGCGACCGTTCTCAGGGGGCTCCGCATGGTCACCTTCTACGGTCGGACACGCAGCGCCGGGTGTCAACGACGCTGCCTGCGCCCACGCTTCGTCTACTGCGGCTCGCCGCGTCGTCCCCGGAACGCATCGCTGAGCGCGACCGCGACGACCAATTCCTGCAGGCGCAGTGCGCCGTCGGTGAAGGTTTCCGCGGCACGTCCGATGTGCTCCGAGTCGTCTTCGCCGTCGAACGGACGCCCGAGCGCGAACGTGAGCAAGTGCTGCGAAACACAAGCGGAGAGCCGTTCTTCATCCGCCGCGAGGACATCGATCATTCCCAGGGCGTCATCAAAATCGACGCCGGACAAGGTCCCGCTCGCGTCGATCGGAGCGCCGTTCTCCGCCACTCGGTAGGCCCCCGCCGCGTTGTACTTCTCGAGCGCCAAGCCGATCGGGTCCATCGAGACATGGCAGCCGGCGCATGCCGGGTCGGTCGCATGGCGTTCGAGTCGGTCGCGCGCGGTCGCACCGGAACCCGGACTCTCGTCGAGGTCGGGCACGTCCGCCGGCGGTGCGGGCGG
>CAJXVA010000500.1 GCA_913061055.1 uncultured Pseudomonadota bacterium
GGCGGCGTCGTCCTTCTTGGCGGCGTCGTCCTTCTTGGCGGCGTCGTCCTTCTTGTCGGCGTCGTCCTTCTTGTCGGCGTCGTCCTTCTTGTCAGACTTTGCGTCATCCTTCTTCGCGTCGTCGCAGGCGACGGCACCAAGGCTCAGAGGAAGGGCGAGGAGTACGGTGAGAATGCGGGCGTTCATGGAACATCGAGCGCTGTGGGGTGGTCATCGGAGTCGGCCGCTGCAGCCCGAGCCGCCGCGACCGCTTTGAGCAGCGCTGTCGAATCATAGGGTTTGTGCAGGAGCCCGTCGACACCTGCCTCTCGCAGCGACTGCTCCCGGTCTCCGTCGATGTACCCGGAGCTGATCAGAATCGGAACGTTTGGGGCGAGCGCATGGAGCCGGTGGAACGCCTGCTCACCATCCATATGCGGCATATCGAGGTCGAGGATGACCAGGTCCACGCGGTCCGCGTTGCTGGAGTAGAGGTCGACTGCCTGTGCACCGTCGCAGGCCTCGATCACCTCCAGGCCGGCGTGCTCCAACACCCGCCGGCTCGCAGCTCGAATCAGAGACTCGTCGTCGGCCAGCAAGACGACGCCGCGCAGACGGACGCCGGTCCGAGACGTGTGTCGAGGATCCACGTCGGGGCGGCTCGAGCCGCAGGGCATCAAGACCTCGAATGTGGTTCCCTGGCCGGTCTCACTCTCGACCCGGATGTGCCCGCCATGGTCGCGCACGATCGCATGAACGGTGGCCAACCCCAGGCCCGTGCCCTTGCCGCGCGGCTTGGTTGTGTAGAACGGTTCAAACACCCGAGCACGGACGCCAGCGTCCATTCCGATGCCCTCGTCGACGACCCGGAGCGAGGCAACATCGCCGTGAGTGAGGAGGTCCGTGCCACCCAGGTCGACCTCGGGGTGAGAGGCGCGTCGCACCTCGATGCTGAGCGCACCACCCTCGGGCATCGCGTCCCCGGCGTTGATGCACAGGTTCATCAGAATCTGCAGCAGCTGGGACGGATCACCCACGACCGTGATGTCTTCTTCGACGGTGGTCTGGAGCTCGATGGAGCGATGCAGTGTTCGGCGGAGCAATCGCTCGGCATCCGCCACGACGCTGGCCAAGGACACGGTCTCATGGCGGCGCTGGCCGCTTCGTGCGAACGCAAGCAGCTGGCGAGTGAGGTCGACCGCCCGCCGGGATGCGGTCTCGATGTCGGCCAGCGAGGCACGCAACCGCTCATCCTCGACCGGCCCCCGCTTCTGAAGCCCCTGGAGGTGCGTCGTGTTCGCCAGGACAACGCCGAGCAGGTTGTTGAAGTCGTGGGCGATTCCCCCGGAGAGTTGCCCCAACGCTTGCAGCTTCTGAGCCTGGATGCGCTGGTCCTCGAACCGGTCGCGGTTCGCAAACAGCAGCACGGTCCGAGAGCCCACCGCGATCTTGTCTCCGAAGTTCAGGGGCGACTCGGTGATGCGCTCCCCGTTGACAAAGGTCCCGTTCCGACTCTCGAGGTCTTCGATGGTGTACCCGGTGTCGGTTCGACGGACCCGGGCATGGTGCCGAGACACGCCATCATCGAGCAGCTCGATCGGCGACCCGGAGCCCCGACCCAGGGTAATCTCGGCCCCGACCACATATCGACGGCCCGAGGCGTGCCCCACCAGCACAACCAACTGCGCGTCATCGACGGACGCGTCCCGCACACGTTCCAGTGCCGGGGTTCGCCGGATTCGAAGGGTCGAGTGGTCGAACGTCTCACCCACGTCCTCGGCATTGTACGCGGGCCTATGGCCGACTCGCACCCTCGTTCCGCCGGGTTGGCGCTCCGAATCGGGCCGCCTGAACCCGCGGAACCGTCCAGTTGTCGACGGGTTCGCGACGTTCTGCCACACTGCCGTGCCAGACCTTGCCGTGACGAACGTACCGGACGTGCCTACCTCTCCCCACGCGGACACCCCGTCCATCGCCCCCAACGTCGGCCTCGTGGAGCCGTGCCGCACGCCGGTTGAGCATGGCGTGACACCGCCCCACCCCCCGCTACCCGGCCACGACGCGTGGTCGACGAGCGGAGACCTAGAATCGCTTGGGCCCGAAGCCTTTCTCAACCGGGAGCTCACCTGGCTGAACTTCGCGTGCCGGGTTGCACACCAAGCGCGGGACGAGCGCGTGCCGCTGCTGGAGCGGTTGAAGTTCCTCGCGATTGTGGGCTCCACCCTGGACGAGTTCTTCATGAAGCGGATCGGGGGCCTCAAGCAGCAGGTCTTCGCGGGTGTGCACGACAAGACGGTCGACGGCCGCACGCCTCAAGAGCAGATCAAGGCCTGCTACGTCGAGATCCGAAGGCTGGAGGGACGACTGGTGGAAGCGTGGAGTGAGCTCAAGCGCGAGCTCGAGTTCGAGGAGATCGGGGTCGTCGACTACCTGGGCCTCACGGACGACGAGCGCCGCCGACTGCGAGCCTACTACCTGGAGAACATCTTTCCGCTGGTCACGCCCCAGGCGATGGACCCGGCGCACCCGTTCCCGTTCATTTCCAACCTCTCGCTCAACCTCCTGGTCACCCTGCACCACGCGAAGGACACCCACCCGCTGCTCGCTCGGGTCAAGGTCCCGATCGGCTCGGGCATTCCGCGGTTTCTTCAGGTGGGCGACGACTTCCGCTTCGTGCCCCTCGAAGACGTGATGTCCCACAACCTGGACCTGCTCTTCCCAGGGATGATCATCGACCGGTGGACGATCTTTCGGGCGACCCGCAACGCCCACACCGAAGGCGATGAAGAGGACGCCGACGACCTGCTCGCGCTGATCGAGTCGGAGCTTCGCGAGCGAAAGTTCGCGCCGATCGTGCGGCTGCAGATCTCGGCCGACATGCCACCGCTCCACCGCGGACTGCTCGCCGACAAGTTTGGACTCGACGAGCGTGACGACGTCTTCGAGGTCGCCGGCATGCCGATGGGGCTCAAGGACCTCTTCGAACTCGGCGCGATCGACCGCCCCGATCTTCGAGAAGACGTCCATCGCCCGATCGACCACCCCGCGCTGATGGACGCCGACCGCAACATCTTCCATCAGATTCGCGATGAAGGGTCCATCCTGCTCTACCACCCGTACGAGTCGTTCTCGACGTCGGTGGAGCGTTTCCTTCGCGAGGCCTCCCTCGACCCCAAGGTCCGCGCGATCAAGATGACGCTGTACCGCACCTCTGCCGGCACCAACGTCGTGCGGCACCTGGTCTCGGCCGCCCGCAACGGCAAACAGGTCGCGGTGGTGGTGGAGCTCAAGGCACGCTTCGACGAGATGGCCAACATCCGCTGGGCCAGCCGCCTGGAGGAGGCGGGCATTCACGTCAGCTACGGCGTCATCGGGCTCAAGACGCACACCAAGACTATTTTGGTGGTCCGCCGCGACTACAATCGGCTGACTCGTTACACGCACATTGGCACCGGCAACTACCACGCAGGAAACGCCCGCGCCTACACCGACCTGGGCTTGTTCAGCTGCGACGACGACCTCGGACACGACCTCACCGAGCTGTTCAACTACCTGACCACCGGCTACCAACCCGGTCGCATGTACCGCAAGCTGTTGCCGGCACCGAAGAAGCTCAAGCCGGCGCTGCTGGAAAAGATCGAGCGCGAGATCGAGTCGCACCGACTTCACGGCAACGGCCTGATCCAAATGAAGTGCAACGGCCTCGAAGACGTCGATGTGACCCGGGCCCTGTACCTCGCCTCTCAGGCGGGCGTCACGATCGATCTCATCATTCGAGATACCTGCCGCATTCGGCCGGGCATCGCTGGGCTCTCGGAGAACATCCGCGTCATCAGCATCGTCGGGCGCTTCCTCGAGCACGCGCGCATCTACTACTTCCACAACGGCGGCGCCGAGGAGTACCTGATCGGCTCCGCAGACATCATGAACCGCAACCTCGAGAGTCGCGTCGAGGCGGTCGTCCCGGTCGAACGCCCAGCGCTTCGCGAGACTCTGCGAAAGATCATCCAGACCCAGTTGGACGATGACCGGCTTGCGTGGGAGATGCAGTCGGACGGCAGCTACCGGCAGCGCGAGGGCGATGGAGACGGCAGCCACGAACAGATGATCGCGTGGGCCGAGGGCAGGCAGCGAGAAGCGAAGCGGGCCAAACGGCTGCGACCCAAAGGCTTCGCAGGAGACGGTCGATGACGAAGAATTCCAAGACCCGCAAGCAAGCCTCTCGCCGCAGCGTCGATGACCTCGAGCATCCCAGCGGGCCGCCCAAGGATGACTACGAGGCGGAGCTTGCCGAGCTTCAGCTCCAGATGCTGAGGATTCAATGCGCATACCGAGCCCAGGGCCGTCGCGCCGTCCTTGCCTTCGAAGGGACCGACGCGGCTGGCAAAGGCGGAGCGATTCGCCGCATGACCGCCCGGCTCGACCCTCGCGGGGTGAAGGTTCACGCAGTCGGGGCACCGACGAAGGAGGAGCAAGGGCGTCACTACCTGTACCGCTTCTGGCGGGAACTCCCCGTCCCCGGCCAGCTCGCCGTGTTCGACCGCTCGTGGTACGGCCGCGTGTTGGTTGAACGCGTCGAGGGGTTCTGCAAGGAAGAGGCGTGGCGTCGCGCTTACGACGAGATCAACGCATTCGAGAAGATGCTCGTCGACGACGGCGCTGTGCTCATCAAGGTCCTGCTGTGCATCGGCCGGGGTGAGCAACTCGAGCGGTTTGCCGACCGACTCCACGATCCGGTCAAGCGTTGGAAGTTCACGCGCGACGACCTCCGCAATCGCAATCGATGGGATGACTACGTGTCCGCGTTCGACGACATGTTGGAACGAACCGACACCTCGGACGCCCCGTGGGTCGTGATCGGTGCCAACACCAAGCGCCACGCCCGGTTGGCGACGCTTCGAGCCGTCACCGATCGTTTGTCCGCCGGCGTCGATCTGACCGCGCCGCTGGCTCCCCACGAGCTCATTCGCGACGCGACGGCGAGCCTTGGCCTCCCGCTCCCGCCCGACGTCGCCCCGGCCACCCCCACGAGAGAAACCGGGGATGCCGCGGAACCATCGAAGAAAGACAAGAAGAAGCGCAAGGGCTCGCCGGGCAAGTCCCGCAAGAACAACAAGAAGAAGAAAAAAGAGAAGTAGCGGCAGGGACCCGCAGCCGCTCAGAGCGCCTGCTGTGTGGTCTCTTCCGCGGCGTCTCGCTCCCGCGAAATGAAGCTGCCGATACCGCTGTCCGCCTTCCGGGCCCTCGAGAAGTAGGCGTCGGCCCCCGTCTCGTCGCCGTCTGCGAGGGCGCAGAGCCCAAGCCCGGCGAGCGCACGGGCGCGGAACTTGGCGTCACTGTGATCGACCAGGCCTCGGTACACGCTCCGTGCAGCGCTGCACCGGCCCTTGCGGCGGTTCGCGTCGGCCGACGCCAGCGATTCGGACGGCTCCGGGGCGGACCCGTCTCCGGCCGCTCCACTGCCACCGCCGGGCGCTGGAGCGGGCGCTTTCGACTCGGGCTTCTTCGGCGTAGGTTTCGGTTTGGGGCCCTGCTGGGGCTCAGGCTCGGGCGCGTCCTGTTTTTTGCCCGACGTTCGGGGCGCCGAGGCCTTGCTCGGCTTGGCGTTGCGCTCCTTCGATGCCGGTGCTGCGCCCTTGGCCTTGTCGTAGATGACCTTGTCGGTCGGCTCGGGGTCCGCGGGGACGACCTCCGCGGCGGGTGCACTCGGTAGCGCAGCCGCGGGGGCTTCCGCGTCGTCGGCGTCCGCTTCTTCGAGCAACGCCTTGTCGTCCTCGCCGGCGCGATCGACAGCGGCGGACCCACGCAACCGGCCACGAGACTCGGGCGCGCCGAGTCCAAAGCGCTCCTCCTCCTCGGCTTCCTCCGCGGGCAGCTCCGCCGCGGCCCGAAGCTCGTCACCCCGCTCGAGAACCGCCCCGCTCTTGGAGGCCGGCTTTTCCTCGGCGGCGTCGGCCCTGGCGAGCGTCGCATCCGCAGGTTCGGACTCGCTGAGCGTGCCCTGAACCATCACCAAGACCAGCGCCGCGCTGGCAGCGACCGCCAGCCCGGGGATCCACAGCGAGAGTCGCTTCCACCATGGGGTCTGGGCCTGGGCGGAGCCATCCGCCCGAGGCGATGCACCCACGCTCGGCAGCGCTGCCTCGTCGCGCGCGGCCGCCAACACCGAGTCGAGGACTCCAGCGGGAACCTCGACGGAAGGCAACGCGTCGCGCGAGAGCTGCAGGAGGTCGCGATACTCCGAGAGGCGCCCCGACACCGCAACGTCGTCCTCGAACTCCAGCGGAATCCCCGAGAGTTCGAGGTCTTCGAGCGCATCCTCGAGCGCGTCGAGTTGAACCGGTGAGAACTCGCCCATCAGCTGGCCCCACCTTCGGGTGCCGCATGATGCAGATCGCCCAGCTCGCTACGCAGCTTCTCCAGCGCGTACCGCATCCGGCTCTTGACCGTGTTCTCTGGAATCTCGACGGTCTCGGAAATCTCGCGGAAGGAGAGCCCGCTAACCTGCCGCAGCAGAAACACCTCACGCTGCTCCACCGGGAGCTTGGCGACAGCCTCCTTGAGTCGTCGCCGAATGGTGGGCGCCTCGGCAGCCTCATCAGTGGGCACCTCGTTGGACGGAATGCTGGAGATCATGGCCGACCCCGCGTCCCCGTCCGAGCCCTTGCGCGGCGCATCGAGAGATTGATGCCGCCGGAACTTGGCGCGCCGGCTTTCGTCGACGCACAGGTTGCGAGCGATCGAGTACAGCCACGTCGTGAACTTCGCCGAGGGTGTGTATCGCTCCTTGGCGCGGACCACCCGCAAGAAGACCTCCTGCAGGAGTTCCTCGGCGCGCGGTTGCTGCCGAACGCTGCGAAGCAAGAAGTTGTAGACGCCGCGCTGATGCCGAGCGACCAGGGTCTCGAACGCCGCGGCATCTCCGGTGCAGAACGCCTGCATGAGCGCTTCGTCACCGGTGGTGTCGACGGCTGGGGCGTGCGCGCTTGAGGAGGCGTCCATCGAGACAGAACTCCGCACCTGTCACACAGACGGGGACGGTGGCCAAAGTGTGCCGCCCGGGCGGGGGCCGCTGCAAGCGGCACCGACGATTGGGGCGACGGCACGCTGCCGCGGGGGCTCACCGACGCACAGGGGCATCGGCTCAGCCCTCCGGTGAGGACGCGGGTTCTCATGACGCTCGATGTCCCCCAGTACGGACGAAGCCCACAAAACGGTCTGCCCGGCGGCCCCTGGTCCGCGCGCGTCCAGAGCTTCTGATTGGGGGTCTCAGGCCTCTTCGAGGGCCCGAGCACGGGTCTTGGCGCCAGAACGAGCCATCACCCATCGCAGCACAAAGCGCGGGAGCAACGAGGTGATCCGCATCAAGAGCCGGTTGAGGCGCCCCGGAAACACAACCGCGCGACCGCGCCGGAACCCCCGAAGGGCTTCGTCTGCGCAGGTATCCGCATCGATCCGCAGTGCGCCTGGCGAAGGTTTGACCCCTCCC
>CAJXVA010000501.1 GCA_913061055.1 uncultured Pseudomonadota bacterium
GACCAGCACCAACGCCAGGTAGCCGAACACCACCGTGTGGGCCAAGGTCATCGGCCGACCCCCCTGCGGTACATCCACAGCAGCACCGCGAAGTTCGCCGCGATGACCCCCAGCACGTAGACCAACGACCACGGCAAGCCGAACACCCGCGGTTCGATGTGGTTGCCCAGCGCCGGGTAGACCGGTGCCACGAGGGCTCCGGTCGACACGATGAAGTAGGCGATGGCCAGTCGCTCGCGCACGTCAGCCCAGCTGCGTGCGGAGGAACTCGAGCGTGCGGCTCATCGCCGTCTTCGCCGACGCCTCGTCGTAGGCATCGGGGCGCGCGTCGTTGAAGAACGCGTGGCCGGTCTCGTAGAAGTGCGGGTCGATGCTTCCGCCGGCCTCTCGAATGGACGCGACCAAGGCCTTCGCACTCGGCTCATCGACGAACTCGTCGCCCTTGCCGAAGTGCGCGAGCACGGGGACGCTCAGCTTGGAGAAGTCCAACTCCACGCTTGGGTGAATCCCGTAGAAGTCGACGCCGCACGTGACGGTGTCGCCGTGTTCGACCGCGGCCTGCAGTGCGAGCTGCCCGCCCATGCAGAAGCCCATGACCGCGACCTTCTTGGGAGCGACCGCATCGAGCCCGCGCAGGTGGTCGACCGCAGCGGCGACGTCCTGACCCGCCCGAGCGATGTCGAGCGCCATCATCCTGCGGCCCGCGTCGTCGGGATCGGTCGTCGAGTCCCCTCGGTATAGGTCGGGCGCAAGCGCAACGAATCCCTCGGCGGCGAAGCGATCCGCGACGTCCTTGATGTGGTCCACCAGGCCCCACCACTCCTGCAACACCACCAGCCCTGGGCCAGAGCCCGATGCGGGGCGAGCCAGATACCCCGGAGCGGATCCGGACCCCGCGGCAAACTCGATCATCTCTCCGTTGCGTGCCATGAGCCGGAGCCTACCGGTTTCTTGGGACCACGGACCACGGCGGTATCATGGCGCGGTGAAGTTCGATCTCGTAGACCGACGCTGCATCGTGACCGGTGCGTCGTCAGGTATCGGAAAAGAGATCGCGCGCAATCTCGCCTACTTCGGAGCGACCGTCGTCCTCGCCTGCCGCAGCCGCGAACGAGGATCGGTCGCGCTGCAGGAGATCGCCGAGGACAGCGGGAACGACAGGCTCTCCCTACTGCCGCTGGACCTGGCGGATCCGGAGTCGATCCAACTGTTCGCACACCAAGTCACGACCGGAGACGCCCCGGTCCATGTGCTGGTGAACAACGCCGGAACCTTCCGGGAGACGCGAGAGACCACTCCTGCCGGTCGCGAGCTCACCTGGGCCACGAACGTGCTCGGTCCGTTCATGCTGACCAACCTTCTCGCGCCTTCGCTCATCGAAGCGGGGCCGAGTCGGGTGGTGAATGTCGCCTCGAAACTCGCCGGCGGACTCGACATCGATGACCTCGACTTCGAGACGCGCTCCTACTCAGGCACCAAGGCATACAAGCAGAGCAAGCAAGCCAACCGGATGCTGAGTTGGGGATGCCAACAACGTATTGGAGACATAGTCAGCGTCAATGCCTGCCATCCGGGTGGGGTGAATACCCGCATCTACGACAACCTGTCAGGCCTCGCCGCGGCGGTGATGAAGGTGGGACGACACTTCATGAAAACGCCGGCTGAAGGTGCGCGAACGCCTACGCGGTTGGCTGCAGATCCCGAGTTGGGCAACCTGCGCGCCGAGTTCTGGGTCGATGAGGCCCCGGCAAAGTGCAAGTTCAGAGACCGGGCGGCGATCGACGCACTCTGGACCCGGTGCGTCGCCTTGACGCAGACCGATCTGTAGGCCGCAGCACCCACCCGCCAGGGGCGCACTGCCGGGAGGGGACAGGATGCCCGTTAGGGCGTGACGAGCGTTCCGGGATGCGCAATGGCGTGCTCCGCAGCACGCATAGAACATCGATCTGCGGTTCTGGATGTAACCCCAACCGCGGTTGGAGAGTACTGCGGGGAAAGAGGGACACCCTTGGCTAGAAATCGCCCGTCGAAACCGATCGGCCCCCCGCTAGCCCCCGTATCGAGCGAACCGACACCCGAACACTGGCGCCGTTCCACGAATCGACCAGACTTAGAAACGAGTCCTGGCCCGACCAGGAAAAACGGAAAGAGGTAGGCATGAGTCTCCGAGCAAATATCGATCACTTGAACGCGGCCCAAGGCATTGAAGCTGTGGCTGTCATCACACAGGGCGACACGTCAGGAAGCGACGCAGGAAGAGAATTCCGCGGCGACGACTCGTGGAGCGCAGTCCTCGAAGGCGCCCTGAGCCTGTTGGCCAAGACCAGCGAATCGACGATCCGCATGGTCATCGGCAAGCACACGGTCGTCGTCCAGACCGAGCGCGACGAAACAGTCGCGGTTGTCCTGCCCACAGGCCACGCCATTGCGAAATCGCTCCGTCGGATGATCCGCCGGATGTCGCGCAAGGTCCGCCCGCCGCTTCGCCAAGAGAGCACCGTCATGTCGGTGTCTCCGGCCCAGCCCGGTCAGCCCGGTGCCCAGCCCGGTACACCCATGGGCACACCCGACCCGTCACCCACATCTCCGTGGGGTTGAGCCACGCCAAAGACATCCGAATCATCGGTGCAGACAGAGAACTAGGGCGCTGAGGCGTCAGGGTTCGCTGCCACCGTCGGGTCGGGCTCGACAGATCGCGCGCTTCCGCATGTCTCATGCGGTTGCGCGCTTTTTTTGTGCGCTGACGAACTCTGCGCCAAACACGCCATCTTGAACCCGCCAGCGCGAGAGGACATCATCCGCAGATGCGGTTGGCTTTTGGCACTGGGTGTATCGCGTTCTGCCTGATCGGTTGCGGGGATGACGCGACAGTCGGTGGACAAGGTGGAAGTTCCTCCACCACCGACCCCGGCACCAGCGGTGAACCCGGAAGCTCGAGCACCGCGACGTCGTCCCCCTCGGCGGAGTCTTCGTCGAGCAGCTCGAGCGCCGCATCATCCTCGGGCGACACAGGTGCCGACACGTCGTCCAGTAGCGGAGCTGAGACTACGGGGGAAAACCCTCAGGAGTTCAACGCCGGGTTTGACGTCACTGACATCTCGCCAAACCAGGGTCACCTCGCGCTCAACGTGTACATGGGCGCGTACGGACCTCCGTTCGTACGAGGACCGGCCGAGTCCGTCCACGACAACGTGTACATCCGAAGCTTCGCGATCAGCTTCGGCGACGTCGGCTTCGTCGCCGCGGTCGCAGACCTGCCGGGCTTCGGCAACAACTTCACCACCGACATCGTCGCCCGCGTCGCCGAGAACACCGGTCTGCCGCCCGAGCACATCATGGTCGGAGCCACTCACACCCACTCCGCCCCCGACTTCATGGGCCTGTGGGGCGGCGGTCCGTCGGAGTACCGAAACCCGGTCATCGATGAGGTCGTCGGCTCCATGAGCCGCGCCTGGCTTCTTCGCGAACCGGCGACCCTCGAGGTCGCCAGCGCCACCGGTCCCAACAGCAACCGACGCGACTGGGAGTTCACCGATGACTCGATCACGCTGCTCATGGCACGGGACGAAGACGGTGACTTGGTCGGCAGTGTTGGGGTCTTCGCCGCGCACCCGACCGTCCTCGGACAGAGCAACCGCCAGATCTCGCGAGACTGGTGCGCAGGCTACATCGACACCATGGAAGAGCACACCGGAGCTCCGGCCGTCCTCTTCAACGGCATCCTGGGTGACGCGAGCGAAGCCAGCGCACCGGGCGATTTCGCAGACGACTTCGAACGCTCGTTCGCCTACGGGGCTCTCATCGCGAACATCGCCCACGAAAACTCCGGCTCCGCCGATGCCATCTCCGGCGGCATCGCGGTCGACCACACGACGTGGACGATGCCGGTGGAGAACGTGCTGTTCCAGCTTGCCGCTGCGATCGACCTGCTCGACTACTCGTTCTCGGACACCGGGGATGGACAGTCCGTCGACGCCACCTCGACCTACGTCCGACTCGGCGAGGAGCTCCAGTTCGCCTCGTTCCCCGGCGAGCCGCTCACGCGCACGGGCCTCGAGATCAAGAGCATGATGACCACGCCCCATCAGGCCATCCTCGGCAACACGGGCCCCGCGTTTGGGTACTTCATCTTGGGCGACGAGTGGATGACTGGCCGCAACGACGACTACGAGGAGACCGTCTCCCTGCACGAAACAGCGGGAGACCTGGCGGTCGACGCGATCATGACCCTCGTCGAATCCGACCGCTTCTAGAGCTGCTCGACTCGCAAGGCTCTAGCGACCCACGAAGTCGTAGAACGCGGGGTCTGCAAGCTCCGGAAGAACAGCGCGGCGCATCAGCATCGTGCGCACTGCCCAGACGTCGGAGAAGACGCGGTACTTGAGGGCGGTCTGGTCGAGGTAGTCGACACCGGCCGATCCACCGGTGCCCGTGCGACGGCCGATGACCCGCTCGACCATTCGAGCATGGCGCTGGCGGAAGATGAGCATCGATTGCTCGAGGGCAATCACACCATCGACGATCTCCCTGGGCCACGCCAACAGGGGCAGCTCCCGGTAACTCTCGATGAACACCAGCGCCGCGCGAACCCGACGGGTCGTGGCCCGCCGGTCATCATCCACTCCGGCGGCGGTGAGGAAGGCGCGCGCGCTCGCTCGCTCCTTGGTGTACCGCGTTCGCAGGCGTTCTTCGTCCGCCTCGTTCTTGGCGAGTTCGACCGCGTCGTTCTCGTTGAACTCGCTCTGACGGACCTGGGCGGCGAGGTAGTCCTCGATGAAACCATCGACGGCCGCCGCATCACCTTCATCATCGGGCCGGGATCCTCGAATCGGGGTTCGAAACAGCCACGCCTCGATGGCATCTTTGATCGACGGCGTGTCTTCGAGTCGCTTTCGGACCCGCTCGGATGCAGGCGTGGCGTTGCCGTCCGCGTCGCGCAGCGCATCGAGATAGCTCCCCTCGTGGCCCAACGCGATCCGCTCGTCGGCACCCAGGCCCAGGAGGATCTCGACCTCACGCAGCTGTGCGCTCTGAAACCCGCTCGCCGGGGACAGCTTGTCGCGAAACGCCAAGTAGTCGCGCGTCGTCATCGACTCCATCAGGGCGAAGTGAGCGGCGACGCTATGCATCAGCAATGCAACCCGGCGAATGCCCCGCACCGCTGCGCTGAGAGACTGCTCCGGGACATGCTCTGCGGCGAACAGGTCGCGAATGGAGACCAGCTCTCGGATGATGAGCTTGAACCACAGCTCGTCGATCTGGTGGATCGTGATGAAGAGGACTTCGTCGTTCTCGAGTTCACTGTCGGTCTGGCCCAGACCGGACTGCAGCGCGAGCAGCTCCTCGACTTTGATGTAGTCCCAATAGGTCGTCGGCGTGCGGCGCATCCGGCTCGCACGCTGCCACCAACGGGGCCCATCGATCAAGCGTCTTCGAACGCGTCGACATCGAGCCACGGCCCGGTGAGCGCAACCCCTGCGTGCTGCATCTCATCCCCGCTGAAGCAAGGGATGCGTGGAGTCACGCCTCGCAGGATCGCGGCGATACGGGACCGCTGACGACCGGATGCCACCACGATCAGCGCCCCCGCCCCCTCTTCGGCAGCGTCCTGGATTGCGGACACCCAAGCTTGGCGGTGCTGGCCACCCGCCCGAGCCACCGGGCCCGCATCCGTGTCGTCCACGACGGTGACGAGCAACGCCTCCGCATCGGGGGTCAGCCGCACGAGGCGGAGCGTTCCCAACCCCCGCAGGCCTTCGAGTTCCGGGTGGACCCAGTAGTCCCGCAGCGCGGTCCGGGCTCGCTCACATGCGAATGGGCGCCCGGCCACGTCGTGGAAACGACGATCCTCAGCCAGGAGCCCCAGCAGAATATGCAGTGGAGGGACCCGCACGCGTTCTCGCAGGAAGCCGCGAACGATGCGAAGGACATCCTCGACCTCGACCTTCGCCAGCGCACGCGCCACGACCACGGGGTGTGACTGACGAGTCTCCTCGAGCATCCGGTCGAGCACCTGGAGATCGATGAGTTCAGGCGCGGCGTCCATCACCGCCCGAAAGGTCCGCAGAACCACGGCGTCGGTGCCGGCCCCCTTGGGCAGGGTTTGACGCGGCGTCGACCGGCCGGCGATGGCGATCTCGAGGGCGCCCTTGGGGATCGCCTCCCGAAGTCCGAACTCGATGTCCGGAACCCTCACCCCCAAGGTCGCCCCGCAATCGTGGCGGAGCTGCGCCAACACCCGCGCCAGCTCGGCACGCTCGGTGACCGCGCTGGGATGAAGCAGGACTCGAATCGCGCCTCCATGTCGCGGTTGGCCACCCGGCGACACCGCGGCAAGCCTTCGGAGCGTGAGCACCATGGCGAACGTCACCAGCCCGACTGCCGTGACCAAGAACGCGACCCGCGGCATGCCCGGGATGAGTGCGAGCACGAACAACAGCGCCGCCGGAACGATGAGCATCGCGGGGTCGAGCCAGCGCAACACGGAGGAGCGCTCTTCGCCCTCTCGCCGGTCGACACGGGCGACCAAGACACCCGCGGCCAGGCTCACCAGCAATGCGGGGATCTGGGCCAGCAGACCGTCGCCGATGGTGAGCTGACCATAGAGCGCCAGGCTGTCCATCCAAGACATCCCGTTTCGGCCCGCCCCGATTGCGAGGCCGCCCACGAGGTTCACCGAGGTAATCGCGAGGCCGGCGATCGCATCCCCTTTGACGAACCGAATGGCACCGTCCATCGCACCGTAGAAACTCGAGCGCTGGGCGAGTTCGGCCCGGCGCCGACTCGCAACGCGGGCCGAGATGACCCCCGCCCGGAGGTCAGCATCGATCGCGGCTTGATGCCCAGGAAGACCATCGAGCGCGAATCGGGCGGCAACCTCAGCGACCCGCTCTGCACCTCGGGCGATCACGCCGAACTGAACGATCGTGATGATCGCAAACATCACCCCTCCGACGATCAGGTCACCCCGGACCACGATGGAGGCGAACGCATCGACAACTCGGCCGGCATCCGCTTGCGAGAGAATCAGCCGGGTCGTGCTCACGTTGAGCGCCAGCCGAAACAGCGTGGCGAGCAGCAGCAGCGCGGGGAAGTTGGAGAACTCCGAGCTGCGACCGATCGCCAGGCTGCCCACGAGCAGCAGCACGGAGCCGGCCAGGCTGACCGAGAGCAGCAGGTCGACCAGCGGCGTCGGCAAAGGCACGAGCACGCACGCCAAGAGAGCCACCACGATGAAGGTGGGCGCGACCGACGGCAGGCCGCGGAGCAACGTGCCCCCAGCCTGAACGAACGGGTTGGTGCGTGGAGAGCCGGTGGCCACGAACCCCGAGCGTATCAACGCGCTGCAAGTCGTCCCCAAAAGCCGGCGGCCACGAACGGGTGCGCGTGTTCAGGATTCGGTCAGCGGGCCGCGACCGAGCCCACGAGACCTCTCTACAT
>CAJXVA010000502.1 GCA_913061055.1 uncultured Pseudomonadota bacterium
CCCGTAGACGAAGACGAGGACCCCGTCCTCATCGAAGATGACCCGGTCGAGGTCCCGCCCCCGGCAACCGGCGCGGTCTCCGACAAGCCGTCCGCATCTCAGCCGAAACTCGCAGCCGCAGAGGTCGCGCGCGGGGACATGGAATTGAAGAAGGGCAGGCTCGGACCCGCCGCGTCCCACTACCACCGCGCTCTCGAGCTGGACCGCCGCAGCTATGGTGCGCTCCTCGGCCTCGCGCGGAGCAAGTTCGAGAAGGGCGAGTATGCGAAGGCAGCCCGGTACGCCGAACGAGCTGCGGGTGTCCGTCCACGCTCAAAAGCCGCGCACCTGCTGCTGGGCGACGCCCAGTTCAAGACGCTGAACTATCCGGCGGCGCGCAAGGCCTACCAGCGCGCGCTCAATCTCGGGTCCAAGAAAGCCCAGGTCGGACTCGACCGGCTGTCGAATCGCCTGGGCTCCCAGTAACGTCCGTCAAGCCTCGAACAACGCGTCGATACGCCCGGACACTTCTCCCAGCGTATCCCCGTCGTGACCGACCGCTTGCATGCAGGAGATCAGGTTCTGAGCGGGGTGGGCTCCGCCAGCGTCGATGTGACGGCCGGGCTGCAAGCCACCGGATCGTCCCGCGACCAGCTGCACCATCTCTTCAACCGAGTGGGTCGCGTTGGGCGAGACCCCATCGTTGAGCTGCAGTCCGTGGCCGGCTTCGGTCATGAACACGATGGCGCTGTTGTCGAGCACGTTGCCATCGCCCTCGGGCGTGTCGCGAAGCTTGCGAACGAGGTCGCCCCAGATATCGATGTGCCAGCCGAGCATCGTGCTCACCGGGAGCTGACCGTTCGTCTCCTGGTCGCCGTTGTGCCCCACTTCGTGCAGGTCAGCGCGTATCGGCATGCCGAGGTCGGAGCTGACTTGGTACACGTTCATGTGCGACTGGAAGACCGAGATCTGCAGCGTCGCAACGCGGGTCAGATCGCAAACAAACGCCATGTGGATCAGATCCACCATCGTTCGGGCCCGCTCGTCCTCGCCGCTGTAGCCGGTGTTGGTGTCGATGTCGGAGCTGCCCTGGCCGGCATTGTCGCCGCCAATCGACGGGTCTGACCCCGGATCGTCCGGAACCTGGCAAGCCGCCACGTCCGGGTCGATGCCGGAGATGCGAAGCTCCAGTTCGCGAAGCTCGTCGAAGTGCCGCTCCAGGCGGATCCGGTCCGCGTTGCCGACCTTGCCCAGAATCGCTTGGCGCTTGGACGTGACCAGATCGAGCACGGACCGACGACCGCGAAGCTCGAAGTCCAAACGCGCGGCATCTTCGGCATTGTCCGGGGTGAAGTTGCCGAACAACGTCATGAAGGCGGTCTGCGGACTCGTCTGAGCCTCGACCGGCGCGCCCGCTCCCGTGTACGAGAGGTACTGCCGCCCGGAGTAGCTGCTGCCACCGAGGTACCAAGAGGGCTGCGCTCGCAAGACCAGCGAGTCGTACAAAGAGCCAGGGTTGTTCTGCGCCAGAACCTGGTCAGAGGTGATGCCGTTGGACGCGAAGTTGTACGTGTTGGAGCGCGTGCCGCTGAGCAACGGACTCGCGCCACCGCCGTGAAAGTCCCGGAAGGCGCCCCCGGCCGGTACCGCGGATCCGTCCACAGACGACGCGTTCCAAGGGATGGCCATGTTCGACACGACCGAGAAGTCGTCGCGCAGATCGGCCACCGGCATCAGAGGCGTGGTCAATTCGTAGTCGGCTCCGGTCGCCGCGGGGCGGATGAAGTGCCCGTCTTCTTCGAAGTACTTGCCCCCAACCCGCTGGCCGTTCTTCTCCCAGTTGTCCCCGCCGAGCGCCTGTCCGGCAAAGACAATCGCGTAGCGGCACGGCACGTCACCGGTGTTGGCCAAGGCAACGCCGTGGTTGTCGAGCATGCACTCGAGCACGGGGAGCGCTACGGAGACTCCGGCGGCTCCGCGCAGAAAAGTTCGTCGATCCATTCGATGGCTCATCGTCAGGTCTGCTTTCGGCGTTTCAGTTGGACGGTTCGCGACGGAAGCCAAAGGCATCGTGGCTGGCCAGGTTGGAGATCATTTGTTGGAAGTCGTAGTCGGTAGCCTCGAAGTCGGCCGCGACATGTTCGAGCAGCGGGTCGTCGTCCTCGAGGTCACGCCCCAGGGCAAACTGCAGGTATTGCTCGGTTGCGCACCGTTCGAGTTCTCCGGATTCAACAAGCCTGTCGGCGAGCGCCCCCGGTCCGCTGAAGGAGCCCACACCAGGGAGCGCGCCCTCCCCTGAGATCTCGCAGTCGGGCTTACCGTCGTCGGTCTCGCGATAGCGGCCGGCAATGTCGTAGTTCTCCAGCCCCATCCCGATCGGGTCCATCAAGTTGTGACACGCGGCGCAGCTGGCGATCTCGGCATGAATCCCGTAGCGGTCTTCCTTGCACGCGTTCGGATCGTCGGCATTGCCCGGCGGGTTGTCAGCGTCGACGGTCGGTGGGGGCGCGGGGATCTCATTGCACCGCAGGCGCTCGGCGATGAAGATGCCGCGCTGGGTCGGGCTGGTATCGGTGAACTTCGAGAAGCCCGCGAGCACCGAACCGTGGGAGAGGATGCCCGCGCGATCGGGTCCGTAGCTCACCCAGTCCTCGCCGGCCGCCGGTGCGTCCAGACCGTAGTGCTCGGCCAAGAACGCATCGATGTACGTCTCTTCGGCGGTAAACAGGGCGGAGTAGTTGTCGCGGTCGTCAAAGACGACACGATCGATGAGCGCTGTGGTCTCTGCGTTGAACGCCTCGATCAGCGCTGCTTCGTGCGGGATGGCGCGATAGCCCAGCCACATCGCATGGTAGCGATGCAACTGCTCCTTCGCACGATCGTCGATCAGCAGCCGGTCGATGATGTCGGTGCGATCCGTGAGGTCCGAGAGTCGGCCGGCCTCGGCATCAGCGATCAGAGCATCGTCTGGACCCGTTCCCCAGAGCAGGAACGCCACCCGGGTCGCGATCTCGTAGTCGTTGAGCTTGAAGACCCCTGGCTCGGTCGTCGGCACGCCAGCCTCGATCCGATACAGGAACTCAGGGTCTTGGACGAACGCCGAGACCGCGAGTGCCACCGCGGTGTAGAAGTCGTTGTCGAGCCCGGGAACATCCTCCGTCGCGAACGGGAGGAAGACGGAGTAGGCGCCGACTTCCTCGTCGGTGAGCGGACGGCGAAGCGCGAGTCGGCCAAACGAACGCACAAAGTCGTCGAAGCATGCCGCGTCGTCGTCCGTCGTGGGGGTGCACGGCACGACGAGGTCCCGACGGGTCGGGTCCTGCACCAGCCGGTTGGCGACGTCGATCGCCAGCACTTCCATCGACTCGATGAGGGCTCGCGAGGCAACCTGCAAGCCATAGTCGTTGTCGTACGGCGCGAACTCATCCTCGGACAAGAAGCCACGAGCCGGGCGTGTGTCGTCGCCCATCAAATCGCGGAGCGTGTTGTCGAGTTCGGCCTGACTCAGACGGCGAGAGACGCTCTGTGGGACCAGGTTGGCCTCGGCGGGTGGGTCCTCGCCACCGCTCTCGCCCCCTTCGGTCGGGTCGCCAGAACCAGCTTCGGCACCAGTTCCCCCGTCCGTCGCTCCGTCGGCCATCGTCGCGCCGTCGTAGCAGCCGGCGAACAGCAGACTTGCACCTACAATGACATACTTCGGTTTCAACACGGCTGGCAGGCTCCCCACCGCAGGCTAGGGGAGACGGCCTGGGTGCGGCATCGGCAGAACTTCCGATTTTGGGGCAGCGGGATCTGCGAGGGAAGATTCGGGAGTTTTGCCGATGTTCGAGTCCCCCAGCTACGGCTACCGTGGTCGGCGATGGTGCGGGGATCTTGGTGGCTGGCGGCGTGCATGGTCCCGATGGGCTGCTACTCCGGCGTCGACACGGCAGGGCACGACGCGGATGCGCCGATGGCCGAGACCGAAGAGGCGGACGACAGTGGCAGCGACACGGACGGGACGGGCCCCGGTGACGACACGGATGGGGACGATCCCCAGCCCGCAGGTTGCACCCCGGGCGACGTTCCCCTGGGCGCGCTCGTTCGCATGAACCAGGACGGCTACGTCCACGCGCTTAGCGACATCTTCGGACCCGAACTCGTGGAGGAACTCGAAGTCTCGCTCAGTGCGATCCCCACCACACACATCGGGCACTTCAGCACCGAGCTGGGTCCCCCGAGCTATGCCGAGGTCTCCGCCCAAGTCAACGCTGCCTTCACCGTCGCGACCCACCTCACTCAAGATGAGGACGCGCTGGCGGGGCTGTCGAGCTGCCTGCCCAACGTATCTGCCGACGCGGACCTCCAATCCGAGCCCTGCCTCTCCGACCTCACGCGGGACTACGGCCTGCGAATCTTGCGGCGCCCGATCACCGACGAAGACCTCGAGCGATTCGCCGCCGACTACGAGGTTGGAGCGGCCCACAACGTTGCGGAGGGCGTCGCGACGCTGCTCACCGCGATGCTCATCGACCCCGACTTCCTCTACGACCGGATCCAGGGTGAGGAGATCGGGGACGGCATCATCCGCCTGAGCCCTCACGAGACCGCCGCACGATTGGCCCGGGTTCTGTGGAACTCGGCGCCGGACGCCGAGCTGCTCGCAGCGGCCGAGGGGGGGCTCGATCAGGCCACGCTCCGCGCCGAGGCCGAGCGCATGCTCGACGACCCACGCGCCCGCGTCGCCCTTGGCGGCTTCTTCTTCGACTGGCTGGAGCTCGAGTCGGTCCCGTTCGCTTCTTTGCAGACGATCCCGAACCCCGAGGCTCGCACCGCCCTGCGAGACGCGATGGGAGACTCGGTGTTGGCGTTCGCCACCGCGACGATCCTCGACACGGCCGGAACCTATGCCGACCTTCTGCTCGACCGTACGGCCTACATCGACGACAACAACCTCGCCGTCCTGTACGGCGTCGAAGTCTCGGCAGGCCCAGTGCAACTTCCAGCCGATCGCGCGGGCCTGCTGACCCGCGCCGGGTACGTCGCCACGCAGGAGATTCCCGACACCAACGCGGGGCACATCATCAAGCGCGGTGCCCGGCTGTCCGCATTCATCTGTCGGCCGTTGCCGCTTCCGGACGCCGCTGCGTTCCCCGAGGACGACCCGGCCGAGCCCGGCAGCGGCCCAGCTCTGGGGATTCGAGAGCGGTTTGCCAACGCGACGTCCGAAGCGACGTGCGCATCGTGTCACGTCCAGCTCGATGGTCTGGGCGCGCCGCTGGGTCACTACGGCGACCTCGGCCAGTGGATCGAGACCGAAACCGTCGGCGAGTCAGAGCTCCCGATCGACACCGCCGCGGAGGTCTTGATCGATGGCCAGTCGGTCTCCGTCGACAGCCCCGTCGCGCTCTCCGAAGCTCTCGCTTCGAGTCAGGAGGGTCCGCACTGCCTGGCGGAGAGTCTGGCGCGCAACATGCTGGGTCGCGAGCTGGGCGACGACGACGCCTGCATGGTGAAAGAGCTCTCCACGCGGCTCGCGGGTGAGGACGACGCCCCCACCTCGGTACGCGACGCTCTGATCGACTTCGTCGTCTCCGACCGCTTTCGACACGTGAGGACGCCATGAACAATCCCAAGCGCCTTGGCCGACGCAGTTTCTTGATGGGGACCGGCGGTGCCGTCCTCGCAATCCCGACGCTGTCCTCGTTGCTGCCCACCTCGCAAGCGCGGGCGCGCATCGGCGATGGTGTCCGCCGAAACTTCGTCTCGTGGCGCATCACCAACGGAATGTACGGCCACGACTGGTATCCCTCGAACGATGCCGTTTCCGCGGCGTCGCTGGTCGAGCCCAACGTTCGGGAAATGTCGCTGTCCGACATCGATGGACCGATCTCCACCACGCTGGACGCCTCGTTCGATCCGTTCCGCGAACGGATGAACCTGCTGCGTCACATCGACCGGCTGGACACCGCGGACCACAACCGCCGCACGGGGTTGTTCGGCTGGGGCAACGTGGATGGTATCGACGCCGGGGCGCTTCCCTCGTCGATCGACAACCTCATCGCGGAGAACGCGTTCCAAGTGCCATCGATCCCGTTGAGCCTCGGCATCCGCTGGTCCGAGACCGCGGCCTCGTGCTCGGTCACGACCACAGAAACCGGCGAAGTCATCGAACAACCGGGGCTGTACCCGGGCCAAGCGTTCGCGTCGCTGTTCACCGACCTCGACGTCGACGACCTCTCGGCCACGCGTCGGCGGGAACAGAAGCGACTCCTGGTGGACCGCGCGCTCGAGCACTACGGCGAAGTCCGCAACAACCCGCGGCTGTCGGCAGCCGACCGCGACCTTCTCGACGAGCATGTAGAGCACATGTTCGCGCTGGAGAACCAGCTCTCGCTCACGGCGGCGGACTGCTCTCCCCCCGAAGACCCGAGCGACTTGGGCAACGCCCCCGAGGACGTCAACGCCCGCGCTCAGGCGGTGGTCGACATCGCCGTCGCGGCGCTGCGCTGCGAGCTCACGCAGGTGGTCAACATCTACCTGGACCCGGACGTGCTGCTCACCAGCGCGCTGCATGGGGTCGCTGGCGGACACCATGGCGCATCGCACAACAGCGACGCGGGTGCACTCGACAGCATCCGCAACGCGCATGCGTGGCACATGGGCTACTTGACCGACTTCCTGTCGAAGCTCGACGTGGGCGAGGACCCGATCACCGGCGGGACGCTGCTCGACAACTCGTTGGTGCTCGTGAACAACGAGATCGGGAACCAAAACGGCGCCAGCGGGAACCAGATCGACGACGTCGATGTGAACCACCTGGCGCTGGACAACCAGCTGCTGATGATCGGCTCGTGCGGTGGTCGGCTGCGGACGGGCTCGTATCTCGACTACCGGACGGACTTCACCCGCAACCGCTGGTCTCAGTACATCGGCACCAGCTACAACTGGGTCCTCGTCACCTGCATGCTCGCGATGGGCCTGGAGCCCGAGGCTTGGGAAGTCGACGGACAGCCGGGCTACGGGGACATGCGAGGCTCGCAGTACAACATGACGCCGCTGGACCAAGTCGTGGTCGGCGACCTGCGGACGTACCTGCCGCGGCTGGAAGCCTGAGCCTCTACTTTCGGGTTACGAGGACCTGGGCCATGTTCCTGTGGTCCGGGCCGAAGAGCACAACCAGGTTTGGACCCTTTGCGGCGAGGGGACAAACGACCACCTCATCGCGCTGCACTTCGCAGCGGGTGGACTCGCCCTCCCACGTTTCTCCGACGTACGACACCGCAGAGACGTCGAAGGCGTTGGGGTTGTCGAGCGCGACGGTGATCGAGCGGCCAGAGGCGGTCACGGCCGGGCGGCGCGGTGAGAGCAGCCTGAACCCATACGCGAAGAAGCTCGGTTCGAGGTTGGGCTGACGGAGAAAGTCCTGTCTCTTATACACATCTCCGAGCCCACGAGACCTCTCTACATCTCGTA
>CAJXVA010000503.1 GCA_913061055.1 uncultured Pseudomonadota bacterium
CACTAGATCGCTCGTCGGCAGCGTCAGATGTGTATAAGAGACAGGGCTCCGGCACCGGCCCAGCGTTCCAACGCGCCGATCTACATCCTCATGGTGTTGCTGATTCTCGCCCTGGGCGGGTTGGCGGCCTACATCCTGCTCAAGCCCGAGCAGCAGCCGCAGGTCATCGTCAAAGAGGTCCCTGGAGCCGCCCCGTCCGTCGCCGACAAGGACAAGGACGAGGACAAGGATAAAGACGAGGACAAAGACAAGGACGAGGACAAGGACAAAGACGAGGACAAAGAAGACAGCGAGGGCGAGGAGACCGCGGCTGATCCCGATGCGGACGCCGGCCTCGCGGGCGCTGGCTCCTCGGGCAAGAAGCCTCGCAAGACCAAGGGCAAGAAGGGCGGCACCAAGAAGCCTGCCAGCAAGGATCCGCTCGCCGGATTCGATGACCCTGCGCCCAAGAGCACCGCCAAGAAGCCGACCAGCAGCAAGAAGGGGGATGTCAGCGTCGATTGCATCCTCGACCCGAGCAAGTGCAAGAAGGGCGGCAGCAAGAAACCCTCCGGTGGTGGAAGCAAGCCCGCCGCGGATTCCAACTTGCCCGCGACGCTCACCAGCTCCGACATCCGAGCTGGCGTGGCGCCGTACAAGTCGGCCGCCAAGGCTTGCGGTGGCAAGCATGGCGCTTCGAAAGGCACCAAAGTGAAGGTCAAGCTGTCCATCAGCGGTGCATCCGGAACCGTGGCTTCAGCCTCCGCACAGTCGCCGCACAACGGCACGCCGCTGGGCAACTGTGTCGCAGCTGCGGTCAAGAAGGCGAAGTTCAAGAAGTTCCAGAAATCGCAGCTCGGCGCCGTCTACCCGTTCACGATGTAGACGCGACGGCCGCACTCGGAACGACAAAGCCCCGCGCTGCTTCGGCAGGCGGGGCTTTTTCACGTGCGTGGGTCGCCGCCGCTCAGCGATGGTGGGCGAGGGCGAGCGTCCGAATGGTCTCGATGATCTGCTCGAGCCCTGCGTCGTCGATCCCCAGATGGAGCACCCACCGAACCTCGGCGTAGCGGTTCGGATGGCACAGGACACCGGCCTCGCGAAGCGGTGCGCACAGCGTCTCTGCGGACCCACCATCGACTTCAGCGAGGACCATGTTGGTCGCCGGTTGGCAGACCCTCAGTCCTGGAACGTCGGCGAGCGCGTCGGCGAGCGCCGTCGCGCGGCGGTGGTCTTCGGCGAGGCGCTCGAGATGATGTTCCAGCCCGTGGAGCCCCGCCGCGGCCAGGATGCCGGACTGCCGCATGCTGCCTCCCATGCCGTGCCGCATCGCCCGGGCACGGTCGACCCATGCTTGGTCTCCGGCCAACAGCGAGCCCGCCGGAGCGCCAAGACCCTTGCTCATCGAGACGCTGACCGTGTCGGCGACCGCCGCCAGCTCGGGCAGGGGGACGCCGGTGGCGATGTGGGCGTTCCACAGGCGCGCGCCGTCGAGGTGAACGGTGCGGTCGTGCGCATGGGCCCAGTCGGCGACCTCGCGCAGTCCGCAACCATCTCGGTGCAAGGGCCAGGGCACGCCGCCCGCATCTCCGAGCGTGTTCTCCAGCCACGCCGTGGCGACCGGGGGCCATCCGCAGCTCTCCTCGCGGACCAGCGCCTCGAGCTGGGCGACGTCGTAGCCGGTGCGCCCCCCCAGCGGCATCAGCTGGATGCCGCCCAGCGCCGCCGCCGAGGCGTCCTCATGGATCCGAACGTGGGCGGTCTCGTGGCAGGCGATCGTCTGCCCGGGCCGAGCGTGAAGCCGAACCGCGAGCTGGTTGCTCATGGTGCCCGAGGGCAGGAACACGGCGTCGTCCCGGCCCAGCCGCTGCGCGACGGCACGCTCGAGCGCGGCCACCGTGGGGTCGTCCCCATAACAGTCGTCGCCGACCGGCGCGCGGGCCATCGCGGTCCGCATGGCGTCGGTCGGTTGGGTGACGGTGTCGCTGCGGAGATCGAACGTGCGGCCCACGCAGAGGCCGTACCAGAGCGGCTACTCCAGCAGCAACTGGTTCGGCTCACCCGGAGCCGGCATCTTCGGGGCGTGCCCGTCGTTCTCATCCTTGGGCGGCGGCGCGGGGGGCTTGGGCGCCGGTGCGCTCGGCGCTTGGCCGCGCTCGCCTCGAACCTTCTTCGCAATGCCCTCGATCAGCGTGTGCGGGAGGTGGGTCGGCCCAGCCTCAGTGCTGATCTGTAGCTGGGTACTCACCCGTCCAGAGGGGTCGCTGGTCGAGAAGGCTTCGAGTGCGCCCCGGCCTCGGACCTCGCCCAGCGGGATCTCGAACACGATGTAGCCGGTGTCCGGGTCGCGATCGACGATCGCGTAGTCGCGGTCGACCCTCAGGTAGCGAATCGCGGCGCCCCACACCTGCTCCACGGGGTAGGGAAGCACGCGGCTTTGCGAGAGTTTCGTGCCCGCGGGCTCGCCGCGCTGAGGACTCGGGCTGGCCGCGGCTGGGCCGGTGGCGGGGAGCAGGAGGAACGCGGCGCCCCACAGAGCGCTGTGCCAGGGGCGTGGGGTTCGCGCGATCATCGGCGTGACGCTAGCGAGGGGCTGGTCATTGCCCCAAAATTTCGGCAGATTGTCGGGGTTGGGATGTCCTCCGGGGTGGGGGTTCAGACTTACGAACGGAATCAATCGTGTTGCACGCCCAAGACCGACTCGCCCTGCGTGGGCGCCCAGAATCTTCCCGGCGGTGCGGCGCAAACTAGCGATGCCCGGCGGGGCGCCCAAGTTCACATGACGGACTTGGGAACATCGGCGGCCTTGGGCCGTGTGTAGAACGAGGAGGAGACCAGGACATGAACTCGGAAAACTCAGCGCTCATGGCGCTGTCAGAGCTCAAGAACCTCGAGGCGGATCGCGTCGCGCAGGTACACGAAGACCATCAGGCGGAGATCGAAGCCAAGCGGCTCGCTCAAGAAGCCGCAGAGCGTCAGGCTCGCGAGATCGCGGAGCGACAGGCCCGCGAAGAGGCCGAGCGACTCGCGGCCGAGCAGGCCGCCCGCGAGGCTCGGGAGCGTGAAGAACGGATCCGCGTTGCCGAGGCTGAAGCGCGTAGTCGCGCGGAGCAAGAGGCACGCCTGGCTGAAGAGCAGATGCGCATCGACGCGCAGATGAAGCTCGCCGAGCAGAAGTCGAAGCCGAAGTGGCCGCTGTTCGTCGTGCCGCTGCTTGTCCTGGGACTCGGTGGTCTCGGCTTCATGTACTACAGCGGCCAGAAGCAGGCCGAAGAGGAAGCGGCCGTCGCGGCGGCTGAGCGGGCCAAGATCGAGAAGCAGGCCGCGGAAGACCGCGCGGCGTTCCAAGCCACCCTCGAGCGACTCGAGCAAGAGCGCAAGAAGCAGGACGCGAAACTCGCGGGCATCAACAAGCAGCTCAGCGAGACCAAGAGTGACGCCGAGCGGGCCAAGCTGCTCGCCGAGAAGCAAGCCCTCGAAGCGAAGATCGCCGCGACCGAGGAAGAGCAAGAGACGACCAAGAAGAAGACGACCGGCAAGAAGAAGAACCGCAACGGTTCCAAGCCGAAGGCTTCGAAGCCCGCCGCGGGCTCCGACGATCCTGCGCCGGTCACCAAGGTCCGAAAGAAGAAGATCAACCTCGGCAGCGGCGACGACCCGCTCGACGGGCTGTAGTCCGCGGCGCCTCCGGCCTCCTGCTCTCCCGCCGCGTGGCGTGCGGGGCAGGAGGGCCGAATGAAGCGACGGTCTCTGACGATGGGTCAGGGCCGTCGCTTTTCGTTGCCACCTCGATCGACGCGTGGTAGACACTGCGGCCCACCATCGGCCTGGTGGCCAAGTGGTAAGGCAGAGCTCTGCAAAAGCTCCATTCGCCGGTTCGAATCCGGCCCAGGCCTCCAACAAGCACAATCAAAGAAGCCGTCTCCGAGTTGTCGGAGGCGGCTTCTTCGTTTTCGCGGGACCACGGCGAGGGTCCCACCCGTCAGGGCTGTTGGGACAGCTGCGCGGGCAGGGGGACGCGTGCTGCCCGCGGTGGGCCACCCCATCGCAAGTACCGCTGCGCCATGTCGAACTCGAAGAAGCCCATCATCTGGCTGGCGACGACCTTGCCCATGAGTTCCGCCCCGCCTTTTTCGTTGCCGGAACGCCAGCGCCGCAGTCCCTCGTAGAAGTAGGCCTCCGCTCGTTCTCCGCGGTTGTCGGCGGCTTCGAGCAGAGCCTCGAAGCTGATCGCACCCCGCGCGTGGCTCGAGAGGGCCTCGCCCCACTTCGTTCCCTCGTACTCCGCCAGGAACGCATCGGCCTCCGAAGGGGTGCCCTGACCCTGCCGCAGCGCGAGCTCGCGAACCCACAGACTGAAGTACAGCTTGAGGTTGGGCGAGAGGGAGGCCTGCGCCATGGCGCGCCGGAAGACCTCGTTGGCCTCGTCGTAGTAGCCGTGCGCGACCATCAACCGCAGCGGGTCGGCGTAGACCTTGACGCCGCCGGGGTTCAGCTCCGAGGCCTTGCGGAAGTCGGTCAACGCCGCCCGGATGTCGCCAAGGGTGAACAGGAGCTTCCCCCGCTCGACGTACCGCTCGGACCGGGCGCGCGGACTCGCAGCCGCACGGGCGAGCAAGTCGTTGTTGTGCCGTAGGGCGACGCGCAGATGTTTGGTGGCTGCCGC
Source organism: uncultured Pseudomonadota bacterium (assembly GCA_913061055.1). Lineage (GTDB taxonomy): Bacteria > Myxococcota_A > Polyangia > Nannocystales > Nannocystaceae > CAJXVA01. The sequence goes on from CAJXVA010000503.1 coordinate 4,646, forward strand.
TCCGTCCCCGTCCCGAAGCTCGATCTCACCGAGCTGTTGCCGCGCCCGTGCCTCCCAAAGCAGTTGCGAGAGCTCGTCGGCGTAGGGAAGGTCCTCGAGGTCTTTGTAGTGACTGCGGGCCGCGGTCAGCTCGTCGCGTTTGAGTGCGATGGTGCCGAGCAAGTCGAGGGATGACGGGGCCGGCTCGATGGCGATGCCGCGCTGCAGAAGCTTCGTCGCTTCGGCTACGTCTCCGCTTTGATACAGGCCCTCGGCGACCGTGTAGAAGGCTTCGGGGAGCCCGGGCTGGACCGGTCGGTCATGCCACAGCTCGGTGGCTCGGGCATGCATCGCTTCGACGTCGGTCAGCATGCCCAGCGCGCGTTGGGGATCGCGGTCCGCCTGGTCGGCAAGGACGTCCTGTTGGAGCTGAGCGAGCGCCTGCCAGGCGTCGAAGACGTCCTCCTTGCGGTCGATGGACCACCGAAGGTGCACGACGGCCGCCTCTCGCAGGCCTGCGTTGGACAACGCGCGGGCGCGCATCAGGTGTGCGTAGGCGTCTTCGGGGTGCGAGCGCACGGCCCGGCGCGAGAGGTTGTCGACGATACCCCAGCCTTGTGTGACGTAGGGATCGCCGGGGTCGGCATCGGGCTCGGGTGCGAACTGGTCGGCGAGCGTCAGCAAAGGTGCGGCGGAGCGCCGCGTCTGCATCGCCTCTTGGGTCATCTCGCCGAGCGTGGCGACGGGAACCTCGACATCGACACGCTCGAGACTGGCGACCGCTTGCTCGAGATCGTCGGCTCGCAGATGCAGACGCAGCAGCAGGTAGCCGGTGATCTGCTGCCGGCGCATGGCGACGGTGCTGGAGACGGTTCGGCTGTTGCCGGTCGCTTTGGCGACTTCGTACCGCGCCACGTACAGGTCCTCGAGCTGTTTGACGACGAACGGGGAGGGGAACGACGACGAAACCTGCTCGAGTGTGCGCTCCAGGTTCTCTTCGCGCAGCAGGGGGTCGGTTGCGTAGGGGCCGTTGTCGACGAGCCAGCGCTCGATGAGCTCCCAGTTCTCGGTGGCGTCCTTGCGCATGGCCGGGTCGCCAAAATGCTCCGCGACCGCCAGGCACAACAGCGCCGGTTCTTCTGCGCTGCGCTTGGCCACGAGTCCGTACACAGCGTCCGCGCGGCGCGCCAGGCCAGGCTTGGGCCCTGAGGCGCGCAGTTCCACGGGCGTGAACAGCGAGACGGTGTACTGCAACGCGCTCATGGCCTCGTCGGTGTCCTTCGCATCGATCGCTTGATCGAGATACTCGAACAGGAACGGCAGCAGCACGGCACGGTAGTCCGCTCGCCGCGGCGTCCCTTCTGGGACGAGCACGTACGCGTTGTAGACGTTCTCGAAGTCGTCGAGGCTGGAGACCGACTCGGGCGGTGCAGGCCGCTCAGACCCGGTGGTCGCAGAGGTCTTGCATGCAGCCGGCGTCATCGCGAGCAGCGGGATCAGCAGGGCGAGCGCGGGCCTTCGAAGCACCGTTGCAGTGTATCAAGCCCCGGGCCCGGCGCCCGCGAGTCGTCACTCCAGCACGCGAGGTGCTTCACCCCAGCTCAGCGTGAGGGTGAGAACGTGGAGCTGGCCGAAGTAGCGGGCGGCGTTTGTGGGCCGGGCACGGCCCTCTAAGAAGGCGTCGGCGCCCTCGGCGTTGATGTCTCCGCCCGAGTCGGCGAAGTCGGTCGCCGCGGTGGGGTCGAGGGTGGCTCGAGCCGCGGTCACATTGCGGGGCATGAAAAGGTCGAACGCATAACCAGGGGAGAGCAGCACGTTGTTGGAACCAACCCGGATCCGGGCGCCGCCGCCGAGGCCCGCACGCCAGCCTTCTCCAGTCGCCGCGGTCTGAGCCCCGCGTCGAACCGAGGGCGAGGACACGGCCGACTGCATCAGGATCGCGACGTTGGATCGCACGCGGTACGAGCCGTGAAGTTCCAGCCCGTAGAGGTCTTGCGCACCGCGGTAGCGCACGAACTCGGGAGGGACGAAGCTGTTGCGGTCCAGGCCGACCAAGCGGAGCGTCTGGCCGTCACGCCCCCCACAGGACCCGGGACGAATGCCGCCCGGGCACAGGTCCATCCAGTACAGGTTGGTGTCCAGCCGCCACAGCCGAGAGCGGCCCAGGACAAACGATGCCCCGAGCGCGACCTCTTGGGGCAGGCGCTCTCGAAGGCTGGCGCGGACGGGATCTGCGACCGCGCAGGGCGGCACGACGTCTTGTCCGGCGCCGCTTCCGAGCTCGACCGAGGGCCGGCAGACCAGCCCGACCCCATCGAGCGCGATCTCGCCAGCGCGCCGCAGTGGAAATGTGCGGTAGCGGGCCCCGAGCGTCAGGGTGTCGTTGCGAAGCTGAATCGCGAAGCCGACCGTGACCGCGGCGTCGAGTCCCGGCACGCCCCCGGTCCGGGGGATCCAGCGGTTCCACCCCTTGAATCCCACCCGCTCCGCGCATAGCGGGTCTTCCTTGTCCTCGCACCGCGCGGTGGTGATCTGCTCGGGGGCTGGGGTGAGTTCGGTGTCGTTGTCGAAGGCGAACCGCTCCCGCAGGCGGGGCAGGTGCACGGCGGCGCCGAAGTTCAGGGCTCCACGGGTGAACGCGAGCGCGAGGGAGATGTCTTGTCGGACCCGCGCCGCGCCGCCATCGGGTGGGCAGGTGGAGAGGCCGAGCGATACGCATCGCTCGGGGTCCGGGGCGAGTTGGAAACGCAGCGGATCCGCGCTCGTTGTTCTGAAGCGGGTGCCAAGGTCGTAGAT
>CAJXVA010000504.1 GCA_913061055.1 uncultured Pseudomonadota bacterium
ATACGAGATGTAGAGAGGTCTCGTGGGCTCGGAGATGTGTATAAGAGACAGTCGACACTCCTTTGCGGTCGGGGCGATCCCACAGGTGGTAGGCCAGCCAGGCTCGCGGCAGCTCGGCCCGCGTGGAGACATTCCACAGCCGAGCCCCGCACGACAGCAGAACGGCGAGGTTCTTCTTCACGTGGGCCGTCTTGGCCTGCGTGAACGTCAGGCCGTGCAGCGTGCGGCCCTGGGTGCGAAGAAACAGCGCCAGCGACAGCAGGTGATGGCTGCCGATTCCTCCGACGCTCAAGATCGGTGCGTCCGTGTCGAAGGGAGCATTGGCGAGGATCCACTCCAGCTTCCGGACCTTGCCGCCCCCGTAGATGGGGCTGCTGAGGTCGTCGCGTTTGATCCAAACCTTCGCGCGAGCCGTGTCGAGCCATGCCGCGCGCTCCACGGGCGTGGGCAACTCGGCGAGCTCCAATCGCGCTGGGGAACGGCTCAATCGAGCCGACAGCGCCGAGCCGGACCGCACCGGGCCGCCTTCGCTCGGTTCGTGCGCAGAGCGTGCGTTCACCCGGCCGCTATATCGTGGCCGCCTACCGTTGGCCAACTGCCCCCTGCCACGCTGTTCCGACGCATTGGGGCCGCACGTATGACCAGGGGCACCCGGCCGCGGACCCATCCCGCCAAGCGGGGTTTCGCGCCTATTGTGCTACCTTCTGCGAGCTGTGAAGGCCTGCTCTTATTGTGCGGAGATGATTCAGGACGCGGCCGCGAAGTGCCGTTTTTGCGGGGAGTGGCTCGACCCTACGAAGCGTCCTGACTGGGCTCAACCGGCCGCGGCCGCACCTGCGTCTTCCGCGCGGACTGCGTCCGAGGCCACGCCCGACGCGTTGAAAGAGGCCGAGCTCGCGCCCCTGATGGGGGCTCCATCCCCAGTGCTTGGCGGTGGCTCGCTCGACCCCTCTGCGACGACGACCGATGGATCCCTGCACCGGCCCCGTCGCCGCGCCACGCAAACGTGGTCGGCACCCGCGTGGATGGCTCGTGAAGACGGACCCGCCTCCGACGACACCGCGCTGGGGCAGCAGGAGGATCCGGACGCGGCGGACGAGTCCGTGCCGACCCTGCAAGGGACACCGATCGAGCCCCACCGCGCTGCGGCGCCTACCGTCGAGCTCATCGCGACACCCGCCCCTCCTCCGGTCGAGCATACGATCGACGACGTCGCAGACCGCATGCGGCGGATCAAAGAGAGCGCCGCCGCGGTTCGCGAGGCGATGCTTCGAGAGTCCGATGGGCTTCAATCCGAGGTGCTGGCTGATGATGACCCGGTCGAGGCTGCGGTCACCATGCACGCCGGGGCTCGCAGCCTGACGCGGACCGACGATCCCAAGCCGGAGCCTCCGCCAGACGTCGCCGCGATGCTCGGAGACGACTTCGACCTCGACGGCGACGACGACGATCTCGACGACGAACTCGATGACGATTTCGCCGACCCCGAGCCGGTTCGCATCCCGGCCAAGAAGGCCAAACGGGCGGACGACGAGTTCGCAGACGACGACGCGCTCCCAGCCAAAGGACCCCTCGATGGGTTTGGCTTCGGAGATGACGACTTTGACGATGACGATGACGATGACGATGACTTCGACGGCGACTTCGGGGATGTCGGGGCTGGACGCCCAATCCCGTGGAAGCCGGTCGCGGCCGCTGCTGCTGTCGTGCTCGTGCTCGGCGTAGGGTTCTTTTGGGACCGGATCTTCCCCTCGGAGACGCTCGAGGCGGACCCAGCCGGCGAAGAAGCCAACAAGGGAGAGGACGGCGAGGCCAAACCCGCCGACGATGGTCAAGTCGCACAGGGCAGCGTCGTTCCGACCCCCGGACAAGGCCAGCCCGTCGTCCCGGAAGGACAACAGCCCGCTGCCGTCGGTGCCGCCCCCGCGGCTGTCGATCCCAACGCCGTCCCGGTCGACCCCAACGCAGTGCCCGTCGACCCCAACGCCGTCCCGGTCGATCCCAACGCTGTGCCCGTCGACCCCAACGCCGCCGTCGCGGATCCCAACGCCGTCCCGGCCGACCCCAACGCGGCCGTCGACCCCAACGCGGCCGTCGCCCCCCCGGCTGCGGTCCCAGCCGCCGCTGTCGGTGCATCCACGCCTCTGCCGCCCGACTCCATCGCGGTCCTCGACGAGGCCCGAGCCTTGTGGACCAAGGCGGGCAAGAAACGCCTCGGTCTGGCCAAGGAGAAGTTGGAAGGCATCCTGGCCACCCACCCCAACAGCGCCGATGCCCTGCTGCTGATGGCCCAGGTCCAGCTCGAGCTCGGTGAGTTCGACGCCTCCCTCGAGAGTGCGACCCGCTGCACGACCGTGGGCCCGCAAACCGCGGACTGCTGGCTGACGATCGGTGTGCTCAAGCAAAACGCCAAGGACAAGCCCGCGGCCGCCACCGCCTACGAGCGCTACCTGGCTCTTGCGCCGGAGGGCGCCTACGCCAGCGACGCCAAGAAGCAGCTCTCTCGCCTCAAGTAGGAGGCCCGACGCGGATGCGCCCGGGGTCGTCGCTCACGCGGCGGCCCTTCTTGTTTGGGCGGATTAGGCCTCGGCCTCGAGCTCTTCGAGCTGAACCGTCGCCATCTCCCACTGCTCGTTGACCTCGGCGAGAGCATCCTCGTCGCGTTGATAGGCCGACAGCAGCTCGTTGCGTAGCTTGGCGTCGTTGTAGGTCGCGGGATCGGCCAGCGCCAGGTTCCTCGCGCGCTGGTCCGTTTCGAGGACCTCGATCTTGGCTTCGAGTTCCGCGACCCGCTTCTTGATCGGACCGAGCTTCTTGCCAGCGTTCGAGCGGCGCTGCGCCTCCTCGCGCTTGCGGGCCTTCTTCGCGGACCGGGACTCCCCCGGTACTGCTGCGTCGGACTTGGCTTCACCGCCTGCGCCGGCGCCCTTGCCGGTCTCGACACCGAGCGCAGAGGATGCGGTGGGCTTCTTGTCGTCGGGCTTCTCGGAGCCACTGCGCTCGATATACTCGTCCAGAGTGCCCGGGTAGAGCTCGACCTTGCCGCTCTCGACATTCCAGATCTTGGTCGCCAGCTGCCGCACGAAGCTGCGGTTGTGACTGACGAAGATGAGCGTGCCGTCGTAGGTGGACAGCGACTTGGCGAGACTCTCGCTCGACTCGAGGTCGAGGTGGTTGGTGGGCTCGTCCATCATCACCAGGTTGCCCGGCGCGATCAGGAGTCGGGCCAACGCGACGCGAGCCCGCTCCCCACCGGAGAGCACCTTGATCGGCTTGTCCACGTCTTCGTCGCTGAACAGGAACGAGCCCAACATGTTTCGGACCGCGGTCTCCGATGCGCCGGTGTTGCGTTGCGAGACCGTCTCGAGCACGGTCTCCGAGCCCGTGAGCACGTCGGCGTGGTGCTGCGCGTAGTAGCCCAGCTTCACGTTGTGCCCGAGCTCGATCGAGCCCCCCTTGGCCTCAATCTCCCCCGCGATCGTACGCAGGAGCGTGGTCTTGCCGGCCCCGTTGACACCGATGATTCCGATCTTCTCGCCGCGCATGACCGTGAGGTCCACACCGTCGAGCACCTTGCGCTCGCCAAACCCCTGATCGAGTTTGTTGACCTTCAGCGAGACGTCCCCGCTGCGAGGGCACGGCGGGAACGAGAACCCCATGACCTTGCGGCGCACGAAGGTCTGAACCTCGTCCATCTTCGCGAGCGCCTTGACCCGGCTTTGGACCGCCTTCGCCTTGTTGGCCTGAGCGCGAAAGCGTTCGATGAACTGCTCCGTCTTTTCACGCTCCCGCGCCAGGTTGCGAGCCTGGTTCTCGAGCACGATCTCCTCCTCGGCGCGGTGCTTGACGTACTGGTCGTACGGGCCGCGAAACTGACGAACGCCCTCGGGCTCCAGGCTGACGATGCGCCCGGCCTGGTCGGCGAGGAAGTCTCGGTCGTGGCAGATCAGGACGAACGCCCCGGAGTACTGACGAAGGAAGCCCCCGAACCACGCAACCGTCGGGAGGTCGAGGTGGTTGGTCGGCTCATCGAGCAGCAACACGTCGGGGCGCGAAAACAGCAGTGAGGCGAGGATCGCCCGCATCCGCCAGCCCCCCGAGAGTTCCGACATCGGTCGCGCGTGCTCGTCGGGCTCGAAGCCCAGGCCCGCGAGAATCCGGTGCGCCTCGTGCTCTGCGTAGTGCAGGTCGAAGTTGGCGAGGCGTTCGTGGGCCTCGGCCAGGTCCGCCGAGACGTCCATCATCGCGGCCTCGTCCCCCGACGCCTGGGCCTTCGCCATCGCGCTCTCGGCCGAGGTGACCGCCTCTTCGAGCGCGGGGCGACCGGGCACCCCGCCCAACACCGTCTGCAGGACCGTGAGGTCGCTGGTCTCGTCGAGGTCCTGGGAAAGGTACCCGACACGCGCGTTCTTCTGCAGCCGAACGGACCCGGCATCAGGGACCATCTCCCCGGCGAACATCCGCATGATGCTCGACTTGCCCGATCCGTTCGGACCGATCAGTCCGATGCGATCGCCCGGGGCAATCCGCAGATCGAGGTCCTCCACCAGCTGCTTCTTGCCGAAGCCCAGCGACACCTTGTCGAGCACGACGACGCTCACCGGCCCGCCGTATCACGACCGACGCGCCCGGAGCAATGCACAGCGCTACACTGGCAGCCATGAGCGACGTCCGAGGGATCGACCCACAGATGCTGGAGAAGCTCCGCCGTGGCGTCCCGCTCGTCCTGGGCCGCACCGGGCGCTTTCGATTCGACGGCGCTGATGTCACCCACCCGCGGGTCCAGTCGGCCCTGCGCGGGGGCCTCGACGTCACCCCCGAGGGCGAGCCGATCGTCCACCTGGGCGGCCAATGGTGCTACCTGACGGTTGAAGACTGCCCGCTGCGCGCCACCGCCGTGCAAGCGCGGGGCGACGCACTCCAGCTCCGCCTCGACGACGGTCGAACCCTCCCCCTGGTGCTCGAGACCCTGTGGGAGGAGCCGCACCAGGGGCTGCGGGCCTCCGTCCCCGCTGCGAGCAGCGGGCGGCCGCTCGCGGTGCGGTTCACCAACGCGGCCAGCATGCAGCTCTCGGAGTGGATTCACTTCGGCGACGACGACGTGGCCGTGCTCGAGATCGGCCCGGTTCGCCACACGATCGGCACCACCTCACCGTAGGCGAACGTCTTCGAGACGGATGCCAGCCTCGGGGCACGGCACGACGACCGCAGAGATCGTGCTGTGTTGGAAGAGCACGTCAACGATGCGCACTCGGATCGACTGTGGAGTCGTGGGGAGCGGCTGAAGCTCGGACCGCGTCGGCAGGGCACGGCGCTGGTGCGACCGTGCATATGCGACGTCGGTTTGAAGCGCCAACAGCGGGGACGCATTCCAGGTGATCGACCATGCGTCGACGAAATCGAGTGGGTCCGCGATGGCCTCGAGCAACGCCGGGTCGAGTCGCTGTGGATGCGGAACGCCGTAGTCATCGAGCACCAGCGACCAGGCGTCCCCCTCACGCATCACGTCGAGCCCGATGGTGGGGAGTTCGTGGACCGCAGCGCCCGGAGCCGCCGCGACCGCGTCGTTCCACAGGTCCTCGGAGACCCGAAGCAGGGTGACGTCGACCCCTGCGACCTCGGGGCGATGCAACGGCAGGTCGAAGCGACGTCCGACAATGATGAGCGCCTCTGGGGATCCTTGCGCCCACGCCTCGATACGCTCCGACGTGACCGCCTCATCGTAGCCGGCGATCACCACCGGCACCCCGTCCAGCAGGCCGGCAGCCTCGATGCCGAGATGCGCCCGCACCCGGGCCTCGAACCGCTCGCTGCGATCGGGCGCAACGACCTGCTCGACCCGCACCGGCGGGGCATCCTCCACCTCGACCTCGAGCAGGCGCTTGGTCGCGATGTGGACAGCGGCCGCCGAGCAGTCGATGCCGACAAACCGTCGAGCCAGCCCCCGTGCCGCCACGCCCAGCGTTCCCGAGCCGCAGAAGGCGTCGAAGACGAGGTCGCCGGGATTGGAAGACGCCTCGATGACCCGTCGGGCGAGACTCTCGTTCTTCTGCGTGGCGTAGCCGCACTTCTCGCCGGAGAAGCTCTTGATCTGGATCGAGTCGAGCGAATCTTTGCCGCGCAACGCGAACTCCGAGGTGTTGGCGTTCCAGACGTCGTCGATCGGAACCCCTTTGCCCGTCGGCGGTTTTCCGTCGCGCCGGACGTAGCCCTGAGGGTACGGCACGTACATCTTGTTGAACGTGAACGCCTGCGGGTCCTTCACGTAGAAGTAGATGAGGTCGTGGTTGCGGATCCAGTTCTTGGCCTTCGACTTGAAGCCCGAGATCCACCCGATGCGCCAGACGATCTCACGCTGAAAACACTCGGGACCGAACACCTCGTCCAGCAGGAGCTTGGCCATGTGGCCGATCGTCGGATCGACGTGCAGGTAGAAGCTCCCGTGGGGTGCGAGCAAGGCATGCATCCGGCGAAGCCGAGGCGCCATCATCTGCAAGAAGCCGGTCGGCCCCCCATCGAAGCGGTCGCTGTACGCCGGCGCGCGAATCTCCGGCGGCGCTTTGCGGGACTCGCCTAGCCCGACCCGCGTCGCCACCTGAAACTGGCCACCGGTGGAGAACGGCGGGTCGATGTAGATGAGGTCGACCTGCTCCGCGTGGGTTTCGAGCAGAGCATCGAGCGCATCCAGGTTGTCACCGTGCAGGATGCGATCGGGGTCGGGACCGCGACCGATCTGTTGCACGGTCTGCGCGACCGCACCCGAGGGCGTGGGCTCGAACAGCGAGCCGTCCTCGGTGTACTTGCCGGGCCAGACGAGCTCGGGCCCAGAGCCCTGGGTCACTCGGGCGCCGCCGGTTTGGCTTGACCTTCGGCGGGGCTCGGGGCCGAGCCGACACCTGGAAGGGACAGCGACCGTACGTAAGCGGTCAGCACCATGAGCTTGGCCTCGGTGAACTCGCCAGCGAAGCCGGGCATGGCCGGTGGCTTGCCCGCCCGGATGACGCCCATGATCTGCTGGTCGTTCTTCGACGACATGACCGCCAGGTTGTTGAGCCGGCCCAGCGCTGCGGGCTGCTCGGCGACGCCTGCCCCGTCGAAGCCGTGGCATCGGGCGCAGTACTGGTCGTAGATCTGCTTGCCATCGATCGGCGTGGTCGGCCCGGTCGGGTCACCGCACGCGAGAGCGCCCAGACCTAGCGCTAGAGGCAAGACCAGCTTCATGCGCAGCAGACCTAGCATGCGTGAGGCCGCAGTGGCCAGGCCCCGCGGCCCAAAGACGCGGTGGCTCCCCCTGCCCTCCCGTGACGCGGGCAGGGCTCAAAACCCCGCGAAACAACTCAGCGCCGGGGCTGAAGCTGCAGCGCGAGGGTCGTGGGCTGTCTCTTATACACATCTGACGCTGCCGACGAGCG
>CAJXVA010000505.1 GCA_913061055.1 uncultured Pseudomonadota bacterium
GAGATGTAGAGAGGTCTCGTGGGCTCGGAGATGTGTATAAGAGACAGCTCTTGAACCCGTCCTCGCTGGTCGAGTTCTCGTTGCCCATGATGTTGTCGGCGATGAGCCCATAGCGGCTCTTGTTTCCCGTCTCGGTCGAGCTGCACGCCGGGTTGTCGCCGCGGAACCCGACCGGCTCGTAGTCGAGGATCCCCGTGCCTCGGATCGTCAGCTTCTGTTTGCCCGACGCCCGGTGACCGCCGCGGAAGTCGTTGTGCATCCACAGGCCGCGCCAGTGCCCCTGCGATCGGTAGTTGTGCTCGACGGCCTGCTCGATGACGTTGCCTGCGAGCCCCACCCAGTTGAGCATCGGGCAGTCGAACGCCCGGATGTTGATCGGCGGCGGCTCGGTGGAAGAGCCGACCACGGTATTGTCGACGACGTAGGCGCCGTAGGGGTACGGCACCACGCTGCACTCGAGGTCGCCCTGGGTGACGCAGATTCGACCGTTTTGCCCGAGGATGATCTCGCCGCCGCGAGCCTCGTCCCGGAAATCGAGGTCGTTGCCCACAACCGCCACGTTCGCGTACGACATGCCCAGGCTGACGTCGGGCGTGCGAAGGCCCGAGACGGTGACATCCGAGGCCCAAACGTCGCCGTAGCCTCGGGCCTCGTCGGTCGTCGGGAGGTTGTCGCCGCACTGGCCTGCGCGCCCGACTTCGACACCCGCGACCTCGGGACTGCTGTCGGACTCGCGCCCGAACGGCTCGATGAGGACTTCACTCTCCCCAAATCCAACGCACACGCGCTCGAAGGACTCGCCGCGGCGCAGCAGGATGCGACGGCCCGAGAAGTCGCCCAAGGCCGGGACTTCGGTGGTCGTCAGGGCGCCTTCGGGACAGGGCACATCGTCGCCGCCCTCGAAGAACGTAGAGGACGGGGAGACGCAGATCGTATCGGCAGCCTCGTAGCGATGCTCCGGGGCGTCGACGACGATCTCGACGTAGGCATCATCGAACGCTCCGCTGGCGTCCTGCGCCCGCATCCCGATCACGTAGACACACTGTCCGGCCTCGCACTCGAACGTGTGCATTGCCATCGGACCGCCGACCTGGCGAGCCCTCGGCAAGCCGGTGGTCTCCCACTCGCCCGAGTCGGGATCGCCGAAGTCGAAGTGATAGCCCAGCTCGTGCCAAGGCTCCGAGGTCTCCGAGGAGTCGGTGCCCTCCGCCGAGACCATGACCGGACACGGCGACACGCAGGACGTGCGGCTGGCGGTGATGCGAGCGTCGACCGAAGCGTGCGCAGCGGACGAAGCGAACGCGAGGGCCGAGAACGCAACGGTCGCGAGAAGGTGCGAGAGTTTCATGGCGCCACCGCCAAGACGCAACGCGCGGCAAGGGGCGCGGTGGGGGCTTCTTCGATCGTGACCCACGGAGCGTCCGCAGGTGCGGTGAGGCCCTCTTTGGCCGGCTGTTGATGAACAGCTCCGTCGCTGGACCAGAACGGGCCGGGACCGCGGAACACCTCGGCCGACGCTTCGACCTCGGCCAGCGTGGGTAGCCGCCAACTCTCGAGGATGCCGTCATCCCAAGGCACGCGAAGCACGGAGCAGAAGGTCTCCGCCTCCGTGCGGGTCACGCCCTCGGCCACGCCGCCAAACAAGCGCAGACCTGCACCCGTTGCGACGTGGGGAATGGTCGCCATCGGCTGCGGGACGTCGAGAGGAACGACCTCGGGACCAACATCGGCGGCACACCGAAACCCGAGCAGGCCGTTGGCGGCCGAGGACTCGCGACGAAAGCCTGCGCGGCCTCCTTTTGCGACTCCGGATTTCGGCGACTTGGCCGCGTAAGCCTGGGAAAACAGGCCGTCCCCGCGGAACGGCTTGGTGATGAACGGCTTGAGGCCGGCATCGAGTTCGAAGTCGTCGGCGACCCACTCGAGCGCGTTGGAGCCCATGCCGCGGAACCCGAAGAACGAGGTGTCCACCATTCCGGTGACCGGGGTGAGTACACCTCGGTACTCGTCCATCACCTCGTTGCCCCACGGGAAGCGGCGCCCATCGGGTCCGCGGGCGGCGTACTCCCACTCGGCCTCGGACGGGAGCCGCCCGCCGCGAGCTTCACAGAACGACCGCGCCTGATCCCGGGTCACGCAGGTCTGAGGCACTTGGGCGAGCACCTCTTCGGAGTAGGTCTTGCTGCCGTCATCTTGGCCCGCCGGACAAACCGACGGCGTGCACTTGCCCTCTTTGACGCAGGCGCCGTAGGCCACACGCGTGACCTCGTGCAGGTCGAGCCAGTAGGCGCCCGCTTTCGCCCCCCGAGGAGGCTGTCCCGACCACGCCGACTCGAGGGTTTCGCGGATCTTCGCGGCGTCGTAGCGCATGGGGATGTCGCCCATCACGAACAGCCCGCGGGGGAGCTGAACCTGCTGAGCATGGGTGGCCTTGCGGGTGCGAAGGACCTCGCAGGTCCCCTCGGCGTTTCGGCCGGTACCCCGGACACACTTCGCGATCTTTTCGGGATCGAACTCGGGCTTGTCGTCCGTGGCTTTCGGAGGGTCGGAGACCTCGACCGCTCGCGGGGCGGGCTGGGGGGCATCCGCGATCGAATAGACCGGCTCATGGGCGTCACAACCGGCCCAGAACACCAAGACAAGCGGGATTGCTCGACGCATGCGGTGCGGAGGATACCCCGAGTGGGGCTGCGCGGGCAGGAACCGGTGAGGACCGATCTGCTACGTTGCACCCGGTCGATGGAGGGGTTTGGAGGTCTTGCTGCGGCGATTCTGGTCGCGATGGTGCTGATGGTGGTCGTGCCCGCGCTGGTGCTCGGGGGACTCGCGCAACGGATCTGGAAACATGCCGCCGTGACCGGAGCGGCGATTGTCCTCGGTGCCGGTGGAGGCGCCGTCGCCGTCGCAGCCACGTTCTATGGCGAGGCGATCACGCGACCGACCCTGGTGCTCGAGGCCCCCACCGAGTTTGAGCATGAGTGGGTCGTTCTGCTCGAGGATCCCACCGTCGACCAGCGGCTCGACTGGAGCGGTGCGTTGGCGCCTTCGGCCTCCCTTCGGATCCCGCCCGGTGGCGTGGTTCGAGTGACCCAGCTCCCCGATCCGTTCCGCGGAGACATCGATGTGGTGCTGAGCAGCGGAGCGCACAACACCGGCCTGATCGCGCGGCCGGCTCCCACGGAACTCCGTGCGACACGCATGGTCGCGTTTGGATTCGTGGCGTACGGCGAGGAGACGGAGCCCGACCTCTCGATGATGGACGAGGCCGCGTTGGTCGACCGAGTGCTTGCGCTGGAGGCACAGCGGTGATTCCCCAAGCTCACCGAGCCCAACGGGTCGACGCATCGGTCAGCGCGAGCCGAGACTGCTCCACCAACGCCCCATCCGCCCACCGCATCGAGACGACCGCGGCCTGCGTCAGCACCCAAACACGCCCGGCATCTGCGATGACATCGAGGCACGGGCTCCCGAGGTCCAGGACCGTCGCTTGAACACCCGGGCCAACCTCGGCCGGGAACTGAAGCAAGCCCCGGGCGCCGGCGGCCACCAACACGGCAGGCACGGTCTCTCCGTCTTCGACCAGGGCCAAGCCGGTCCATGCGGTCATCGTCTCCCCGGCGACCACCGACACGTCGCCCGAGGGCCGCGCCACGAACTCCTCGACCGCAACGCCGGCCGCACCACTGTTGAGCGGGCTGTCGACCACCAGTGTAGGCACGCCTCGCTTCATCGGGAGCCGCGCCAGCTGGTGTCCATGGCCCGAGATCACGCCGAACCGAGTCACGACGTAGAGCGAGCCTTCGAGGTCTGCCGTCCGGTGCAACTGCGCGAACTGATACGTACCGTTGATGAGACTGGGGAGCGCAAACCCAGCCTCGTGACGAGCACGACCGGCGGTTCCCAATCGCAAGGAGTCCGCGTAGTACGGCAGCGCCATATCATCGACGGCCACCATCCAATCGCCGGCCGATGCGAACACGTCATACGCCTTGTTGCCGAGCCCCTCGCGCTTGTGCACCACGCGAGGGCTCGGGTCATCCTCGCCGAACGCCACCTCCACCAGCGTGGTTCCGATGCCAAGCATCACGGTCGAGCCGTGGACAGTGAGCGCGGCGGGAAACACATCCCCGATGTTCACTCGCTGCGCGCCAGCCGGGTCGCCGCCCTTCGCCCAGGCCAGCTCGAACCCCGACGCTCCAGGGGTCACGATTGCGGCGTGTTCTCCCCCACCGTGCGCGGCGGCAAACGAGAACGAATTGCCGCTGGGATCCGCAGCGCCGGACCATGCATACCGGGCCTGGAGCGTGCCGCCCTCGGCGAGCGAGACCATCTGCATGAACCCCGTGCGCTCCGCTCGCGCATGCGACACGAGCACCGCATGGGTCCGCGGCCCCTGCACCCACGAACCGCTTGAGCCACGACCCTGCGATTGAGGAGCCGCGGGCGCCACGGTGATCGGCTCGACTTCGCCGGCGGGCGGCGCAGCAGCGGTCGTACACGCCCCAAGGACCACAGACACCACAACGTATCGGGGCCGCTTCATGGGCGCAGTCTACGGCCAACACCTTGGGGCCACCTGCCGTGGCAGATATGACAACGGTGATCGCATCCCAAATACGACAACTTGTCGCATCTTGCGCGATCTCCCCCGTCACATCCGACCGGTCATCCACCCATCATCTCCGCAAACCGGCGCTCGACCTCCTCGCGCGAGACCTCCTCAACCTGCGTGCTGACAAACCATCGGTGGCCAAACGGATCCACGATCTTCGCGGACCGGTCCCCATGAAACTCGTCCTTGGTCTCGCCTTCCTGCGTCGCGCCACGCTCGAGCGCCTTGGCAACCACTGTGTCCACATCGTCGACGTAGATCATCAGGCTCACGGCCGTGCCGCCGAGCGACTTCGGCGAGGTCACCCCCATCTCGGGGAACTCGTCGGAGACGTACAGGATCAAGTCCGGGGCACCCAGCTCGGCGTGCCCGATCTTCTCGCCCATCCGCAAGCAAGTGCGCAGCTCCATGCCGAACACCTCGGTGTAGTAGGCGATGGCCGCTTCGGCGTCGTGGCAGGCGATGTAGGGGCGGATGCGAGGTCCGGCTGGAATCGGCGCGACAGGCATGGGGGACACCGTAGAGCCCCCGAACGCGGCCGTCTTGAAGGAATGTTACCCCGGCATCGTGGCGCCAAGGAGCGCGGCCAGAGCGGTCGGCGTGTGGCCGCTGAGCGCCCGGACCTCGCGACTGAGGTGCGCCTGATCGCTGAAGCCGAGCTCCGCGGCGAGCTCGGCCCAGGACCGGACGCCCTCGCGCACTCGGGATTGAATCTCCTCGAACCGCCGTAGCCGCGCAAACAGCTTGGGCGGCACACCGACATGTTCACGGAACAGACGGACCAAGTGCGGGCGGGAGAGTTCGGCCCGCGCTTGGATTGCGCCGATCTCCACGTTGCCGGCGGTGCGTTCGATCGTGCGGAGGGCCCCCGCAATCCGCGGATCAGGGCGACGCCCGCGAACCCACCGAAGCCCAACCCATCGCTCGACAGCCTCCGTCCGCTGCGCCCACGTCGGTAGGTTGGCTACATGATCGACGAAGCCGGACTCGTGCGACGTCAGCAGGTCCTCCAGCGACACGATGCTCCCTGTGAGCTCCGACAGTGGCACGCCCAACACCTGCCGAGCCTGGTCGGGATGCAGGTCCAGCTGAACCCCAGCTTGGTGTCCCGGATGTCGAGTGAGGGTGGAGCCTGGCCCCAGTCCGACGACGAACGCCTGCGGCGCGACGGCTCCGGTCCCGGTGTCCAACTCGATCGGCGCGGCGGTTTGAACGATCACCACGACCCGAGCCCCAGGAAGCTCGGATCGCTCGCTGGGCCCGGGCGTGCGCTCCTCGTAGCCCATCAGCCTGCGAATCACGCCCTGAAGTCGGGGCGCGACATCCCGACGCTCGCTGAGCCACGTGCCCTGCTCTCCCACCTATCCGACCTCGTACTTATCCAGGTGGGCTGCGGGCATCGGCCGGGTACTCAGCGCCACCGCCACCAACGTGACGAGGTTGAGCGCCCCCCCGATCGCGCCGATCTGCAGCCCCCACGGGTTGAGGGCCGTGTATGCATCCGGAGCGAGCTGCTGCAGCGCGAACAACCCTACCGCAGACCCGACGCCCACCGAGAGCGCCGCCGCCCCGGCAGCTGCATTGGCACGACGCCAGTACAAGCCGGCGAGGACCAACGGCATGAACTGAATCGGGATCGCGTAGGCCAGCAACAGCAGGTCGACCACCGACGTTCCCGCGGACTGCTTGAGCACGAACAGAGCGAGCATGCCCAGCAGCACGATCGAGACCCGCATGCCCGCCGTCTGGGTCCGGTCATCCAAGTTCCGCCCCATCCCGCCCACGACAACGTCCCGGATCAGGATCGACCCGCCCGCGTGCAACAACGCGTCCCCGGTCGACATCGACGCCGCCAAGATCGCAAACGCCACGAACGCAAACGCGGCCGGTCCGATGCCCCCGAGCGCCGGTCTGTCGAGCATCCAAAGCAGTACGGTGTCATCCGCCGGGCCTCCCTCGAGCACCGCCGCATAGCCGATGAACAGCAGCGGCACGAGGAAGAACAGGAACGTCGGATAGAGCACCGCGGAGAGCTGGACGAGCCGGGAACTCTTCGCGGTGAAACACTTCATGAACACCTGCGGCCACATCGAGAAGCCCAGGATCGAGACCAAGATCTCCGCGGTGTATTGACCGTCGCTGGTGGGCCCCGGACCCGGGAGCACCAGCGTGTCCGGCCGCTCTGCGATGACCCGGTCGAACATCTCCGGCACGCCGCCGTACAGCACGTGTGGGATCCACAGACCGAGACCCCACACCACGATCAGCATCGCGATGCCTTGCACGACGTTGGTCCACCCCACGCCTCGGACACCACCGAGGACGACGTACAGCATGACCACCGCGTAGACGACCGCGGCTCCGAACGTGGGGTCCCACCCGGTGACGGCGGCCATCACCATGCCCGCCCCCTTGAGCTGGATCACCAGGTACGGGATGAACGCCAGCACCGTGGCTACGCCCATCAGGCCACAGACGTAGCGGGACCCGAAGCGACCCCCGACCAGCTCGGCCTGCGTCACGCAGCCCAGCTTCGCGCCGAGCTTTCGAACTCGAGCTCCGAAGAAGTAGACCGGTACGAACCCGACCGCCCCATACGCGAGGATGTAGAACGCGTCGGAGCCCTTGGAGACCACGCGCTGTGGTGTGCCGAGCAAGGCGTAGGCGCTGAACAGTGTCGCGCCCATGACGAAGTACATGAGCACCGGGCCAAACGCCCGATCCCCGGCGACGAAGTCGGCCACCCCCCCGCCCCCGCGG
>CAJXVA010000506.1 GCA_913061055.1 uncultured Pseudomonadota bacterium
TCGTCGGCAGCGTCAGATGTGTATAAGAGACAGCAACATCCGCAGCCGGCGTATCGCTGTCGCCCGAGGCATCCGAGTGCAGGTGGAGCTGCCCCTTGAGCCAGCCCGGCGGTGACACGGGAGACTTCGCTTCAGCGGGCCGGCGAACGTCGACAGAATCGGTCGGTGGCGACGGAGTGCTGCAGGCGCTCATCAGCGCCGCGATTGCCCACCCAGCGAGCTTCAAGGGTACACACCGACTGTTCACAGGCTCTGGAACATTCGGACCGCCGCCTCGGCATAGTCGCTGTCGAAGGTGTGACCACCGTCAAACGTGCACCATTGCACCACTGCACCATCATCGCAGCCCTCGTAGCGCACGCATCCCCGCTGACGCAGCGGCGTCGTCTCTTCGGAGCAGCCGTTGTACGAGGCCCATCCGTCACGGGCCGTCACCCCGGAGTTGAACGGGATGCTGTTGTCGGCAGTTCCGTGGGACATGAACACGGCGATCGGCGCCTGGCAAAGCCCAGTCGACGGTGCGAAACCAGAAGACGCTCCGATGCCGGTGAAGAAGTCGCCCCGGTAACAGCCCATCGCATGGGACATCGCAGCACCGCGCGAGTAGCCGAAGGCGTGCACCCGATTGAGGTCGAAGCACATCTGCTCTCCGACCTCCTGGGCGATCGCCATCACCAGCTCGACATCGGCGCCATCCGACGCCGTGCTCCATGCAGGAGACCCACCGGCCCCCGACCCATCGGGGTACACGACAATCGCCTGCCCTCCGTAGAACTCGGATAACCGATACCCGTTGCGGGCGTTCGAACTGTCGCCACCATCACCATGGAACCCGAACACGATCGGGTATGGCGTATCGGGGTCGTAGCCGCGGGGGACCTCGATCAAGTAGGTCCGCTCCTGTTCGCGAACGGTGATGATGCCGTCCAGTACATCGGTCGGCATTGGCATCCCACATCCGGGAGTGAGGTTCGCCGGGCCGGGCTCCCCCGACGAGGACTCCGAGGCACCGACCGCCGTCGTCTGCTCCGCGGATGTGTCCTCGCCGGGCCCGGAGGTCACACCGCTCGACGATGGCGGGCTGCCCGTGCTCGCCGACGCCTCGGAGCCACCCGATGTGCTGGCCCCGGACGCCGATTCGGTATCTGCGAGGGTCCCCGACGACTCGGAGGATGCGGTCGAGCAGCCGGCGGTGAGCAATCCCAGAACGAGCCACGCACGCGTCATGAAGCTCAGCATAGCGAGGATCGTGCGGTGCTGCCCTCAACGAAGCCCGAGCCGCTTGATCTTGTCGTAGAGCGTGCGCTCGCCGATCGACAGTTCTTCCGCGGCCTGCCGCCGGTTGCCATCGTGGCGGGCCAACGCTGCACGAATCGCCTCGGCCTCGATCTCCGCCAACGTCCGGGGAAGGCTACGGACCGCGGGGCTCGGCGCGCGCCCCCCCATCGCAAGTGTGAGCAGGTCAGCGCCCAGCGTGTTGCCGTCGGCCAAGATGGCTGCCCGCTCCAACGTGTTCGCGAGCTCGCGTACGTTGCCCGGCCAAGGATGGGCTTTGAGGCCTGCGTGCGCCGAGGCCTGCAGAATCATCGGCGCGCGCTTGAGCCCTTGCGTAGCCCGAAAGAGCAGAGACTCTGCCAAAGGAATGATGTCTTCGGGTCGGTCGCGCAGAGGTGGAAGCTTCACCGGAAACACACTGAGCCGGTGGAAGAGGTCCTCGCGGAACGAGCCCTCGGCGACCATCTGGTCGAGGTCGCGGTTGGTCGCGGCAACCCAGCGCACGTCCGCGACCAAGCTTTGAATGCCGCCAACACGCTCGTACGTCCGTTCTTGGAGAACCCGGAGTAGCTTCGCCTGCATCGACGGCGCGAGTTCGCCGACCTCATCGAGAAAGAACGTCCCCCCGGCGGCAAGCTCGAGCCGCCCCCGTCGTCGTGCCGTCGCTCCTGTGAACGCGCCCTTCTCGTGCCCGAACAGCTCCGACTCCAGCAACGATTCGGACAGGGCCGCGCAGTTGACCGCACAGAACGGGCCGTCGCCCCGACGACTGTTGGCGTGAATCCGACGGGCGGCGACCTCCTTGCCGGTGCCGCTCTCTCCCAACAGCAGTACGGTGGCCTCGGTGGGGGC
Organism: uncultured Pseudomonadota bacterium; assembly: GCA_913061055.1. GTDB lineage: Bacteria > Myxococcota_A > Polyangia > Nannocystales > Nannocystaceae > CAJXVA01. Next base: position 2,128 of record CAJXVA010000506.1, read on the forward strand.
GACCTTGTCCAGCGCGTGCATCACCGGCGTCATGGCGGCCGCCCCAAACGAGAGCGGCGGTGGTTCATCGCTCCGGTTCGCCTCCGCCCGCGTCCGCAGCCGCCGACGCTCGGCCGCCCGGCGTACGACCAAGCGCAGGGCAGCCGGAGAATCGACCGGCTTCTCCAGATACTCCATCACGCCCAGCTTGGTCGCCTCGATCGCCGACTCGACCCCGCCGTGTGCCGTCAGCATCACCACCTCGACCTCGGGCTGCTCGGCACGCACGACTCTGAGCAACTCCATGCCATCGACGCGCGGCATCTTCAGGTCGGTCAACACCACATCGAAACCACGCCGGCGGAGCTTCTCCAACCCGTCTTGCCCATCCACGGCGCTCTGAACGTCGTGTTCGTCGTCTTCGAGACACTCGACGAGAAACTCGCGAACGCCTTCTTCATCTTCCACAACGAGTATCGATGCCATCGGTGGGTCCTGCAGTCTTCTGGGGGTCTATGGGAGCGTGACGGTGAACAAAGCGCCCCCTTGAGGGTGCTCATCACAGCGGATCGTGCCGCCGTGCTCGTGAACGATGCGTTGACAGACCGCCAACCCCAAACCCGTACCGTGGGTTCGTCCGGTGTGAAACGGCTCGAAGATCTGGGCGCGTTTTTCCTCGGGTACACCCGGGCCCCAATCGTGGACCTCGATCACCAGCTGGTCAGCATCAACACGCACAGACACCTCGGCCGCAGTCTCGGGCGCGGCATGATGCGCATTGTCGAGCAGATTCACGAGGACCTGCCGCATCCGGGCGCGGTCGAGTTTCCATGTTTTTGGGGCCGCATCGAGGTCGGTCTCGACAGTCGCGAGGGCGCCCGCGACGGACTCTCGGACCAACTCCCCCACCACCGTAGTCTCGGGCTGAACACGACCCGACCGGACGAAGTCGAGGAGCCCGTTGGTCAGCGCCTGCAACCGGACCGCCTCGTCCACGACCCGCTTGGCCTTGCGCTGGAGTTTCGCTTCACCAGCCTGCTCGTGAAGGAGTTGGGCATGTCCCTTGAGCGACGCGAGCGGGTTTCGGAGTTCGTGGGCGATCACCGCTGACATCTCCCCGAGTGCGGCAAGGTGCTGTTTTCGGGTGAGCTCGGACTCGGCTTCCGACGCGCGCTGCGACAGCTTCCAGAACGCAAGTGCGCCCACCCAGAGCACGACGATCGACCCGAGCCCGACGAGGAGATCGATCAGAGCGCGGTCGGCCATCGCTTGCGCCTGTGTGGGAACGAACTCGATCACGAAGCGAGGTCCGGGGTTCGCGGCGCCACGCCCGGGACCCGGCCGCTCTCCCATCGGTCGCCCTGGAGGCGGCCCGAACCGCCCGTCTCGGGGAGGTGGGCCATCCAGGCCCGGACCACGGCGGCGCGGCGGCCGTCCTTTTCCCTCGGGGAAGTCCCCCAGGAGGCCCGGAGGCTGTCGCGACCAGGCACGCACGACCCCCCCGACCCGCTCAAACTCGGCCTCCGGTGGTGCGTCTGAGAGGGCGAGTCCCCGTGTGGGTTCGCCGACCTCGACGACAGCCCCGTGCGGATTGGCGAGCGCGGCGTAGGTCAGGCCGAGCTCTTGTCCAGCGTCAAAGGCCCGGCGAAGCGATGCGTCGTCGGGTGGCGGGGGACCAGGCGGCGCGTATCGGTGCAGCAGGTGGAACAACATCGCGGACTGCCCGCGCACCACGGTGTCTGCGAGCTGCCGCGCGCCCAGAAAGTTGGCCAAGACGGACCCCGCGAGCACGATGCTCAGCGCCGCACAGATCGCCACGAACACCCACCGCATACGCTGGGTGCCCGTTCGTGTCTGCCGGGCTGGCGGGTCACTCACGCCCGTCATCATACTCCGCCCTCACCGCCGATCAGGTTTTGCACTCCCTGTGCCAGGCCGGTCTGAGTGTCGTTCCTTGAAGTCGCCGCGTCATTGCTGCAGCTCCCGCATAGGTTCGCTGCAGCTTCCGCAGGACCGAGTCGGGCCATCCGAGGCTGATCGGTCCGCGCCGTACGAGATCGCGTGGCACGGGTCGTGCACAACACGTTCGTCCATGGTCCGGACAACGCTCAGCATGCTCTTGATTCTGGTTCCCTCGCTCGCGTGCTTCAGCGAGGTCGCACCCGCGGGCGACGAGGCCGAGACCGATGCCGGTGCAACCTCGGAGGACAGCTCAGCGACCGCCAACGCCGAGAGCAGCGGCGGCGCCGCAACGAACGACAGCGCCGGGAGCAGTGGTGACACCGACGATAGCGCCGACGACTCCAGCACCGGCGAGGGCGGCGGCTACCCGGACGACGTCACCGATGTCCTCGACCTCCCCTGGCCACCCGACAACTACGCCGAGCCCGACCTGCCGGAGCACTTCGAATCCAGTGCCGTCCAGGACCTGATCAACACCCCCGGCGACAACCCAGTGACCGACAACGGAGCCACTTTGGGCCGGGTGTTGTTCTACGACACCGGCCTCTCCGCCAACGGGACGGTCGCGTGCGCGTCATGCCACAAGCAGGAGGAGGGTTTCTCCGACAACCGTCGGCTCAGCGTCGGCTTCGAGGGGGGAGATACGGGCCGCAACTCGATGGGGATCGTGAACTCGGCCTACTACGACAACGGCCGCTTCTTCTGGGACGAGCGGGCCGACACGCTGGAGGACCAAGTCCTGCTCCCGATTCAGGACGCGGTCGAGATGGGGATGACGCTCGACGGGTTGGTGACGGTCGTCGAGGACCAAGCCTACTACGGCCCTCTATTCGAGCAGGCATTCGGGGACGCCGAGGTCACGACCGAGCGCATCTCATTCGCGCTGGCGCAATTCGTCCGCGCCATGGTGAGCGCAGAGTCGCTGTATGACGAAGGCATCGCGGCGAGTGGCGATCCCGCGGTTCCATTCGACAACTTCAGCGACGAACAGAACCTTGGCAAGCAGCTCTTCTTCGGCCCTCAGGGCAACTGCGCCATCTGTCACGTGGCTGCGCAGGCCCCCGGTGCCCCGGCGCCCGGCCAACCGCGAAACGTCGCGATCTTCCAGCCGGTCATGGCGATCAACAACGGCCTCGACATGAACCCTGCCGACGAGGGCGCCGGTGGTGGGCGTTTCAAATCCCACTCGCTCCGCAACATCGCGCTCACCGGTCCGTACATGCACGATGGTCGGTTCGACAACCTCATGCAGGTCGTCGAGCACTACGACAACGGCGTGCAAGGCGGCCCCGACACGGACCCCCGACTGATGCCCGGGGGTCAACCCCAGAACCTCGGCCTCAGCAACGCCGAAAAGCAGGCAATCGTCGCCTTCCTGGGGACCCTCAACGACGAGGTGATCATGGAAGACCCCCGGTTCTCGAATCCGTTCAGGTAGCGGGCGAGCGTGGAGCCGGCGGCGCCATACGTCGCGGAGGCCGCCGAATCCAGCCGCGTTCGCAGCCTCCTCGAGCAACCCGGAGACCCCGTGCGCGATCGCATGGGCACCGCGCCCGGATCAACGCGAAACCACCCGTTTTCACTCGGTCTGAGCCAAGAACGCTGATAACACCAGGGCGTCCTCATGACGCTGGCGATGCTCGATCCGGTCACTCCTCGTGATGCCCGACTTCTGCGCTCTCGCGGGGTCCTGGCCGTGCTTGCGATTCTCGCCGTCGGTGTTTTCTCGTCGACCAGCCACGCCGGCCGACATGAGCCGGCGCCCGAGGACGATGCCGTGGACGTCGACCTCTCGGACTTCGATCCGGACGCGGATGAGGGCGATGCCGCGGACCCCACCCCCTCTTCTGATCCGACCGACTCCAGCGCGACGAACTCTCAGGACGCCTCCGCGGTACCGGATGCGGTCATCTCCCCAGACGAACCCGAGCAGGCCCCTGACTCGGAGTTCGATGCCGCCACGCCGACGATCTCGATCATCGGCGAGCCGGAAGAGCAGCCTCGGATCGTTGGGTCCGCACACTCCGTCGACGAAGAAACCCTCGAGCGCGAGGAGCACGACGACATTCACCGAGTGTTGCGCTCGGTCCCCGGCGTGTACGTGCGCGGCGAGGATGGCTACGGGTTGCGCCCCAATATCGGCTTGCGCGGTGCCGACCCCAACCGAAGCTCCAAGGTCACCCTCATGGAGGACGGAATCCTGTTCGGACCCGCCCCCTACTCTGCGCCTGCGGCCTACTACTTCCCCATGACCACGCGGCTCGTTGGTGTCGAGGTCTTCAAGGGCCCCGCCGCCGTCCGCTTCGGTCCGAACACCATCGGAGGCGCCATCAACCTCCAGACCCGCGAGATCCCCCGAGAGCTCGAGACGGGCATCGACGTGGCTGCGGGCACCTGGGGCTACGGGAAGCTTCACGGATTCGCCGGCAAGAGCTGGAAGCGCTTCGGCGTGCTCTTCGAGGGCGCCCGCGTCCGTGCGAGCGGATTCAAAGACCTCGACGGTGGCGGCGACACGGGGTTCCGCAAAAACGAGTTCATGCTCAAGGCCCGGCTGCATGGCGACCCGGGGGCGCGCGTCTACCAGCAGTTCGACGTCAAGTTCGGGCTCTCGACCGAGGTCTCCAATGAGACCTATCTGGGTCTGACCCAGGAGGACTTCGACGAGAGCCCCTACCGCCGCTACCGAGCCTCTTCGCTGGACCGCATGGACTGGTGGCGTACCCAGGCCCAAGCGGCGTACTTCATGGCGACCGGCATCGTCGAGTACCAGAGCACCCTGTACCGGCACGACTTCTCTCGGGCCTGGACCAAGTTCAACCGCTTCGCCGGCACCGCGGCACCCGATCCGTACAGTTTCTTCGAGGACCCCACCTCGGGCACGAACGGGATCCTCCTGGCCGTGCTCCGGGGTGAGGCCGACTCGACCGGCGAGGAAGAGAACCTACTCATCGGGACCAACCAGAGGGACTTCGTCTCGCAAGGTTGGCAGAACACGCTGCGGATCTCACCGAACACTCGGTACGTGGATCAGGTGATCGAAGTGGGCGCACGACTCCACTTCGATCGGGTTTCCCGCATCGAGGATGAGGACCAGTACGCGATGCTCAGCGGCTCCCCTTCGCTCGTCGCGGGAACGCAGCAACTCGTCGTCCAGAACCGAGGCGAAGCCCTGGTCGGCTCGTTTCACGTCGCGGATGAGGTCCGTATCGTCGACCGATTCACTGTCAGCCCCGGCGCCCGGGTCGAGGTGATCCGTACCGAGTTCCAAGACACCGCGCC
>CAJXVA010000507.1 GCA_913061055.1 uncultured Pseudomonadota bacterium
GAGGTCTCGTGGGCTCGGAGATGTGTATAAGAGACAGTGGTGGTGGGGCCGGTCGTGCCCACCGTGGCGGTGCCCTCCTCGGATCCGGAGCCGCCGGTGTTGTCCATCGGATCGGTATCGGCCGGGGTGTCGTCGGGGTTGAAGCAGCCGGGGGCGAGCAGCGCCACAGTCGCAAGCAAAGAAACCGAGAGTGCGGGGATCCTAAGGTGAGTCATGGCGAGTTCCTTGTCGGTCAATGGAGGGCGGCTGAACAACTATGGCTGGGCGAGCATGACGCGCAGTCCGTCCACGCTACCACTGTGGTAGGCGACATCACCGGCCCCGTCGCCGTTGAAGTCACCAACAGCAAGCTGCACACAAGGGGTGGCGCTGAAGTGCTCCGGTTCTCCCAGCACGGTCGTGCCGTCGGCCGCCCAAACGCTGATCGAGGCCAGCACACCCCGACCACAGGTCACGAGATCGTCGTGCCCATTGTTGGTGAGGTCGGCAAAGAGTGCGGAGCGAGGCTCGCCCACGGCGTCGAGTTCGACCGGAGCGGCGGGTCCACCGGCGGTGCCGACGAACAGCAGTACATCGTCGCTGCCCGACCTTGGGAAGGCCGCATCAGCAAGTCCGTCGTCGTTCAGGTCCGTGGTCCCGGCTCGGCCGCCGACGACCTCCAACCCAATCGGGATGTCGGAGACGGTGAACGTGCCATCGCCACCGCCGCGTACGAAGGCGACCACATCGCGGCCTGGCTGACCCACGAGGACATCAGGCAGGGTGTCGCCGTCGAAGTCGCCCCACGCCAGTGGCCCCGCTCCCTCGATCGAAGCGGCGGCAGAAAACGTAAAACTACCGTCGCCGGCCCCTTGGCCAAACGCGTAGTTGAACCCGACGCTGCGCAACACGAACAGGTCGAGCACGCCATCCCCGTCGAAGTCAGCCGGCGCCATGCCACCGGTGTTGGTGATGTCGTCCAACGCGACCGCTGCCGCCTGGCTGAACGTGCCGTCTCCGTTTCCGACAAACGTCGTGACCGTCGAGGAGCTCCCGTTGACGATCAGGTCGAGGGCGCCGTCGGCATTGACGTCCACAACGACCACGTTACCGGTGCCGATCGATCCGCCGGTGTCAAAACTGGGCTGCGCCGTGAAACCACCTGCGCCGTCGCCAACATGGAAGGTGGCGTCCTGGTCGGTGGCGGACAACAGGTCGACGAAGCCATCTTCGTCGAAGTCCGCGCCAAAGAGGAAATCGGCAGCAGGGCTGGGAAGCATCGCGATCGGGCCGAGGCAGACCTCGCCCGGGCTCACGATCCCGTCATCGCACACCGCCGGCTGACCACCCGTGCTGCCACTCGAGCTGTCCTCGGCCGTTGGATCGCCGGTTGGCCCGCTCGTCACTGAGTTGCCACTCCCGGATCCGGTGGTCGGGGATACACTCGACACGCCCGCGCTGTCATCGGTCGTCTCGGCCGCGACGGTCCCCGACGTGTCCGTATCGGTCGCGGTGCCCAGGACCGTGGGGCCCCCGGCGACGTCGTTGGGATCGAAACACCCCGTCGACGCGAACACAACAGCGATCGCGGCCAGGCTCGGGAATCGAAAGCAGGTCATGTCCAAGCCCAGGCCAAAGCGTCCCACGGGTCACCGGCAGTCGCAACACGGCGCCTGCAAACAGGCCCGGTTTCTGAGCACAGGTCACCGTCGCCGCCGGCTAGAACTCGGTGCCTTCGAGGTAACACAGCGTATCGAGGATGACCCAGTCCGATTTCGGACGGTGGGCCCACACGGTCAGCAGGTCTTCGCCGTCGCGCCAGGTCATCTGGTGAATCTCGACCGCGTCGTGGCCTTTGCCGGGGGGATACGTGTTGTACAGCTCGATCTCGAACTCGTGACAGCAGTCGGCCATCGTGAACGTCTTCTTCGTGTTCGGCTCGCCGTACAGCGTGATGAGCTGGGCCTCGGTCTTGCCTTCGAGTTGACTCAGTGCATCGATGCCGTGGTGGCATTCGTGGGCGCTGGGAACGGGGGCCGCCGCAGGGGCGGGGTCCGCTGTCTTCGTGTCGTCGGCGGTCGTGCGCGCTGGACTTGCGGCCGCCGGCGCAGGGGGGTCCGAGCCCTCGGTCTCCGTGCGATCACAGGCCGCGGCCATGGCGAGCAGACAGACGAGAGTGCGAGATTGGGTCGTCACCGGTGGCGAGTATAGATCTCGACAGCGGGCTGCCATGGGCTGTACGGAGGCCTGGGCCTCGGCGCAAGGTTGGTACCGTTCGGGCTCGGTCTGCGAAGGCTTGAAGGACCCCCCTGCGCCGGGGTACCCCTGCGTCCATGAACTCGCGCGTCGCTTTGTGTGCTCTGTGCTTCGTCGTCGCCTGCGACTCGGCCAAGGAAGACGACTCGGCCAAGAAAGAGGCCGGTGGGTCCGACAAGACCGAGGCCAAGGCGGACAAGGACGAGAAACCCGCGGAGGACAAGAAGCCGGAGGCGGCGGGCGACGAGAAAGAGCCTGATGCCCCGGAGGCCGCGGCATCGACGGAGTGTCCGAAGGAGCTGAAGGGCACGCAGGAGGGGGACCTCGTGATCACGAAGGCGTGCGGGGTGGTCCCGGTGACCGCGACGTACAAGGTCAACGGGTCGACGCTCACCCTCGAAGCCGGAGCCACGCTCGAGTTTGCCGATGGCGCCGAGCTTCAGGTCGGCTACTACGAGCCCAGCAAACTCATCGTCCAAGGCACCAAGGAGGCGCCCGTGACGATGACGAGCAAGGGCGACAAGGCGGCCGGTGTGTGGAAGGGCGTGCGCCTGTACTCGAAAGCCGCTCGCTCCAGCGTGACCGGCCTGGTGCTCGAGTACGCCGGGGAGGACAAGCACGGTGGGCTCAAGGTCGAGGCGCTCGATGTTCGCGTGGAGAAGTCGACGTTTCAGCACCTCAAGGGGGCGGGCATCGTCACCGGTCGCGAAGCATCCTTCGCCGCGTTCACGGACAACAGCTTCACCGACGTGGGCAAGATCGCCATCCGGCTCCCGGCCAACGTTGTCGGCGGCCTCGGCATCGGCAACTCGTATGATGAAGCCGCGCGCATTGTGGTTCCCGGCGGAAGCATCAAGGACGATGCGCACTGGATGTCGCAGGGCGTCGCGATTCAAGTCGGTGGGGAGATCAAAGTCAGCGGTGAAGACGGCGCGCGAGCCAAGCTGAGCCTCGATCCCGGCACCCGGCTCGAATTCGGGGGCTCCGGTCGCATCGTCAACGGCTACTACGGCGAAGCCACCCTCGAGGCGCGCGGAACCAAGGACAAGCCGATCGTGTTTGCGTCGTCCGATCGTGAAGAAGCTGGTTCATGGCGAGGCATCGTCATCGCGGGCAAGGGAGAGGGCACGTTCGAGAACGTCGAGTTCCACCACGGTGGCAAGGACGAGCGCGAAGGCGTTCTCAAGGCCGACGGAGCGGCGCGGCTCTCGGTGGAAAACTGCACGTTCAACCTGAATGCGACGGGCGCTGTGCTGCGCGGCGCTGAAGTGACACTGACCAAGTTCGCGGGCAACACCTTCACCAAGACTCCCAACTCCGTTCGCGCGCACGCGGCTGTCATGGGAGGCGTCGGAGAAGGCAACACGTATGACGCCGGCTCGATCGTGGCCGTCGACAGCGGGAGGGTGACTGCAGACGCGACGTGGTCCCTGCAAACCGGCGCAGAGGTCCAGATGGACGGCAACCTGCAAGTCTCCGGTGGCAAACTCGAGCTTCCCGCGGGCTACACCCTCGCCTTCAAAGACGGCGCTGCCATGACGGTGGGCTACTACGACACCGGGTCGCTCGTTGCCCAAGGGACAGCGGACAAGCCCGTGACCTTCAAGGGACAACGTGACGAGGCCGGCGCATGGAAGGGGCTCGCCTTCTACGGCAAGGCCAGCGCCAACGACGTGAAGAACCTGGTCCTTCGCAACACCGCCGCCCCCGCGTTGAAGATCGACAAGGCCGCGAGCGGCACGATCGACGGCCTCAAGTGCGAGACGTGTGCAGGGGAAGTCGTGAAGAAGGCCGACGGGTCGACGTTCGAGGTCAAGAACGCTCCGTAGCGAGGGGGTCCGTACGCTTCGGTTCCGGTTCGCCGAGCCTGGGCAGTGCATTCGACCGCTCGCGCTCGAGCCCGTACTGTCTCGACATCGAAGACATGGCGACGCAAGAAGAAAAGGCGAGGACATTCCTGGCGGCCCACCACGGCGATCGGTGCCTGCTTGCACCAAACGCTTGGGATGCGGGTAGTGCCCGCATGTTGGAGGCGGCCGGATTCCCGGCGATTCTCACGACGAGTGCAGGCATCGCGTTCTCCATGGGGCGGCCCGACTACTGCAGGGCTGGGGATCCTCGAAAGCTCTCGCGCGCCATGATGCTCGAGCGCGTGGCCGAGATCGTGACCGCGGTGGATATTCCTGTCAGCGCAGACCTCGAGGCGGGGTACGGCGACACGCCGTCGGAAGTGGCACAGACCATCCGCATGGCGATCGATGCCGGCGTCGTCGGAGGAAACCTCGAGGATCTCGCCGGTGCCACGACAGAGTTGTTTCCCGTGGAGGTCGCCGCGGATCGAATTCGTGCGGCCCGCGAAGCGGCGAATGCTGCCGAGCTTCCGTTCGTGATCAACGCACGGACGGATGCATTCCTGGCGGGCGTCAACAACCCGCTGGAAGAGAGCATCCGGCGCTGCAATCGCTACCGGGAGGCGGGGGCGGACTGTGTGTTCGTCCCCGGTGTCGCCGACGCTGCGACCATCGGAAGCCTGGTGCGAGAGATCGATGCACCTGTGTCGCTCGTCATGGGGCTACTGCCTGACTCTCTTGATCTTGCGCAGCTGACCGAGCTGGGCGTTCGACGGGTCAGCGTCGGCGGGAGCTTGGCCCGGATGGCACTGGCGGCTCTGGGACGGGCCGCGGAGGAACTCAAGTCGCGTGGGACCTTCGGCTACGCCCGAGAGCAGATGTCGACCGAGGAACTCAACCTACTGTTTGGCGGCAGCTAGATCGGAGAGCGGCGCCTGGTGGTCGGAGATCCACCCGAGGAGGTACGGGGTACAGTCAGGTGCCAGCGATGACCCCACGGATCGTGGTACGAGAAGCTGCGTGATCGTGTCGACGATCCTTCCGGTGGGCCTGCTGCTCGCCACGCCGTCTGCGGACGGAGCCATCGCATTCGAGGCGCCTGCGACGTGCCCTTCTCGCGAGGCCTTCGTGTCGGCGGTCGAGGGCTACGTCGGTCGCAGCCTGGGCGAGGAGGACGTCAGGATTCGCGTCCGGGTCGCGCAGACGGAAGGCTACGCCCTCGAACTCGAGTTCGCGATCGGTGACGACCCCGCGGTCCGGGAGACGCTGACCGACCCCGACTGCTCGGTTGTGCTGGACGCAGCGGCGGTGCGCCTGGGCTTCGCGATCGACCCAGAGGCGACGTCCCGGGCACTCGCGGAGCCCGAACCCGAGCCAGAGATCGTGCCGGAGCCCGAGCGAGAGTCCGAGCGAGAGCCGGAGCCGGAGCCGGAGCCGGAGCCGGAGCCGGAGCCGGAGCCGGAGCCAGTGCCAGTGCCCGAGCCCGATCCCGAGCCGGAGCCCGAACCCAAGCCGGAGCCCGAACCCACCTCATCGCCGGGGTGCCTGCCGGGCCCCTCGCTGCTCGGCTCCGGCGAATGGGTGCCTCGCTGCGCCGCGCTTGGGCTTCGGGTTGGTGGGCAACTCGGCCCTCTCCCCTCGTTCGGTCCCGGCGTTGGGGCGCATCTTGCCGCGCTGTGGCCTCGCGTTCGGCTCGAGCTGGGCTTCGACCACTGGTTCAACCGCCGCGCCTCATCCAACGCTGGGACCGGGGGCGACATTCGACTCACGCAGGTCGACGCAGCCGCCTGCGCACGCTTCGGGGCCGCGAGCGTGGAGTTTCCGCTGTGCGCCGGGCTCGAGATCGGCTCGCTCCGCGGTCAAGGCGTGGACCTCGATGAGCCGGCAGAGGACCGACTCCTGTGGGCGGCGGCGCTCGTGCACGGACGCGTCTCCTGGTCGCCCCGACGTCGCTTCGCGGCCTTCATCCAGCCGGGCCTCGTCATTCCACTGGTCCCCTACCGGTTTCGGGCCAACGGCAACGAGGTTGTTCATGAGGCTTCCGCGGTTGGATTTCGGGCCTCCGTCGGCGTTGAGCTGCGACTTCCCTGAGCGCGCTGACTTCGCGACGAAGTTTTTTTGCCCGTGCGTCACGGATTCATCCCGGTCGATGCATGGGGCATGTGGGAGTCTATCTGTGCTCGAATTGGCACATCGAGAGGAGCACCGGTGGCCGTCAGACCCGACGTCACGCAGATCTACCGCGACCACCACGCTTTCGTCTGGCGCATCGCGCGACGTCTCGGTGTGCCCGACGCGAGCGTGGACGATGCTGTCCAGGAGGTCTTCGTGGTGCTTCACCGCAGGCGCGGCGAGTTGGACTTCTCCGGTCCGGTTCGCGCGCTGCTCTATGGGATCACGCGCCGCGTCGCCAAGCGGGCCCGGGACAAGGCTTCGGCTGCGGCACAACTGCGGGTCGTCGCTTCGTCAACGGCTCGCGAGAACCCTGAGACGGATGCCGCGACTCGAGAGAAGGCCGCCGTGCTCCAGGCGGCGCTCGACGAACTCGACGAAGGGAAACGCATGACCTTCGTGCTCTCCGACATCGAAGGCATGACGATCCCCGAGGTCGCAACCGCGATGGATGTGAACCTCAACACCAGCTACGCCCGTTTGCGTGCCGCTCGGCAGAAGCTGGGCGAAGCTGTGGCACGGCACCGAGAAGCCGAAGGAGGTGAGCATGTCCAAAGCGGAACCTGAGCTTCGCCCTCTGGAGGATGTCGATCCCTTGCTGGCCGGTCACGCGTCGGCGCTTCGCGACGTGGAGACGCCCGCCCCGGACCGCGTGGAGGCGATATGGACGGCAGTGGAGGCCGAAACGCGGCACCAAACGCGGGGCCGATCGCGGCTGTGGATCCCGCTGGTGCTCGCGGCTGCCGCGGTGCTCTTGGGCATCGTGTTCGTCGGACCTTCCTCGGTGCTGGACCGGGGCGAGACGAGCCGCCCCAACCAGACCCCATACCGCAGTGACGGTCCGGCGACGGGAGGCCGCGCGGAGTCCAAGCAGCGTCCGGCCGCTGCGAAACCCGCGCCCAAACCGAACACCCTCCCGCGGGTCGTCGAACCCGACCCGGAGCCCGAAGGGGAGTTGGCAACGCCTCTGCGGGCAGCCGTGCCCAAGCGCAGGAAGCCCGACACGGCCGCCGTGTCCCCTGGGCCTTCGTCCCTCGCGCAGGAGACTTCGCTGCTGCGCGAGCT
>CAJXVA010000508.1 GCA_913061055.1 uncultured Pseudomonadota bacterium
TCGTCGGCAGCGTCAGATGTGTATAAGAGACAGAGCCCCTGCCCCCTGCCTACGGGCTAGCAGGGCGCCGTCACTATCCCAACGCAGGACGTACTCGAGACCACCGAACAGACAGCGATCAGAAACGGTGCTCTGGTAGCGCCGCCATGGAGCTTCGATCGATGCCAGTTCCCAGAAGCACCTTCGGAACCTTCCGTCGTCTCCAGTCTTGATGCCCTGGCACGACGACGCAAAACTCTCAAGCAGGGCAACGGTCGACGGTGCATGGAGTGTGAGTGCGGCGGAGGGGTTCTCCAACTGCGAATACTGCGAGATCCTGTCGATTCTGCCGGACTGAGATGCAAACGCCTTCTCTGCGGGCAGCGTGGGCTCCGATGCATCTACGTAGTGAATCTCGTGCCCACGATGGGGGGTACCCGCGGAGACAACGAAGAGCCCGACATTGACAACCTCACCAGAGATCGTCTCAAACGCTCCCTTGCCCAGGACACCGACCATGTCGACGCGTCGCTCACGGAGTAATGTCCGCCGCAAGCGCTCGTACGATGCTTGGAAGCGCCAGTTCTGTGGAGCGACGATGGCACAGGTGCCAGAAGGAGCAACGAGGCGAAGGCAGCGCTCCAAGAACACGGTGGCGAGGTCGGTCCGACTACGTTCGTAGTGTTGGTCACAGAAGTCAATCAGAGCTTGACCATGCTTACCACGCGAAAGGTAGGGTACATTCGTAGCTGCCAAGTGAAACTCAGATGCGAGAATCTCCGCTGCAGCTGCGACACCTAGTGCAGTAACCCGAAGCTCCAATCTCTCGGACGTGTCGTTCTCCCCCTCGCAGTGGAAGGCCTCGTTCATCAGAGGCCGCAGTTCGTCAAATCGAGCAACGCCGGCCTGGAGCTGGCGGTCAACGTACCCAATCGCTGTTGGGTCGATCAGGCTGCCCAAGATAGGAGCGTCCCGGAACAACCCGTGGAGGCGGTCCATGCCGCTCTGGAGGCGGTCGTCCGCCCCCGCGAGCGCTAGCCACTCGCTCAGCTTCGCTCTTGGCGCGAAGCCGGAACACGCAATGCGTACATTCGGGAGTTCCCGATGCCCGCGAGCCCCCGGAACCTGCCATGCCGCCAAGGCGAGGGCAAACGCGGCCAGCTGCGTGCATCGCTCATCAATCTCCAGCCCGTGAAGGTTGTCGCGAATCACGGCGTCGCTTGCCTCGGCGGGACCGAGACCTTCCTGAGCAATTCGAAGCTGGACAAGAATCTCGAATGCAGCAACGACGAAATGACCAGACCCACAGCAAGGGTCGAGGACTCTCAGGTCTGCCGCCGCGCTTGGCCACGACTCGAACTCGCCCGCTGCTGGCCGCCAGCCGCCAGCCGCATGCAAAAAGCGCAAGTAGGCCCATGAACACCCCGGCAGCGCACATGCTGCTCGCAGCTCATTCTCGTTCTCGGCTGTTTCAGCCAGATCGGGTCGCTCAGCCAACACCTTTCCAGCCCACCACGCACCCAACGTGTTGTGCAGCAGGAACTCCACCATATACGGTTCCGTGAACAGCTGCGTCACGGCTGGAAGCTCGTCGGCCCCGATCTTCACGCCGCTGTCGTTGACCTTCTTCTTCTTCTTCGCCTGCCAAAACTGGTAGACCCAGCCGAGCGCGTCGCTCGCGTTGAACGTCTCGGTCGAGAGCTCCGCCAGGATCTGCTCCAGCTTATGCTGGCGCTCGGGCGGCAGCTGCACCGCGAGAACGGGCGCGTCGGGCCGGAAGATCTGCGGCAGCATCCGCGAGGCATACCGACCCGCAAGCTCCCAGCCGTTGGCAGCGCCTTCCTCCGCGGCCAGTTCCTCACACTCCTCAAGAGTGACCGCGGTGTTCTCGATGCCGAGTGCTTCGCTGTTTGCGATGAGCACCCCGTTCTCGGCCAGGAAGCGGGCGAAGAGCATGCGGTGCCAGTGCTCGTAGGCGCACTCGACGACAAGGTGGTCGATTTCATGCGTGCCGCTACGCGGGTCCCGAGTATCACCGAGCTGGCGCGCTCTCGCGCGCAGTCGATTTCGAAGCTCTCGGTCCTCGGGGCTCAGGTGAGAGAACGGTTCGGCGGCGTGCACGGCAAGCTGCTTGAGAGCTGCGTGCGCACCCATCTCGGCAACGTCCCGGGCCTCCTTGACGGCGTCCTCTAGCTTTTTGCGGAGTGGGGGGGGAAGGCTAGCCATGCTGTCTCCGTCAGCTGATCACGACGGGCGCCCCGCCGGCCTTATCTAGAGCGTGCCTCACCTGCTGACGCACCGTCTCAATCCATGCATCGAGTTCGGCCGTGTCGCTCAGGGTGGCCCCCTTCACCTTGACGAACACTGGGTCTGGTAGCACCAGTTCTGCAGCCTCGCGCAGGATCGCGTCGAAGCGCGTCGGCAGTGCCGCAGTACGGTCACCCCAAGTCGCCAGGGACATCGAACGCAGGGACGTGAGCACCTCATGAGTTGTCCCTGCCTTGATTTCGGGCACCTTTGTCACCTGCTGCTTGAGACGCAGCTCGTGCCGTTGGTCCGAGGTAAGCTGAACCCAGTTAGCGTCGGCCGCGAGTCGATCTGCGCCTCGGTCAAACTCGGTCTGGTAGACGCCATGCGCCGTAATAAGGGAGTCGCGGAGCAACTGAGTCAGCTGGTCAACGAGACCCGGTACGGGGTCGGGCTCGGCGAGCAGCAGACGCCCATCAAGGATCGCATCGGCCTGGGCCTGCACGTCCCCGGCCTTGGCAAGCCCGCCCGCTTGCGCCAGAAGAGCTTCGAGAGTCTGCCATTGTCCAATGCGACCCTTGATGGCGGTCGCAGTTCCCGCCCAGTCTTTGGCCCATTGGAGAAACTCCTCCCGTTTGGCATGAATGGCGACGAGTTGTTCGTTGCCGGCAAGCGCAGCGAGTTCCTCGAGGTCGAGCGTCGAAGGCGACTCGGGCCGGGGAGCGTCACCCCCGGCCGTCACCGCGAGTTCGCGCATGCGCCGGAAAAACTCAGGTAGCGCAGAGAGCTCTTCGCCCGCGTTGCAAGAGACCCCCACCGTCGTCAACATTTTCCTCAGTTGGATTCGCTGGACGGCCGTAACGGTCGTTGACTCGATTCGGAAAGTCGTCTGCGTAATCTTAGCGCGGTCGAGCGACTTCACGTCGAGTACCTTGCCAGCGGAATCGGTGGAGCGCAGATGGCCCGTCGCAACGAGTGCGTAGATGCCACCGTCAATCGCATCTCGCGGCCATCCGAACCTGTGCCCCTCGAACTGTTTGCGGACTTCAGCTCCCTTCTTGCCAACGGCAACGAACTTGAGAAGGGCGGACGTAACTGGGTGTTTCTCAACCTGCCCCTGGTGGCCCACCGCTTCAAGCGCTGCCTCCGAGCCTTTGCGAGCACGGTCGATGACCTTCGACCAACCAACATGGTCAGCCTCGTCAAACTTCGGGTAAAGCCGAACAAGAGCGTTGTCGGCAGCCTCCTTCACCGCGTCGAGGAGAGTCTCGCTCACCACTTCGTGGCCGCCGCCCTGGAGCACGCGCGCGCCAGAGAATGCTTCGTCGAGTAGCACCCCGAGTCGACGCTCGCTCGTGCTCTGGGTGGTTTGCATCGCGCTCCGGGCCTCTTCTCCTTCGGCCGTTGCGGGCACGCCACGCACCTGAAGAGTCGCAGTAGCTGCACGGTGGCTCGCCAGGGTTTTTCGCAGCTCGTCAGCAGAGCGTCGCGGCAGGTATACATAGATGGCTGACGATTCGTTGCCGGCAGCACGCGCGTCAGCGAGAACCGCCTTATCCTCCTCCTCCCAACCGTCCCGAAACCACACATGGACCGCCTTGCCCAGGTCGGCCGGGGCCTCCGAGCCGAAGTGCACGTTGACGGAGCGACTCTCCCTGCAATTGCCTTGGGTCAGCCGGAGGTTCTTGAGTCGCTCCGCGCACTGCTTCCGGAAGAGGTCAACCCGTTCCTGCGCGATCCGCTGAGGGTTGCCCGTGATTCGGCTGAGCTGGCTGCGGTACTCATCGTTCCAGGCGCCGCTCTCCTGCGTCTGGAGGCGGTACTCGTCTCCCACCCGCATGACTTTGCCGTCTTCCTCGAGCTTGTCCAGCAGGGCCGGGATGTCCTTTCTCAGCTTCGCACTGCCCTCCTTGAGATTCTGAACAAGCAGATCGGCCAGCGAGTCCGGTGTCGCGCGAACCCCCAGATCGGTACCCGCTTCCCGGGGAAGCTTACCGATCAGATACGTGAGACCGCAGAGCCGAGCCTTGAGTTCGTCGGCTTCCGAACTACCCTGAAGGCTGCGGATGATGTAGTCGTAGATCTCGCGCGACAGCACTCCTGTCTGCAACAGATTCGGCGCAATCTGGTGAAAGATGAAGTCACCGGCCACCACAGTGCCGAGCGGATCATCTGCGGTCGTCCGAGCAGCCTCATGGACGACCTTCAGCTGGTTGCGCAGCTGACCGGCGGTGCCCCCTTGGTCGACAGCCCGGAGCGTGCGCTCCCAGAAACGGCGGCGCACCGGGAGGATGGGATAGTCCGGGGTGAGGACGTCGCGATCATCATCGCGGTGCTCTAGCTTTGTGCCGCTGAGATGGCGTGAAATCTCCCCGAGGTTCTCCGTAACGGACTTCTCGATCATCCCGATGGCGCCCGGCCTCTTGGCCAGAATCACCTGTCGGATCACTACATCCACATCGGCGTCGGAGAGCTCGATTCCGACCGGAAACCGGCCCATGAGTTTCTGGAGATTGGGCGTGCCCGAGAGCGCGGTCTGGCCAGTCCCCACAAAGACGAGCCTGCCACCAAACTTCTTGCAGCAGGTCTCCGTGACTTCCTGAATCGAGTATGTACGCGACTGGTTTTCGCCGATATACTGCTGAACCTCGTCGAGACCGATCAGGGTGATCGGAAACTTGCCGTCGCGCGACAACGCATCGCGAATGGCGTCCACCATCTGCTGGTTAGAGACGTCCTGCACGTTTGGGAATTGCTCACGAAGCAGCTTGCGCACCTCCATCGGTGTTGGTGCGAGGTCCGGGTAGACGTCCAGGAGAGCCTTCGCGAGCAGGGGAGACGCGTACAGGCTGCGGAGCTCGCTATGCCACTCCTTTCCCTGTGCTTCGACGGCGCCGCGCACCGCTTCGAAGTAACCGAGCTCTTTCAGCCACAACTCGAAGCGGGCGAGCGGATACTGCTCGGAAAGCCCGGCGGACCGGAACACGATGGCAAGAAGCGCAAGTCTGACGTTGTCGCCAACTCCCGCGCCGAGGGTTCCAGAAGCAGCGTGAACACCACCCTCGCGACGCTGCGCAGTCTCGAGCTCTTTCAGCAGCTCGGCTATCGTCGGCGGCAACTTGACGAGACCACGGGCCGTCGCCTTGTCTTCGGGGAATGTAAAGTCCACCCAAAGTGCGCGGAGCATCTTCACGAGGTGCGATTTACCGCTACCGAAGAACCCGCTTACCCACACACCGGGTTGTTCGGCCCCGTTGAGATTGTCGAGGAATGTTCTGAGGATTCGCTCGAGTCCCCGTGCGTACTCGCCGTCGCAAACAAAACTGTCGAGCTCGAAGCGCAACGTGCGGAGCTCCTCGGACGAAATCGCGTCCGCAACGTTCGCGACCCCGTTGTTGAGCAGGCGATTTTCTGCAGGGTCTTTGACGTAGATCTCTCGGTTCTTCATCACACCTCCGCCCCGTCGTGGGCCGTAATAGGAATAGCCATGTAGTTCCAGCCGTCTCGAGCATCGAGGAGACGATAGTTATTGTCCTCATGTTCACCCGGGAAGAACACTAGGAGTCGCCCCCGCACCGCGGACGCGACCTTGTTCATCAGGCTCGAAACTTTGACGAACCCGAAGAGACAGGCGAGTCCTTGCACCGCGACGACAGTCGTTTCGTCCGTGTCGGGATGTTTGAGCTCGTCCGTAATTTGCTTTGCAATAGCCTCCTCAAACTCAGGAAGCAAGAGTTCGAGGTCCTCCGGGGTCTCGAAGAAGGCATCCCGATACTCAAGCGCCCCCATCCAGCGTCCAAAAGCCTCAGTAAGGTCCACCTCACGCCAACCGTGCCCGGCTCGCCTCGTGCTGAGCTCGAACTCGCCCACTCGGCTTCGAAGGCGCCGTTCGTCGTTCTTGTCGTAGACGGCAAACCAGATCCGCTGGGCTCCGGCAAGAGAATGCTCCCAAGGCAACGAACAAAACTGCTCGTATCGCTGCGCCAACCGTTCAAGTCTACTGGTCACGAGTCAACTGCTCTTCTTTCGTCGAAAGCCAGTTCGGGAACCGAAGCTCGATGACGTTTCCTACCTGGCGATAGTCCATCAAACCGCGACGTGCAGCGTCGAAGGCGACCTCGGGTAAACGATCATCCCGCAGATCGAGCAGAGCGGGCCACACCGAAGTGAAGATTCTCTGGGCCCGAAAACCTTCAAGATATGCGAGAAAGAAGGCATATGAAGCCGCAACTGTAGTTGCAGAAACTCGCACACGGCGCTTCTCACTGCGGCCATCCAGGTGACCGGACTGCAGGAAGGTGGAAAGCACGCGACTCGCGATTGCACGAAGGTTGGTCTCGCTGAAGCGTCCCGGCACAACACGCTCGGCCTCCGCGATGAGGGCGGGCGCCGAGACGACGCTCCCGACCGGGGCGTCCAAGACTGGCGAGGCAAGCAGCCGAAGCAGGGGGTCGCGTGCATACCCAGCGAGCAGAGCGAGCAGTGGATGGCTGTCGTGGTCTAGCGGCCACAGCCGCACCAGGGTGCGGAAGATGGGAATCTCCGGTTCCAGACCGTACAACGCCTTGAGCTTGCGGACCGTGTGCTCCCGCGTCGTGTAAGTCGGCTTCCCGAGGACATTTTCGTCAACGACAAGTTTCCGGTAGTCGGCGATCGACATCTCCGGTCGAGCTTCGCTGAGCAGGAGCTCCAACTCGCCAAGCATCAGCGTGCGGCTCGAGTGAGTCCCTTTCGCACCATCCCGGAAGCCAAGCCTCCGCCGCCGCTCCCCAAGGGAGATTTCGTTCAGCTTGTGCATCTCCGAAACGGCGGCTACCCGGCCATCAAGAGATGGCGAGGTCGGTGAGTCGCCCAGTTGGCTCCGCCAGGCTCGATGCTGACGGACTCTCTCCGCGGCGAGCGAGGCCGAGAGGCAGACGCCTTGAGAGCTCCAGTTCTCGCTCGCAGCAACAGCGGACGCTAGCACGAGGCCTCGCGCCCATTCAAGCTCGTCATGTCGATGGCCGCTGGTCGCCTTGCGCCTGCCTCCGATCCTGGGCCGTGGTCCCCGCATCACGTCTCCCCCACCAGCCCCCGCACCTTCTCCAACCAAC
>CAJXVA010000509.1 GCA_913061055.1 uncultured Pseudomonadota bacterium
ACCTTGCGCACGCTGGCAAAGGAACTCGCCGAGAACACCTGCGACGCGCCGGCGCTCGTCGGCGAAGACCTCCCCAAGAACGCCACCTGGGTCGCGCCGCGGCTGGTGGTGGAGGTTCGCTACAAACACGTGACCGAAGGCGGAAACCTCCGGCACCCCGTGTTCGTGCGCCTTCGCGAGGACAAGCTGCCGCAAGCGTGCACCATCCCCGGAGGCGAGCCATCCTTGGAGCTCGAGCCCGAGGCTCCCCCCGCCCCCGTCGGTGCGCTCTCCTCTGCCCCGCGCAACGTCGCACTGACCAACCCCGACAAGGTGTTCTGGCCCGGGTGCGGCTACACCAAGCGCGACCTGTTCGAGTTCTACCGGGACATCGCCCCCTGGCTGCTTCCGTACCTGCGTGACCGCCCGCTGGTGCTGACCCGGTACCCCGACGGCATCGACGGCAAGTCGTTCTTCCAGAAGAACGCTCCGGCCCACGTCCCGGACTGGATCCGCACCCGCATGATGTGGAGCGAGCACGCCCAGCGGGAGATTCACTACTTCGTATGCGACGACTTGGACGCACTGCTGTACGTCGCGAACCTGGGAACCATTCCCCTGCACGTGTGGGGGTCACGGCTGGCCTCGCTCCAACACCCGGACTGGGCGATCCTCGACCTCGACCCCAAAGACGCGGCGTTCTCCGACGTCATCCGCATCGCCGAGCACCTGCGTGGATTGTGCGAGCAGCTCGGACTGCCCCACGTGCTCAAGACCAGCGGGGCCACGGGTCTCCACATTCTCGTGCCGCTGGGCCGGCAGTGTACCTACGAGCAGTGCCGGCTCCTGGCGAGACTGCTCGCTCAGGTCACCGTCGCCGCGCTGCCCGACATCGCGACCGTGCAGCGATCGCTGCGGGCTCGTGGTGGCCGCGTCTACATCGACGCCCTTCAGAACGGGCACGGCCGCCTCCTCGTCTCGCCGCTGTGCCTTCGCCCGCGCCCCGGTGCCACCGTGTCGATGCCGCTGCAGTGGCACGAGTTGGGCCCCGGGCTGGACCCCACCGACTACAACATCCGCAACGCTCGCGACCGGATGCAGCGCCTGGGCGAGGACCCCTTCGCCGCCGTGCTCCGAGAGCGACCTGACCTGCCAGCCGCCCTCGACGCGCTCGCTCGTTTGCTGCAATCGTGACCCGGATGCCCACGGCGCCCCAGGCCCTGACCTTCCCCGGCCACCCCGACCGACCCGACGTCAACGCCCTGTGGCAGCGTCCCCGAGGCGCCAAGGCGGTCTACGTGTTGGCCCACGGTGCCGGGGCCGGGATGGAGCATGCGTTCATGGTGGCGATGGCCGACGCGCTGGCGGGGCACGGCGTCGCCACCTTGCGCTTCATGTTCCCGTACATGCAGGGCGAGTCCCGGCGGCCTCCGGACGGCGAGAAGATCCTGCGGGCCACGCTCACCGCGGCCGCAGCCGAAGCGGTTCGCCGAGCCCGGGGTCTCCCGGTCTTTGCGGGCGGCAAGTCGATGGGCGGCCGGATGACGTCCCGCGCGATGGCGGACACCAGCCTACCCGACGTCGAGGGGCTGGTCTTCCTCGGTTTTCCGCTGCATCCGGCCGGCAAACCGTCCGACGAGCGCGCGACCCACTTGTCCGACGTCTCCGTACCGATGCTGTTTGTCCAGGGGACACGTGATCGGTTGGCGACCTTGGACCTGCTGCAGCCGGTGCTGGACGGGTTGTCAGACCTGGCCACGCTGCACATCGTCGATGGTGGGGACCACTCGCTGGCCGTCCCGAAGCGGAGCGGCCAGACCTCGGAGGAAGTCCTCGACTCCGTCGCGGGTCACATCGCGGCCTGGATGACGAGCGTAACGGGATGAGGTCACCGTGACGCCCCTACCGAGCGCAGCCCACTGATATAGTTCGCGTCCTCTCATGACACCGAGAGGAGAGGACGCATAGACGTGGCTGGAGTTCGAGGGGAGAACGAAACAAGAACGTCCACGGACGCGCCAACGGGGCAGTCCTTTGCCGCCGCCCTGGAGGCGGTCGGGGAAACACCTCAGGATCTGGAGGCGTGGGACCATCTGGAATCTCTGGCCGACAGTCTGGATCGGCCAGACGAGGTCGGTGCTGCGTACCGTGAAGTTCTCGGCGCGGACGTTCCCCACGACATCTGGAAGACGCTCGCCGAGCGGGCCGCTCGCTTTCACGATGAGTGGTTTGGCGACAGCCCTGACGAAATGTTGGGGGTCCTGCGTCCGGTTCTCGACAAGGACCCCACCGCCGACTGGGCCTTCGATCGACTGCTCGTCGTCCTCACCAATGCCGAGCGCTGGGACGACGTTCTCGACCAGTATGACCACGCCCTTCAGCACACCCGCGAGCCCAAGGCCCGCGCGCGTCTGCTGCACGACGCCGCAAGCACCGCCAAGGACTTCGCCAAGCGCCCGGGCCGTGCGGTCGACTACCTCCAGCTTCAGCTCGAGCTCGACCCCGGCAACCTCAAGCTCGCCCTCAACATCGAGCGACTGCTCGAGCGGCAGAACCGGTGGGAAGACCTCGTCGAGCTCTGGCAGAACCGCCTGCCCGAACTCCCCGCCCCCGACGCCCGGAAGGCCCGGCTGCGAATCGCCCAGATCTCCCTGGGCCACCTCGAAGCCGCCGGACCCGCGCTCGAAGAGCTGCGCACGCTGGTCGAAGAATCGCCCGGTCACCCCGAGGCGTGTGCCGAACTCGAGAAGCTCCTGCGTGGAGAGGATTTCTCCGACACGGCTCGGCTCGAAGCGCTGGCGCTGCTGCGCACGAACTACAAGGTTGCCAGCCGCCCCAAGGACCTGGTCGAGGCGCTGCTGATCGCCTTGAGCTTCGCGACCGGACCCCAGCGCATCGCGCTGCGCCGCGAGGCTGGCTCGCGCCTGGCGATCCTGGGGCGGGACGCGGACGCGCTGGAGCACTACGCTCAGCTGCTCGCCGAAGAGCCCTCCGATGCCGACGCCCGCCGACAGCTGCGCGAGCTTGCGCTTCGCTCCGAGCTGCACCCGGCGCACATCGACGCCCTCGTCGGCGCCGCGACCCAGGCCGAACCGACCCAGGGATCCGCGCTCTACATCGAAGCCGCTTCGATCGCGAAGACGAGATGCGACGACGCACCGCGAGCCATCGCGCTGTTTGGCGAGGTTGCCAAGCTCGACGATGCAGACCCCACGCTCGCGCTCAGCGCCGCGCACCAGCTCAATGAGCTTCTCGCCGCCTCGGGAGACACGGCTGCACGCATCGACGTGCTGGAGCGTCTCGCCACCTTGGAGACCGCTCCGGTCGTTCGCCGCGCCGTCCTCGGTGAAGTCGGCCGCCTCGCCGACGAGCTCGACCAGCCCGACCGCGCGCTCGCGGCCTACGACTCTCGGCGCCAAGCAGACGCCGCGGACGCGGAGGCCCTCGACGCCACGATCGGCCTGCTCGAGAAGCGACAACGGTGGGAGCCTCTGTGCGACGCGCTCGCCCAACGGGCGACCTCGACCTCGGTTCATCAGCAGCGCCGCGCCGACCTGATCCGGCTCGCTCGGGTCCAAGAGACCCAGCTCGACAACATCGGCACCTCGATCGACACGTGGCTGCAAGTGCGCGAAGAGTTCGGGGACGAAGCCGAGACCGTCGGTGCGCTCGATGGGCTGATGGCCACGGCGATGCGCTTCGAGGAACTCTCCGAGATCCTCGACGATGCTGCCGCCACCCGGCGGCTCGGCGCCGCCAAGCTGCTTTCACGACTGGGAGAGCTCCACCGTCTGCACTTGAGCCTGCCGGCCGACGCCGCTCAGTTCTACGCCCAGGCGTTGTCGGTGGAGCCGCACGACGCCACAGCACTGGGCGGGCAGAAAGCCCTGCTCGAGGACGCGACCGTCGCAGGGACGGCCGCAGAGTCACTCGCGTCCGCCTTCCGCGAGACGGAGCAATGGGCGCCCCTGCTCGAGCTCGTCGACACTCGCGTCACCGAGGCCCGCGACCGTTTCGCGGCGGTCGACGTCCTGCGCGAGGCAGCACGCCTGCACGAGCAGCAGTCCGGCGATGCCCGTGCTGCGCTGGATGCGGTCGGCCGGGCGCTGACCGCCGACCCGGACGCCGTCGCCCTCGAGGCCGAGGTCATGCGACTGGCCGAGCTCAGCGAGGACTGGAACCGAGCCGCGACCGCCCTCGAAGAAGCCGGCAGCATGGCGCAATCGAATGCTCGCGCCGCCGCCTTGTTCCGACGCGAGGCTGCAGTCCGGCAAAACCACCTCTCCGACGCAAGCGGAGCGGTCGATGCCTTGGGTCGAGCGGCCGAGCGCCAGCCCGACGACCTGCCGATCCAGCGCGCACTGATCGAAGCCAGCGCTCGGGCCGGGAACTGGGCCGCTGCGGCCAAAGCCGCGATGGACATCTGCCGTGCCCGCGAGCTGCTCGATGAGGACGTCCTGGTCGCACTCGCCCAAGCTGCCGACGTCACCGACGGATGGACACCCCTGCTCGCTGCCCTCGACGAAGCGCTCGCTGACGTCTCGGGACTCCCCACCGCCGTGGCCCGCGACCTGTACGCACAGGTCGGCCGATGGCACTTGGACAACCGCGACGACCTCTCTGCCGCGGAGACATCGGCTCGCAACGCGCTAGGCTTCGCCGCCGGGCACCGCCCCACCCTCGAATTCCTGGCCGACCTGCAGCGGAAGGTCCCCGAGGCTTCCCAGGGCGACGAGCCCCCGTTGTGCGGGACGCTCCTAGAGATCGACGCGCTCTCGGACCGCGACCTCGACCCGCTCTCCGAAGCGGCCGAGATCGCACTCGCCGCCGAATCCAACCCGGACTTCCGCCGCCAGTTGCTCTCGCGGCTGTATCGCAAAGCCGCCCGGCTGCTCGCCGCCGCCGAACCCGTATTGGGAGAGCGCGACCCCGAGGACGTGCTCACCTGGGCGCTCGAAGCCCTCGTCGCACTCGACGCGGACGCGGGTCGTGACGAGGATGCGATCAAGGTTCTCGTCGCCGCGACGCAGATGCCGCTGTCGGCGGATGCTGTGGCCGACCTCCGGCTGCGCGCCGCTCGTCTGTGCCGTGAACGTCAGGACCATGAGCAAGCCATCGAGCTGCTGTTCCGGGTGCTCGACACCCGCGAAGAGTTAGGCCTGGTTCGCGAGCTGGCGGAGCTGTGCGAATCCCAAGGGCGCACGCTCGCGCTGCTGCAGCTGCGGCAGCGAGAACTCGACCTGACGACCGATTCCACGCGAAAGCTCGAGCTGCGATTGCAGCTCTCGAAGCTGGTCGGCGACGTCGAAGCCAAGAGTGGTCGCGAGCAGAGCCTGCAGGAGAACCTGGCGGAGGCGCCGGGCCACCCCGAGACCATCGCAGCGCTCACCGAAGTACTGCTGCAGCGAGGCCAGGCCGAGTCGCTCGCCCAGGTCCTCGAGTCTCAGGCCCGCACCCTGGAAGGGCTCGAACAGCCCGAGAACGCCGCAAAACTGTGGAATGACCTGGCGGTTCTCGTCCAGAAGTCGTTCTCGGACGCCGAGCGAGCCATCGATGCTCTGGGACATGTCGTCGAGCTCTCCCCCACCGTCGAGGCGCTGGACCAGCTCGCTCGACTTCATCTGCAGCGCGAGCGCCCCGCGGAAGCCGCTGCGGTATTGCGCAGCCGAATCGAGCACACGGACGAGGCGGGCCTCGTCGCCATCATGCTGCGGCTCGCCCGAGCTGAGATCGCCGCTGGCGCGGAAGCAGAAGCGTCTCGGACTCTCCAGGCCGCGTTCGATCAAGCACCCGACCACGCCGAGGTCCGCAAGCTGCTGATCAAGCTGTACCGCGAGCGCGAGCAGTGGGAGCCACTGGCGCGAGCGCTGACCGTCGCATCCGAGCACGTCGCGGATCCCGACACGCTGCTCGCCTACGCGCGGGAAGCCTCGGACCTGTATCACGAGCGTCTGGGCACCCCAGCCGAGGCGGTCTCCATCTTGGAGCGCGCGCATGCGCAACACCAAGACGACCGCGACCTCCAGGCGCGCCTCGCCGCGAGCCTTCGCGCCGCCGGAAACCTCGACCTCGCGCGGACGATGCTCGAGACGTTGGTCACCGCATTCGGCCGTCGACGATCGCCGCAGCGGGCCGCCGCGCACCTGGAGCTCGCTCGCGTCGCTCAAGCGCAAGGAGACACGTCGACGGCGACGGACCAGCTCGAGCTGGCGTCGGGCATGGACGCCAACAATCCGGCGATCCTACAGACGCTCGCTGAGTCCGCCCGGGACACGGGCCAACACGACCGGGCCGAGCGGGCCTACCGTAGCCTCCTGCTCCAGGCCCGCCGCCGGGCTCCGCACGAAGACGGGGGGGACGTGGGTCCCCGCACGGCGGGTGATGGACGCATCGGAGCCGCCGAGGTGTTGCACGAACTCAGCCGTATCGCCCGCGACCGCGGTGACGAGGACCAGGCGCACGAGCTCATCGAGTCGGCCATGGAGGCGCTGGCCGAGCGCCCCTCCGAGGGGCCACATCTCGCAGCCCGACTCCGAGATCAGGGAGAGCACGAACTCCTTGGCCGTGTCATCCAGGCGCGACTGAGCGCCGCCGACACCCCCAGAGCCCGTGCCGCCGTCCTCGGTGAGCTCGCCGACCTACAGGCAGACCATCTGGGCGACCCCGAGGCGGCCCTCGAATCGCGGCTTCAAGCACTGCGTGCTGCGCCCGGCAATCCGGACAACCACGAGAAAGCCCGGGCCCTCGCCGTGGCCACCGGCGACGCCGAAGCGTACGTCGGCGTGGTCGAGCACCTCCTCGACAAGGCACGACGGACCACCGACGCCTACGTGCGCTGCGAACTGCTCTTGCGGTTCGCCGAGGCCTGCCAAGTGGACCGAGGCGACGCCACGAAGGCCTCAGAGCTCCTGCAGCGGGCTGAAGAACTCGGTGTTCGCGAAGTGGACGTCTGGCGCGCGGCCGCCCGCATCGCGAGCGCCCAAGGCGATACCGCCACCCAGATGATCTACCTCGAGAAGCTGGCTGAGCTGGGCGAAGACGCGACCGAAACCCGTGCGGACGCGTTGTATCGCATGGCCGAAGTTCACCTGGCCGCTGGGGACAGCGACGACGGTCAACGCGCCCTCGAAGACGCCCTGGAAATGACCCCGCGGCCGGAGCGAGCCTGCCGCATCCTCGCGCGGGCCACCGCATCCGACAACACGCCTCGCGAACTCGTCGTCCTGTACGAACGCGTCGCCCGGAGCACCGGCGACGAAGGAACGTTGCTCGACGCACTGGAACGCGCCGCCGTCCTGGGTCATACCGAACCCGAGGGCGTCCGGGAGGCTGTGCAGCTC
>CAJXVA010000510.1 GCA_913061055.1 uncultured Pseudomonadota bacterium
GGATCCGTGTGCTTCGGCGGCGGCCCCCGCCGAGCGGGTCTGGACGCCAGCTCGGGCCGACGCACTGCGCGAGCGCATGTCGGCCGTCGCCCCGGACTACACGCCTGCGGTCGCTCGCCGGGTGACCGATCGGGCGGACGCCTGGGTGGAGCAGTGGGCAGAGCAAGCCCTGCTCGCGTGCCGATCGGGCCAGGACCAAGCCGTCTCCGCGGCGGGACTCCTCGCGACCCAGACCTGCCTCTCGGTCAGCCTCGACGAGTTCGATGCGTTGCTCTCGGAGTTCGACGAGAGCAGCGGGCGTGGCGTGACGCGGGTTCTCACCACGCTCGACCGCATTCCGGCCCCGACGCGGTGTGCCCGGCGTGCCTTCGTGGATGCGGCATTCGGGACCAAGGCGACCCCCGAGGTCGAGACGGCCCGCCGACAGCGAAACCTGGCCCAAGTCGAACTCGCGCGGGGCCAGTACGAGTCTGCGCTGCCGCTGGCGGTCAAGGCTCGGGCGGCTGTACCCCTGGGTGTGAACCTCGCTCTCGACGCGGAGATCGGTCTGACGATGGCCCGGGCGCACTTCCAGCTTGGCCACACCGACGAGGCATCTCGAGCCTACCTCGACGCCGCGAACGCAGCCGAGAGTTCCTCGTACGATGAACTCGCGGCAACCGTGTGGACCGAGCTGACGCGTTCGGCTGGCGTGCAGCGGATCGACGCCGAACGGGCGCGGTTCTATGTCGAACGAGCCGATGCTGCGGTTCGTAGACTTGGGGATCCCCCGTTGCGCCGGGCGTTGGTCGAACAGCGCCGCGGCCAGGTCGAAATTGCGGCCGGGAACCCCGTCTCCGCGACTCCGCATTTGCAGCGAGGCCTTTCGCTGGTCGAGAATCTCCCCAGCGGCCAGCGGATGCGCGCATCGATCTCGATGGACTTGGGCAAGGTCGCCTACGCCCAAGGCAACTTCGATGCAGCGATTGCGGCGTTTGAGCGAGTGATCGACGCGAACAGACAAGCGTTTGGCGAGCGGCATCCCGCGGTCGCGGATGCAAGGCACAACCTCGGCAGCATCATGGTCGCCGACGGCCGTCTCGAGGAGGCGGGTCCGGTGCTCGACGCCGCGCTGGCGGGTCGCAAGCTGGCGTACGGGGCCGAGCACGCCAAGGTCGCGAGCACGCTGAACTCGATCGCGAGTATCGCGTTCTCGCAGGGACGCTACGCCCAGGCGCTCGCCGACTACACCACGGTCGCCGCGATGTTTCGCGCCGCACGGGGCGGCCCACACGTCTCGGTCGCGGAGGCGGTGGCCAACCGAGGTCGGGCGTTGACGGGGCTCGAGCGATTCGACGAGGCAGACGCTGCGTTCGCGGAGGCGACCATGATGCTCGAGCCCCTCGTCGGGTCTGAGCATCTGTCGTACGCCGATGCCCTCAGTGGGTGGGCGAGCTCGCGGGCGCTGGCTGGAGATGCGGAGGCAGCGGCCGGGCTGTACGAGCGCACGGTCGCCATTCGTCGGCGCGGTTTGGGCCCCGCGGCCCCGCGGGCGTTGCGGACCTCGCTCGCACTGGCCCAGGCGCGGCGGCAGGCCGGCCAGCTCTCGGCGGCACGCACCCTCGTGCGCACGGTTCTCGAGACCCCGGCGTTGGGTGAAGACCTCACGCGGGAGGCACGTCTCGAGCTGGGCTGGATCGAGGACTCGGCCAACCGGCCGTCCGCCGCCCGGCGGGCATTCGAGCAGGCACTCGAGGGTCTAGACGCCGACGCGGTGCAGGCAAAGGCCGACACCCGCGAGGCCCAGGGATGGTTGGCCGACCACGCGGCGCCCTGAGCCCTGACGTATACTTCGAGCGTGGCGCCCAGCGATCACGAGCTGCTCGAGGCTTGGTCCGGTGGCGACGCGTCTGCGGGACAGGTTCTGGTCAAGCGCCACGTTGGCTCGGTCTACGGGTTCTTCCGCAACAAGCTCGAGGGCGAAGTGGACGACATCGTCCAGCGCACCTTCGTCGCGTGCGTGGAGTCGCTGCCGCGCTTTCGGGCCGAGGCGTCTTTTCGGACGTACCTGTTCGCCATCGCGCGCAACACCCTGTTGATGGAGCTGCGGACGCGCTACCGCGGTCCAACGGTGGTCGACGCCTCGACGGACTCGGTCTTCGATCTGGGATCTCGTGCGGACCCGTCGCTCCCGTCCTCCATCGAGGGACGCCGGCAGCAGGTGCTGCTGCTTCGCGCGCTTCGGCACATGCCGCTCGACGACCAGATCGCTCTGGAGCTCTTCTACTGGGAGGGGTTGTCGAGCCGGGAGATCGGTGAGGTCCTCGGCCGACCGGACGCGACCGTCCGGACCCAGCTCCGGCGAGCTCGACAACGACTCGACACCACCATCGCCGAACTTGGGGAGGACGCCGGGCTGGTCACCTCGACGACGGACGGTTTCGAGAATTGGGTTGCGCGGGTGCGGGAGGGGCTGGGATGAGGCTCGTGCCTGTCCACCTCATGCCGCCAGCGCGCGCTTGCCATCCATGTCGCGGGCCCAGAAGTTGCGCAGGGTCGCGCGGAGCTCCGAGATTCGCTGCGTTCGAACCGATTCGCGCAACGCCTGAGCGAACCGGAGCGCGATGCGGTTCGCGGCGAGGTATCGGGCTTGGAGTTCGGCCGGCCCCGGGAGCAGCTCGAAGCGAACGTACAGACGCTCGACGAGCTGCTCGAACGTGGAGGCGCTCGTTGGCCACCGGTGCAGGAGCACCAGCGCGAGCTTGTCCACCTCGGCCTGGGTCTCGAGTTCGAGCCCACTGACGGGTCGTTCGCAGCGCGCCGCCTCGGCCACGTAGGCCAAGTGGCTGAGGCCTTCGAGGATCGGAAGGGATTCGCCCAGCCCTGCATCGCTGAGCGACTCGTCAAGCGAGCGCCGTTCCAGGAGGTGAAGGGTCTGCTCGCCGAAGACCAGCGCCACCCGAAGCGCATCGTCGTCCTCGCGCAGCAGCAGCGTCTCTCGGGGCCCGGCGGCGACGCGTTGAATGACGTCGGCGGGGTCCAAGCCCGACCGGGTTTGATAGAGCGCCTCGATGCCGTCGAAGAGCGCGCGGAGTTTGTGATCGGCTGGGGCGCCGCAGTTCACTGAACGACGTCCGACCGGTCGGGATCGATGAGCACACCTGCGGCGACCAACCGGCGGAGGTCTGCATCATCGCCTTCGAGCCGCCAGCGCTCGTAGATCTCCAGCAGTCCACCATCGTTCGCGGCGGAGCCCCCGGACGGGTTGGCGACATCGCCAATGACATCGGCGACCTCGTCGAAGTTGGCGGCAATCCGGCGAAGCACGTCGAGGTGGCCGCCGGTGGGTGCATCGGTGACGGCGCGGTAGGCCGCGGTGCCGATCCCTTTGACGTAGCGGACCCCGACCGGGCTCCGGGTCATGCTCCGTGGCACGACCCCAGAGATGTACAGTGCGCGATCGCCCACCCGCCGCAATGCCTTGGCTCGGCGGCTGCCCTGCTGGTCGCGAGCCTCGAGATAGTCGAGCGCCAGCGCCCGGGATGTGCGGCCGGCGGCGTGGGTGCGGGTGGCGTAGCGGGCCAGGAGACCGACGATGTAAGCCTCTACATCGGTGGACAGCCGGCGCGGGCGCTCGGACTGTGCACGCTCGATCTCCTCGAAGAAGAAGGACTCCAGCGTGGTGTGCTGGTTGGCAAAGTCGTGGGTCATCAGGGGCGGCCTTTCAGTCGGTTCCCTTTAACTGTGGGAGTGCTCACGGCTTGCGACCAGGTCTGAGCCCCATTTTTTTCATTTCAGGCGGTTGACCACCCTAGGTCGCGGCTTATGCTCCCGGCCGCTAGCACTCGACCACCTCGACTGCTAGTCGCCTGAGATTCTTGAGTCATTTCGGCGGTTCACGCGCTGCGCACATGTGCGTCAACGCATGCTTTTCCGCCCGAAACACTCCCTCAACGAACCCCAAAAAATTCTAGAGCGAAATCCGATGAAAATCCGTCCCCTTCACGATCGTCTCGTCATCAAGCGCGTCGCCGAGGAAACCAAGACCTCCGGTGGCCTGTTCATTCCCGACTCCGCCAAAGAGAAGCCCGCACGCGGCAAGGTCGTCGCCGTCGGCGAAGGCAAGCGCGACAAGGACGGCAATCGCATCGCTCCTGACGTGAAGGCCGGCGACGAGATTCTGTTCGGCAAGTACGCCGGCACCGAGCTCAAGCTCGAAGGCGAAGAGCACATCGTTCTCCGCGAAGAAGAGGTCCTCGCGGTTCTCGAGTAGACCCCGCGTCGAGCCTCCATCCGACACACAGCCGACTTTTTCAGAAAGACAAGACAATGGCAGCCAAAGAAGTTCGTTTCGATGAATCCGCGCGCAAGGCAATCCTTCGCGGCGTCAACACCCTCGCCGACGCAGTGAAGGTCACCCTCGGCCCCCGCGGTCGTAACGTCGTGATCGACAAGTCCTGGGGCTCCCCCACCGTCACCAAAGACGGTGTCACCGTCGCCAAAGAGATCGAGCTTGAGGACAAGTTCGAGAACATGGGCGCACAGATGGTCAAAGAGGTCGCTTCGAAGACCTCCGACATCGCCGGCGACGGAACCACCACCGCCACGGTGCTCGCACAGGCGCTGTACCGCGAAGGCCTGAAAATGGTCACCGCCGGGCACGACCCGATGGAGATCAAGCGTGGCATCGACCAAGCCGTCGCGACGGTCATCGACGCCGTCAAGAAGCTCTCCAAGAGCACCAAGGGCGAGGAAGAGATCGCTCAGGTCGGCACCATCTCCGCCAACGGCGACTCCGAGATCGGCGGCCTCATCGCTGAGGCGATGAGCAAGGTCGGCAAAGAAGGCGTCATCACCGTCGAAGAGAACAAGTCCGCTGCAACCGAGCTCGACGTCGTCGAGGGCATGCAGTTCGACCGGGGCTACCTCAGCCCCTACTTCGTCACCGACCAAGAGCGCATGGAAGTGTCCATGTCGGAGCCCTTCATTCTCCTCCACGAGAAGAAGATCTCCAACATGAAGGACCTCCTTCCCATCCTCGAGCAGGTCGCCAAGCAGGGTCGTCCCCTCATCATCATCGCTGAGGACGTCGACGGCGAAGCGCTGGCCACCCTCGTGGTCAACAAGCTCCGCGGCACCCTTCAGGTTGCAGCCGTCAAAGCTCCTGGCTTCGGCGACCGTCGCAAGGAGATGCTCAAGGACATCGCCATCCTCACCGGTGGCAAGGCCATGACCGAGGACCTCGGCGAGAAGCTCGAGAACCTGTCCATCAAGGACCTTGGCACCGCCAAGCAGGTCACGATCGACAAGGACAACACCACCATCGTCGACGGTGGCGGCAAGAAGGCCGAGATCACCGGCCGCGTGAAGCAGATTCGGGCGCAGATCGAGGAGACCTCCTCGGACTACGACCGCGAGAAGCTCCAGGAGCGCCTCGCCAAGCTCGTCGGCGGCGTTGCAGTCATCAAGGTCGGTGCAGCCACCGAAGTCGAGATGAAAGAGAAGAAGGCTCGCGTCGAGGATGCCCTCCACGCAACGCGCGCTGCCGTCGAAGAAGGCATCGTCCCTGGCGGCGGTGTTGCACTCGTCCGCTCGCAGAAGGTCCTCGACAAGTTCGAAGCCGAGACCGAAGAGCAGCAGTTCGGCGTCCGTCTGGTGTCCCGCGCGCTCGAAGAGCCGCTTCGCCAGATCGTCCTCAACGCCGGCGGCGAGCCCAGCGTGGTCGTCAACGACGTCCGCAAAGGCAAGCAGACCTACGGCTACAACGCCCGCACCGGTCAGTTCGTCGACATGGTCGCCGACGGCGTCATCGACCCCACCAAGGTCGTCCGCATCGCTCTCGAGCACGCGGCATCCATCTCCGGAATGATGCTCACCACCGAGGCGATGATCGCCGAGGCTCCCAAGAAGGACGCACCCGCAGCTGCGGGCGGCGCTCCCGACATGGGCGGCATGGGCGGCATGGGCATGTAAGCCCGTCGGACTCGCTCCGGCTTCGGTCGGTCCGACTCCACCCTCAAGCCCTCTCTCGCTCGCGCGGGGGAGGGCTTTTGCGTGGGCGGAATCGCGAGACGATCGCGCCACGGAGCGAAATTAGGGGGTGCTCGGAGCCCGAATCCGCAGCTTGCAAGGGTTCGGCTGCACGGAGCGTCACTCCGCCCACAAAGAACCCAATTGTCCCTTGGTGTCACCTTTGTGACCCTGTTGGTGGGGATGTTGATGAGGATGCGTTGGATCATTGTTGCGGGGAGCCTTGCGCTGGGCGGTTGCTACTCGGGAGTCACGGCGGACGCGGCTGCGACCGGGGCCGACTCGACGGCGGGTACAGACTCCAGCGCGTCGGGCGAAGAGAGCGAAGGCTCGGGCGGCGGGAGCGATGACTCTGGCGGCGAGGATGCCGACGCGGACCCGGGCCGGGTGACGCTGCACCGCCTCAACCGAGCCGAATACAACAACACGATCCGAGACCTGTTCTACGGACTCGACATCTCTCCCGCCGACGTCTTCCCCGCCGACGATCACTCGTTCGGTTTCGACAACATCGCGGACGCGCTCAACACGTCGCCCTTGCTGGTCGAGCTCTACGAGCGGGCCGCCGGCCAGGTCCTCGATGCAGCGTTCGCAGCTCCCAGCGGCGAGGCCGAGCGCATCGAGGTCGAGAGCATCGGCAGCGACGTCGGCGCCGAGTGCTGCGGCGGCTTCTGGAACCTGTCGACCAACGGCACCATCGAAGTTCCCGTCAACGCCGAGGCTGATGGTGACTACATCGTCGTCGTGCGCGCGGCCGGCCAAGATGGCCCTGGACCGTCCCCGAACATGGTGGTCAGCGTCGATGGCTTGGAGCAGGGGTCGTTCGAGGTCACCGGAACCGCTGCCGCCGCTGAGGACCACGAAGTCGAGGTCACCCTCGACGCCGGGACCCACACGGTCACGGTCGAGTTCACCAACGACACCTACGACCCAGACATGGGCATCGACACCAACCTGTTGGTCGACTACGTCGATGTCTTGCCCCCCGCGGGCGAGGGCGGAGTGTTCGACCAGCTGGTGCAGTGTGCCGAGGCCGAAGCCGGTTGCACCGATGCTACCGTCCGACGCTTTGGTGAGCGCGCGTGGCGACGCCCCCTCACCGACGATGAACTCGCCTCGCTGGTGAGTTTCGTGGGCGCCGCGCAGGATGACGGCGAGAGCTGGGAGGACGGGCTGAAGCTGGCGATGACCGCCGTGCTGCTGTCCCCGCACTTCACGTTCCGGGTCGAGCTTGACCCCGAGCCAGAGTCTGTCTCTTATACACATCTGACGCTGCCGACG
>CAJXVA010000511.1 GCA_913061055.1 uncultured Pseudomonadota bacterium
ACTCGACCCGCAGCTCCTGGACGGTGATGTCGTGGGCAGCGGTCAGCTCCCCACCGAGCGAGAACGTCCGGACGGTATCCTCACCCATTTCGAACGTGGGGCAGATGGCGTGCGAGGTGGGCGTACCGACACCCAACGTTGCGTCCGCGTGCGCACTGAGTTCCTGCAGTCGCGCATCGAAGGGCGCCTGCCGGGCATCGCGGCGGAGTCGTCCGGCGACAGCGGTCGCGACCGCATCCCAGTTGACGATGCGCTTGCGCACCGGACCTCCATCGACCAGGGACCGCGCGAGGTTCTGGCCCACGACGTCTCCGAGCAGCCGCCGCCCTGCGTCGTTGAGCCGGACGATGTCCCACCAACCGTTGACCACAAGGCCGGGGTAGGGGTCGTGGGCATGAAGCGTTCGCTCCAACGCGGCGGCGAATGGACCGGTCGTGCCCGAACCCAGCGGGGGTTCTTCGAACACCGCCGGCAGGCCCGCGAGGCGCAGCAAGGCGTTTTGGTCCCGTAGCGGGACGTCCAAGGCCATGCCGAGACGTTGCACCGTGTCCGCGCGTGGCCGGGCCCGGCCGTTCTCCAGAAAGGAGATGTGCCGCTGCGAAATCTCGGTCTGCAGCGCGAGCTGCAGCTGGCTCAGGCGGCGGAGCGTCCTCCACTGCCGCAGTCGCTGACCGAACGGGCTGGGCGCAGCATCGACCACGCGCCGATCGTAGTGGACGCCGGCCTCGCCCGCCACGCCGGTGGCCTCTGCACTCCGATGACGTGAAAGGGAATCGCCGCGGGCGGCGTCCGTGCCTAGCTTTGCAACCATGTCGACCCGGCGACTTCTCATCTTCACCGCAGCCCTCGCGCTGTGCATCGGCGGCTTTGCGTTGCTCTTTCCCGCGCTGCTGCTCGAAGGCAAGGGCGTGGGGACACTCGATCCGGCCGCGGTCGCGATGACCCGGACGGTGGGCGTCGCGCTGCTCGGCGTCGCGGGGCTCAACCTCGCGCTGTCGGGGCTTCCCTCCTCGGGCATCCTGCGGCGGGTCCTGCTCGCCAACGCCGCGTTCCAGCTCGCCCTGCTTCCGCTCGACCCGTGGGCCTGCGCAACGGGCGCGTTCGAGGGCCTCGCATCGTTCCTCCCCAACAGCATCTTGCATGTCGTCCTCGCCACGCTCTTCCTTCGGGCGTGGCGAGGCACGGCAGCGGACCCGTGCCTTGGCTCACCGCGCGCCGGCGTTCGACCCTGAGCGCGGCGGGCTAAGGTGCGCGCGTGGCAAGCACCGAGATTCAGAACATCTTCGCCGAGCTTGGTCTGACCCCTCCGGCCGACGTCGGCGAGGGCGGACTCGTCATCAAGGATCCAAGCAACGGGCAGACGCTGGCCCGGCTGGCCACGCACGATGAGGACGCCGCGTTGGCGATGGTCGACAAAGCCCAGGCCGCCTTCAAGAAGCTGCGCAACATGCCCGGCCCCAAGCGCGGGGAGTTGGTCCGCCAGATGGGGGAGATGCTCCGCACGCACAAAGAGGGGCTCTCGAAGCTCGTCTGTGCCGAGGTTGGTAAAGGCATCGAGGAGGCTCGCGGCGAGGTCCAGGAGATGATCGACATCTGCGACTTCGCAACCGGTCTGTCGCGAACACTCGGCGGGCGGACGCTCATGTCGGAGCGCGACGGCCACCGCATGATGGAGTTGTGGCAGCCCCTGGGCGTCGTGCTGTGCATCAGCGCCTTCAACTTCCCGGTGGCTGTGTGGTCCTGGAACGCCGCGATCGCGTTCGTGTGTGGCGATTCGGTCGTGTGGAAGCCCAGCCCAAAAGCGGCGCTGTGCGGCATCGCCGTGCACGAGTTGCTCAAGCCGGTGCTCGAGAAAGCCGGTCACGGCGACGCGATGCAGCTCGTCCTCGAGCGTGACGTCAAGGTTGCCGAAGCCCTCGTCGACGATGCCCGAATTCCCCTGGTGAGCGCGACCGGTTCGTGCGCCATGGGCCGCAAGGTCTACCCCCGAGTGGCCTCACGGTTGGCTCGGTGTCTGCTGGAGCTCGGAGGCAACAACGCGATCATCGTGGACAAGACCGCCAACCTCGATCTGGCTGCGCATGCGATCGCGTTCGGTGCGGCCGGCACGGCCGGTCAGCGCTGCACGTCGACGCGCCGGGTGTTCGTCGAGGCCGCCGTCGCCGACGCGCTGATGGGCAAGCTCGAGCCGGCCTACCGTCAGCTCAGCGAGCGCATCGGTGACCCGCGCGACTCGGCCAACCTCATCGGTCCGCTGATCGACGAGCAGGCCGTGGCGGCGTTCACCTCAGCGGTCGAGCGGGCAGCTGCCGCCGGCGGCGACGTTCGGGCCGGTGGCAAAGCGCTGGAGGGCGATGGAAACTTCGTGCAGCCCACGTTGGTGCGCGTGCCCGACGGTCAGCCGTTCCCGCTGATGGCAGAGGAAACCTTCGCGCCGATCCTCTACGTGCAAGCCTTCCCCGACGGCGGGCTCGACGAAGCCATCGCCTCGCAGAACTCGGTCGAGCAGGGACTCTCCAGCGCGATCTTCACCGACAGCGTCCGGGCGGTGGAGCGCTTCTACAGCCCGGACGGAAGCGACTGCGGGATCGCCAACGTCAACCTCGGCACGTCCGGTGCCGAGATCGGTGGGGCGTTCGGCGGCGAGAAGGAAACCGGCGGTGGTCGAGAGGCCGGCAGCGACGCTTGGAAGTCGTACATGCGTCGACAGACCTGCACGATCAACGGAAGTGACGCCCTGCCGCTCGCGCAGGGCATCAAGTGGGAGTAAGTCTCTTGGCGCGATAACGCGCTTCTGGCCGACCCTCGAGCCGCTCGAGGGTCGGTTTTTGTGTGCATCGGGTTTCACTGTTGCGTGTCGCGGGTCACGCCCGTAGTTTGAAGGGGAGGGGTACCGGCGCCGGGAACGACGTCGCTGCTGCCTTGCAATCGCGGCTCCCTGGAAAGGGGGCGGCACACGCCCTTGACGGGGCGAGAAGGAGCCACGTGACCATCAACGAAGAACTCTATCGTCTGGGCAACTCTGCCCGTCGCCTCAACGACGGGTCTGACCAACTCAACCGAAGCATCGCCGCCATCGACAGCCTCTTGGGCCGTCTGATGATCGGCCTCGACTACGTCCATCCCCGTCCGCTCTCCGAGCACACGACGTACGACGCGAGCGGCAAGCGGGTCATCGAGATCTCGTACCTCGCGTACCTCAAGCTCAAGGGCGGGTACCGGCTGGCACTCAAGACGGTGAAGGTCCTGGAGTCGCGGTCGGCAGCAGCCGGGCAGATCCCCGGAGACCTCATCACGTTGCTCGAGGCTCCTCGTCGGCTGCGCTATCGCGCCATCGAGCAGCTGCCCGAGCTCGTCATGGGCTTGGCCGAGCAGGTCGAGGACATGCTTGGAGCCATGGAACGCCGGGTTGGCATCGCGAACTCGTTGGTCGCGCACCTCGAGCAGATCGCGGGCCCGACCGACATGAACGAGACACATCGCGCTGCCGAGTCTGCGACGTCCCACCGACGCCAGACGCTGCCTGCGCTGTGATCGCGGATCACCTCACCTGACCACGAGCAGGGATGACGTTGCGTACCGCGCCCGCGACGG
This sequence comes from uncultured Pseudomonadota bacterium, assembly GCA_913061055.1. Lineage (GTDB taxonomy): Bacteria > Myxococcota_A > Polyangia > Nannocystales > Nannocystaceae > CAJXVA01. The sequence goes on from CAJXVA010000511.1 coordinate 3,595, forward strand.
GCCTGAGCGCTCGTCTTTCGGCGAGCCTGGATGCGCTCCCGCGATACCGCGTCGAGCGTACGCTGCCCTCGCATGTTGGCGTCTCGGTCGAGGCTCACGACACGCGTCTCGACCGACGTGTTCTGCTTCGGATCTACGGGCCTCAAAACGATCCGGAGCGAGCCTTGGCGGGCGCCCAGGCTGCCAGCCAGGTGCGCCATCCGGCGGTCGTCGTCGTTCACGATGCGGGGACGCTCGGGCCCGAAGACGCTCGTTCCGTCTACGTCGCGATCGAGCACTTGGCGCCTTCGCGAAGCCTCCGCGCCTGGCTGGGCAACGGGCCCTCGCGGGCCGAGGTTGGCGAGACGTTCGACACGCTGGCCAAGGGCCTGCACGCGGCCCACCAAGCCGGCGTCGTCCACGGTGCCCTCGATGGAACCGCGGCTCGGGTCCGGTCCGACGGAAGGGCGGTGTTGATCGAGTTCAGGGGCAGCAGTGCCACGCCGGCCGACGACCTGCGGGCGCTCGCGCGGCTGTGGCTGCGCGCAACGACGCGCTGGCGAAACACGCGACGGGAGGCGTTGTTGCGGCGAGCGGTCGATCCCCGCCTTCTGGATCCTTTCACCAACGTCGAGGCGTTTCGCCGCGCGATGCTCGACGCGGAGCGGTCACCTCGTTGGCCCGCCCTCGCGGCTGTGGTGGTGGTGGGGGCGACCGCGGCGGTGTGGTTCTCGGGGCGTGATGCGGGGTCCCCGACACCGTGCCCCCAACGGGTGGCCTCCGAAGCGGATGCGGTGTGGTCGGCGAGTCGGGCCGAGGCGGTTGAGGCGGGATTGACCTCTGCTGGGGGAGCTCGAGCGGCGGATACGGCCCAGCGGTTGCTGCCGCGGATCGATGCGTACATGCAGCGATGGGTCAGCGGCGCGACGGCGTCGTGTACTGCCGAGGCTCCCGACCTCCGCACGGCTTGTTACGCCGAGGCGCGCTCGGAACTCGACAGCTTGTTGTCGTTGTTCGAAGCCGGTGACCCCGAGCGTGCATCGGCCGCGCCCACGGCAGTCAGTCGTCTACCAGACCTCGGCGCGTGTGATCGCCAGGTGGGGGATGCAGACCCGCAGGAGACCGACCTGACGAAGGAGTTCGGCCGGCTGCTCGCGCTGGAGCGCACCGGTGCGGACGACGAGGCGTATGCTTCTGCGACCGCGCTGCTGGCCAACACACGCGGCCTCACCGATACCCAGCGCGCCCGGCTGCATCGATTTCGGGCGGTCGCCTTGTTCGAACAACGCGCCTTCGCGGCGGCCGTGGACGAAGCCAAGGACACCTACGCGATCGCGCATAAGGCCGGCGCGATCAAAGAGCAGGTCCAAGCGGCCTCCCTGTTGGTCAGCATCGAGGGAAACGAACGTCGCAGACCCGAGCAAGCCACCGCGTGGCTACAGCGGGCTCGGGAGGCCGCCGAGACCCCCGGGGCGGACCCCGTCTTCGCGGCGGTGGTCGACAAGGCCGAGGGAAACTATGCGTACGGGCTCGGTGACTATGCCCGGGCATTGGAACTCATCGAACGCTCCATCGCGATCCGGGCTCGGCTGCAGGGGCCCAAGCATCCGATGACCTGGAGCAGTCGCAACAACCGGGCCGCGGTGCTTCGAGCGCTGCGACGTGGCGACGAAGCGAACGCGGAGGTCCGGGCGTTGTTGGAGCACCAGATCCAGACCTACGGCACGATGAATGCCACCGTCGCTCGGTCCTACAACAACCTGGGCTCGGGTCTGTCTGAACTTGGTCGTTATGAGGAGTCGGTCGAGGCGTTGGTCCGGGCGGTGGAGATTTGGAGCGCCACCAAGGGCCCGCAGTACCCCGATCTCGGGATGGCCTTCTCGAATCTGGGGCGTGCCTATGCGCAGCTGACCCAGTACGACCGCGCGCTCGAGAATCTCCAAGCTGCGGTCGATGTGTGGACGAATGCCTTCGGGGCCGACGACTACCGGGTGGGCATTGCCCGCAACAACCTCTCGGCCGCCTACACCCTGATGGAGCGTCACGACGAAGCCGCGACGCAGGGCGAAGAGGCGTACCGTATTCAGGTCGCCCGCAACGGGCCCGACCACCCCGACAACGTCTACCCGACGACCAACCTCGCGCACACCTACGCCAAGCTGGAGCGCTTCGTCGAAGCCCGAAAGTGGGCCGACGAGGGGGTCCGAATCGTCCGCGGTAAGGAGAGCGAACTCCCGATCGAGTTCTACAAGGCGGTGAGCATGTCGGCCGAGGTTCGGGTTGCACAGGCACGGGCCGCGCCCCAAGACGCCGACCTCGTCGCGCTGGCGCTGGGGGAGATGCGGCAGGCGTGCGCGCTCTCCGAGTCCATGAGTGAAGGGATCGACCCGGCGCATTGCTACACGGTCTTGGCCGAGGCGCTGCTCGACTTCGGAGCGAAGGACGCCGCAGAGGTCGCCACGAGGGCCATCTCGCTGATCGACGCCAGCGAGACCACGCGGCAGGCCTATGCCGACGCCCGGCGCCGGATCTCTGCGCGTGTGCGACCTCCCCACTAGCGGATTCGCGAAGCTCGAACCCGGGGGCGGCGTCGTGCTATGCCGCGAACATGGCCAAGCGCGTTCTCGTCACCGCCGCCCTGCCGTACGCCAACGGATCGATCCACCTCGGGCACATGCTCGAGTTCGTGCAGACCGACGTCTACGTGCGTGCTCGCAAGCTCGCCGGAGACGACTGCAGGTTCATGTGGGCCGACGACACCCACGGCACGCCGATCCAGGTGCGCGCCCGTCAGGAGGGCATCACGCCCGAAGAGGTCATCGCGCGCGCCTACGACGAGCACCGCACGGACTTCACCGACTTTCAAATCGGCTTCGACGTGTTTCACAGCACGCACACCGAGGAGTCGAAGAAACACGTCTACAAGATCTTCGAGGCGCTCGAAAAGAACGGGAACATCGAGCGGCGGAGCATCGACCAGCTCTACTGTCCCAACGACGAGATGTTCCTTCCGGACCGCTTCGTCAAAGGCATCTGCCCGAAGTGCAAGAGCACCGAGCAGTACGGCGACAACTGTGAGGTCTGCGGAAGCACCTACAACCCCACCGACCTCGGCGAGCCCCACTGCTCCGTGTGCGGGACGACGCCGGTGATGAAGGCGAGCGAACACCTCTTCGTCGACTTGGCTCGCCACGCGGACTTCCTGCGCGAGTGGATCGCGACCGGCGGAGTCGACGGGGGGACGCCGCTGCAGTCGTCGCAGCGCAACTACGTGATGGAGTGGGTCGATGGTGGGCTCCGCGATTGGGACATCTCCCGCGATGCGCCCTACTTCGGTTGGGAGATTCCCGGCAATCCCGGCAAGTACTTCTACGTCTGGTTCGATGCGCCCATCGGCTACATCGGCGCGACCCAAAAATGGTGCGACGACAACGGCGTCGACGCGGACGACTATTGGGGGGGCAAGAGCCGTGACGACGTCGAGATCGTGCACGTCATCGGCAAGGACATCGTCTACTTCCACAGTCTGTTCTGGCCCGCCATGCTCAATGCCGCGGGCTACACCACGCCATCCAAGGTGCAGGTGCATGGCTGGTTGACCGTCAACGGCGAGAAGATGTCGAAGAGTCGCGGCACGTTCATCTTGGCGCGGACGTACCTCGAGCACCTGTCTCTTATACACATCTCCGAGCCCACGA
>CAJXVA010000512.1 GCA_913061055.1 uncultured Pseudomonadota bacterium
ACGCCGTATCGGCTCGCCTGACGCCAGACCGTCTCCGACTGGGACTCGACACCGGCAGCGGCATCGAACACCGCGACCGCGCCGTCCAAAACGCGAAGCGCCCGTTCGACCTCGACCGTGAAGTCGACGTGTCCGGGCGTATCGATGATGTTGATCCGGTGGTCCTCCCAGTGGCAGGTCGTGGCTGCCGACTGAATGGTGATCCCCCGCTCCTGCTCCTGGACCATGTAGTCCATCGTCGCGGCGCCATCGTCCACTTCGCCGATGCGATGCGAGCGGCCGGTATAGAAGAGGATGCGCTCCGTCGTGGTCGTCTTGCCGGCGTCGACATGGGCCATGATGCCGATGTCGCGGGTTGCGGCGATGGTGTTGTTGTCGACCATGACGGGGGGACGGGGTACGGGAGGAAGCGGAGGCGAGAGGACGGATGCGCCGAGTGGGCCGCTTCGGTCCGCCATCCAGCTCCAACCTTGCGGCGGAGGGGGTGTGGCGTTCGAGGGCCCGGGTGGACAGAGCGGGTCTGTCGCGGCCGCGGCCGGAGCACGTTGGGTGGTCGCCGGAACGCTGAATCAGAGACTGAAACAGCAGGAGTTCACGGCGCCGTGCAGGGCGTTGGCAAGAGTGTTGAGAACGGCGTTAGAGCAACGAGTCGACTCCGAAGTGGATCTTGCACCTACATCGGTGCAAGGGCCGCGAGTATAGACAGTTCAGTGCCAACAGCAACACCGTTTTTGTGCGGGCCCCCTCCCCACCGGATCCGGGGCCGGAGACGGCCTTGCGCCTCGAGAAGCAGCGATGGCGAGGACGGCGGAGAAGGCGCAGCTGGTCAAACGCGGCGCCACGGCCCTGGATCTCACCGCGCGTTTTCGAGCCGTGCATGCGCGCCCAACCACGGAAAAAGCGGCGGCCTCTCCGGGTGGAGAGGGTCGCCGCTTTCCTTCGCAAGTTCGAGAACGAGTTGCTGTTACCAGCGGTAGTGCGCGAATGCCTTGTTGGACTCGGCCATCTTGTGGATGTCTTCGCGCTTCTTGACCGCGGTGCCGCGGCTTTGAGCTGCGTCGAGCATCTCGTTGGCGAGCTTCTCGCTCATCGTCTTCTCGGGGCGAGCCCGCGAGGCGTTGATGAGCCAACGGTAGGCGAGCGTCTGGCTCCGCTCGGGGCGGACTTCGACGGGCACCTGGTAGTTGGAACCACCGACACGACGAGCGCGAACTTCGAGACGCGGGCGCGTGTTGGCGACGGCTTTCTCAAAGACCTTGACGGGGTCGTCCTTGGTTTTTTCCGAGATGATCTCGAAAGCGCCAAAGACGATCTTCTCGGCGGTGCTCTTCTTGCCGTCGAGCATGATGCCGTTGATGAAGCTGTTGATCTGCCGGTTCACGTCCGCGGGGTGATCCGTGTATCGGATCTCCAGGAGAGGACGAGGCTTGCGATTGACCGTTTTGCGGGACATTCGTAGTCTTCCTTAAAAGTAGGCTGAAGTGAGGCTGCGGCCTACTTAGGACGCTTGGTCCCGTACTTGGAGCGACGCTGGCGACGACCGGAGACGCCCGTGGTGTCGAGCGTTCCACGGATGACGTGGTAGCGAACACCGGGCAGGTCTTTCACACGACCGCCGCGAATGAGCACCATGGAGTGCTCTTGCAGGTTGTGACCTTCACCGGGAATGTAGCTGGTCACTTCCATTCCGTTGGTGAGGCGAACACGGGCGACCTTGCGAAGGGCCGAGTTCGGCTTCTTCGGGGTGCTCGTGTAGACGCGGACACAGACGCCGCGTTTTTGTGGGCATGCCTTGAGGGCGGGAGCGGTCTTCTTGGAGATTTGACGCTCGCGTCCCTTGCGGACGAGTTGCTGAATGGTGGGCATGGATGCCGAGTCCTTGGTTCGTTCTCGAGTGGCGCTCCGACAAGAGCAGTGACTGCAAGCAGTCGGGTACGCCAAAATGCGAAGGCCTCGCACACGTGCGAGGGGCGGCCGAGTATAGACAGAACGGCCCCGGGATCAAGCGCTGTTCGCAGGCGAGGTTCGGTCCCGCCTCACGAACTGAGCATGGTGGGGTTCGAACGCTTCCGCCGCGAACGCCACCCCGGATCCGCGGCGTGCTCACCCCCTAAAAAACCTATCAAACACAACCAGTTACAACTTCGTCGAGGGACAGGTGTCCCCGCGGCGCGTTCGGCGGGGCGGGGTCTGTACCTCTATAGTAAACTTGACGTCCTTTGATGCAGCACGGGAGCGGGAGCCGAAAGGCCGCGGTTGGAGCAGTTTTGGGCGGGATCCTGCTTGCCGGCTGTGCCGGTGGAGAGAGCGACACGTCCGGTGCGATCAATCTCACCAACGGACTGCCAGACTCGCAGACAACCGCTGCCGGGACGGACGGCGGCTCGGCGGAAGGCTCGGGCACGACGGCCGCGTCCGTCGGGGAGACGACGGACGCCCCCACCACCGATCCAACGAATCCAACGAGTCCGACCGACCCTTCCGATCCGAGTTCCGCGACCGGCGGGGAGACGACGGGTCCGCCAGTGGCTTGCATCTTGGCGGACGACTGCGACGACGCCGACCCGTGCACCGAGGACAACTGCATCAACAGCGAGTGCGACAACACCCCGCTCGATTGCGACGACGGGGTTGGGTGCACGATGGACGCGTGCGACCCCGCAACGGGGGCGTGCTCGAACATGCCCAGCGACGCTGCGTGCGACGACGCCAACCTCTGCAACGGCAGCGAGTTGTGTGATCCCCTGTTGGACTGCTTCAACGGGACGCCGATCACCTGCAGCGACGGCGAGGCGTGCACGCTCGACACCTGCGAACCGTCGACCGGGGCGTGCTCGATCGAGGTCATCGACGCCTGCACCAGCGGCGACGGTTGTTGCCCGGTTGGCTGCTCTGTCGCCGACACCGATTGCACCTGCACCAACTTGGCAACGAGCGCGACGGCGAGCAGCTCAGGCGGGGGCGCGGGAGCCTATGGGCCCTCCGCTTGGAACGACGGCAACGGTGAGGACTCCTGCCCAGCGAGCTGCCTCAATTGTTTCGGATGGATCACCAACAGCTCGGCCCCCTCGGGTGCGTTCTTGCAGCTGGATTGGGGAAGCCAGCAACTGATCGGCTCGATGTTCATCGACGGACTCGCGGCGGGTGGATGTCAGGCTGCATCCAGAGGCCTCGCCGGCGGCAACGTGCAGTATTGGACGGGCGCGAGCTGGGTCACGGCGTCCACATTCGCCGGAGAAACCGGGGACCTGGAGTTCAGCTTCAACCCACCGATCACCACGAGCCGGATCCGGATCTACAACGCCGTCACCCCGGCCGGCGGCAGCAATTCCTTGGCGTTCGAGTGGTATGTCTACGAGCCACTGGGATGCACTCCGTGAACGACACGTCCACCCCTAGCGAAGACCTGCTCGATCGCCTCATCGCCCTCGTTCAACAAGGGGACGATGACGCGCTGCAGCAGCTCTGCCTCGAACACCGGGGCCACATCGAGCGGGAGTTTCGCGCATGGAAAACCGTCCCGCCGGCGTGGCGAGAGGATCGCAGCACGCTCGACCAGTACGTTGCCGGGTTGCTGGGCATCGCACGGGTGTTCGCCAACACACTCGGTCGTCCTGACCTGCTCGAACACCTCATGGGTCGCGACCGCACGGATGCGGAAACCGGTCCCCTCGAGCGCTGGCACGACGGCCTCGAGTCCGCACAATCGCTCCTGGACGAAGGCAAGCACCGCGAAGCGGCCACCATGCTGCAAGGCATCGTCGACGAGACCGAAGGCGTGCGGGGTAGCTGGGTCGACGAATACTTGCCCGTCACGCTCGGCATGCTCGGCGGCGCATATTTCAACGCCGGCCTGGTCGAGCGCGCCTCCGACCCCACTTCGCGGGCGTTGGGCATGTGCCGAGAGGTCGAGGACGAAGAAGGCACCATTGCCTACCTGACCAACCTCCACGAGATTCGCCGGTACCTTGGCGAACCGCAAGACGCAGCGACACTCGCCCGAGCACTGGCGGATCGCATCGAGGCCACGGATGCCTCCCGTGCGCGTCGCATGCGGACCCGAGCCCGCATCATCGAAAACGGGGAGCCCGCGCTTCGGGTGGTGGTTCTGCCGCCCGATGACAGCGGACCGGTTGAGCTCGACGAACTCGACCTGCTCTCTCCCCTCGAGGACGACACAGATTCGCTGTTGGGCGGACTTCGCTTCGCGTTCGAACGCAATCGCGTCACGCTGGGCGGCTGCGGCGACCGCCTCGAATCTGGACGCGAATTCGCGACCCACGGCCGGCTCACCGAGGCGGTCTCGATGTTCGAAGCCGCCGCCGAGATCGATCCCTGGGCGCCGGATCCTCCGTATCTCCGCGGTCTCGCGTTGGCGGAGCTCGGTGAGTTCGACCAGGCGCTCACCGCCTACGAGCGCGTGCACGAACTGGCACCGGGCTGGCACCGGGTCGAAGAAGACCGAGCGCTCGTGTCCGCGATTGCAGGTGGAGCGCTCGAGCCCGACATCCTCAACATCGTACGGGAGATCGAAGACGGCCCTCGCATGCCCAGAGCCAAGATCGCCGTCGCCCAGGGTGCACTCGAGCGCTTCCCCACCCTGGCGCGGCTCCACTTCGCGTTGGGTCGGGCCTACTGGTCGGTTGACGAACACGATGAGGCTCGCGCGGCCTGGCGCAGCGCCCTCGACCATGCCGACAACGCCAGCATCCGCACCCGCGCGCTGGCCGAGCTGGGGGCGACGGCGCTCGACTCCGACGAGGGCGTCCGCAACCTTCACCGAGCCATCGAAGAAGATGGGGAGCTGGTCGCTTCCGCCATGGCTCGGGTCCTGCTCTATCTCCGCCCCAAAGCCTCGCACTGACCTCGGCGCAGCCGCTACCCTCGCCGCATGCGCATTGCGACGATCAACTGCGGCAGTTCCTCGCTCAAAGCCGATGTGCTCGACAGCTCGACGGGCGACCGCGTGTTGCGGCTCCGCGCGCAACGGGTCGGAGACGCCGAAGCCTCGGTCCGTTGGGACGATGCCCCTGCCCAGCCGCTGGGAAGCCGTCCACTCGAGGATGTGCTGGGGGAGCTGCTCCCGATGCTGTTCGAGCGGGCCGGAGCGGTCGATGCGGTCGGGCACCGGGTCGTGCACGGAGGTGACCGCTTCGTTCGCCCGACGCTGATCGACGACGCCGTCGTGCAGGCGATCGATGAACTGACGCCACTGGCTCCCCTGCACAACCCCGCCAACCATGCAGGCATCGTCGCCGCGCGCCTCGCCCTGCCCAGTGTCCCTCACGTCGCGGTGTTCGACACCGCCTTTCACACCACCCTCCCCTCGCGAGCGCGGCACTACGCCATCGACCCCACCCTGCTGCCACAAGCGCGGCGGTTCGGCTTTCACGGCACCAGCCACGGCTACGTTGCCCGGACCGCCGCTGCAGCGCTGGACGCTCCGTTGGAATCCCTGCGCGTCATCACCTGCCACTTGGGCAACGGCGCGAGCATCTGCGCCGTCGAGAACGGTCGCAGTGTGGAGACCAGCATGGGCATGACTCCACTCGAAGGCTTGGTGATGGGCACGCGCAGCGGCGACATCGACCCGGGGCTGATCCTGCAGCTGCTACGCGGCGGCCGCGACATCGACGCCGTCGACACCCTGCTCAACCGCAAGAGCGGGCTCGCGGGGGTCTCGGGGACCTCCGGCGACATGCGCGACATCGAACGCCGCGCCGCCGAAGGAGACGAGCGATGCCGGTTGGCCCTCAAGCTGTTCGCGCACCGTCTTCGCAAGTACATCGGCGCATACGCGGCCGCGATGGGTGGCGTGGATGCGATCGTGTTCACAGCCGGCATCGGAGAGAACAGCCCCGGCATTCGCCACCGTGTGGCTCAGCGTCTTGATTTCCTGGGGGCCCGGCTCGATGAAGACCTCAACCGCGACGCCAAGGTCGGCGCGCAGACTCCGGTGTTCGACATCTCGGACCCCACCTCCCGGGTCAAACTCCTCGTCGTCGCCACCGACGAGGCCCGCGCGATCGCGGAACACACTGCGGCCATTGCCGAGCACCACGACGACGTCGCCGAGACCAAGACGATCCCGATCGCCGTGTCGGCCCGGCACATCCACCTCACCCAAGACGCCGTGGAAGCCCTGTTCGGCGCTGGCCACCAGCTCACCCCGCGCAACGACCTCTCCCAACCGGGGCAGTTCGCCTGCGAAGAAACCCTCACCGTCGTCGGACCCAAGCGTTCGCTGGAGAAGGTCCGCGTTCTGGGGCCCACCCGTCCCAAGAACCAGATCGAGGTTTCTCGGACCGACGAGTTCTGGCTGGGCGTCGACGCCCCGGTCCGCCGCTCGGGGCACGTCGCCAACTCGCCGGGGGTCACCCTGCAAGGACCCGCCGGCAGCTTGACGCTCACCGAGGGCCTGATCTGCGCCGCCCGCCACATCCACATGACCCCGCAGGACGCCGCGGACTTCGGGGTCGACAACGGCGACATCGTCGAGGTCCGCATCAACTCGGAGGACCGCGACCTCGTGTTCGGCGACGTCTTGATTCGCGTCTCGCCCAAGTACGCACTCGAGATGCACGTCGACACCGACGAAGCGAACGCAGCCGAGCTCTCCCGCCGCGACGAAGGCATGCTCGTCGCAACCAAAGGAACAGCCCGCCTCACCCACCGCGAGCGGAGGTGAACACGGGCTGGCCGTCCCCTCCCTCGGCACAGAGGGGGCCGGAGGCGTCAGGCGCCCGGCTTGACGAATTTGAGCGTCATCCGATCGCTTTCGCCGATCGCCACATACTTCTCGCGGTCCTTGTCCTTCTCGGTGAGTGAAGGAGGCAGGGTCCAAACACCTTTGGGATAGTCCTTGGTGTCCTTGGCGTTGGCGTTGATCTCGGACTTCTCGGCGAGCTCGAAGCCGGCCTTCTTGGCAGCGTCGATGACGGTCGCCTCGGGCAAGTAGCCCATCTTGGCGCTCACGCTGGGGTCGGCACCTTCGGCGGCGCGGTGCTGGACCACACCGAACACGCCGCCGGGACGAAGCACATCGAATGCGGCCTTGTAGACCAAGTCGATCGCTTCGCGGTTGTACAGCCCGTGGCTGCTGCGGAACGTCAACACGGCGTCGGCCGAGCCGGCGGGCCCAAGGTCCATCGCGTTGATCTTGATGCTCTTGACCTTGCCCTCGTCGCCGAGCACGATCGCGTTGTCGACGTACCTGTCTCTTATACACATCTGACGCTGCCGACGAGCGATCTAGTGTAGATC
>CAJXVA010000513.1 GCA_913061055.1 uncultured Pseudomonadota bacterium
ACCTCAGGCTCAGGAGCGGGCCGGACCCGTCGCGCTTCGTCGAGGCGGACGCGACCACCGCGGCGCGCTGCCGCAGCCGGTCCGCCCCCGCATCCTGCTGCTGTGCCTTGCGAATCTCCGCGCCGATCTGGCGCAACCCGTCGTGGTCCGCTCCGCTCACGTGCTGGCCTCCCAACGGGTGCCGCGTTCAATGCGGTCCAACAGCGCCGGATCTCGTTGGGCGCGCCGGAGAAAGCGGTCGTTGGCCCGGCGGAGCCGCCGTTTCACCGTCGCGACCGAGCAGCCGCAGATGCCGGCGATCTCCGCCAGCGGCCGCTCGTCGACGTAGCGGAACAGAAACACGATCCGGTCGTCCGGCGGCAAGCCGTGGACGGTCGCGTAGAACCGCCGCAGCAGCGCGCGGCCCTCCAGATCTTCGCCGGGCGCGGCGGCCTCGGTCGTGTCGTCGCTTCCGGTGAGGTTGAGCCAACGCCAGCGTCGGCGTCGGCGAAGCTCATCCCGCGTCGTGTTCGCGGCGATGGCCACGAGCCATGGACGCAAGGCGGAGCGCTCGCGAAGCCCGTCTAGTTTTTCCAGGGCGACGGAGAACACGCGCTGCACGATGTCGTCGTGGTCCGGGTCGGGGCCCAAGAGGCTCCGCACCACCCGGTTGACGTCCGCGCCGTGCCGGTCGTAGAGCACCGCGGCCAACTCCGCGCCCTCGAGTTCGAACACCGCGGCGTCCTCGCCCTGTGGGAGCGGGTCGCCAGAGGCTGAGTTCGGCGCGGGGGTGGGGGACCGGTTCACGGGAGGGTGCCTCTATGGTGCCGGTGCGCGGCCCGTTGGGTCCAGCGTGGTTGGGGCAGGCCGTGAAATTGGGGATACAGTCGTGGGCGATGCGGCAGGGCTGGATCAGGCGAACGAGGGCGGTGGGGATCCTCGCGGCCCTCGTCGGGTGTTCGAACCCGGGCGTGCTCCAACTTGGCGAGGGCGGCGACGCGTCGGGCTTGCAGAGCTCGACGTCGCAGACCAGCGGGGGCGAGACAGACGCCGGCTTGACCACGATGGGGTCCACCGGAATGGAGCCGCCGGTCCCCGGAGCGCGGTGTTGGAGCGTCCCGGCCGAGGCTCCGGTGTTCGTGGTCGCCGAAGGCGGCGCGGACGAAACCGGGCAGGGCACGCCCATGTCCCCGTGGGGCACGCTGAGCTACGCGGTCACGCAGGTGCCCGACGGGTCCGTCATCAATGTTGGACCCGGTGAGTACATGGGAGCGCAGGAGCTGGTTGGGGAGTTCGACCTCGGCATCACGGTTCGCGCGGTGCCGGCCTATCAAGCTCGGTTGCGCCACAGCGGGCCCGTCGTGACGCTGGCTCGTGCCCAGGGGATCACGCTGGAGGGTTTTGACATCGCACACGCGGGCGAGGGGGCGGAGCGCTTCGTCGTGCACGTCCGAGACGACTTCGGCGCGGTCGGTGGCGACACGTTCTCCACGCGGATCGTTCTTCGGGACAACATCATCCACGACAGCTTCAACGACGACCTGCTGCGCATCGACAGCGGTACGGCGGGGATCACCGTCGAGGGGAATGTCTTCTACAACCAAGGTGTGAACAACGAACACGTCGACGTCAACGCAGCTTCCGACGTGGTCGTGCGCGGCAACATCTTCTTCAACGACTTTGCCGCGTCGGGCCGCGTCAACACGCGGGACACCGGGAGCTTCGTCGCGATCAAGGATGCCAACGGCGCAGACGACGAGGTGGCCGGCGCATCCTCGATCGACATCGATGGCAACATCTTCATGGGGTGGCAGGGCACGGTCGCGACGAACTTCGTTCAGGTGGCTGAGAACGGGTACGCGTTCTACGAAGCGCGCGACGTTTTGGTGCAGAACAACCTCATGCTCGGCGATGGTGGCGATGAGATGCGCGCCCCATTCGGCTGCAAGGGCGCGATGAACGTGGTCGTTCGCAACAACACCGTCGTGGGCAACATCCCCGCCAGCGCGTTTGCGTTTCGGCTCAACGTCGAGGGCCAGAGCCCGCCGAACGATGGCATCTCGTTTTTCAACAACGTGTGGAGCGCACCGGATGGGACGATGACGGACCTGACCGACACGGAGGTGAGCAGCCCTCTCGAGAACTTCACGCTCGCGACCAACGTCTACTGGAACGGGGACCAGCCGATCCCGCACGATGGTGCGGACGCGATCAACCTCGATGTCGATACCAACGCGATCGTCGCGGATCCGCGCATTGCCTCGCTGCCCATGACCAACCCGGTGTGGGATCCGGACGGCGAGCAGTTCGGCGGTGGAGCCACGACGCTGTGCGAGGCCTTCGAGGATCTGGTGACGCGTCATGGGGTCCCTGCGCCAGATGGCGCGGCGGCGGGAAGTGCGCTTGCCTCTGAGTTGCCTACACGCGACATTCTGGGGCGCAATCGGCTGACCGCGGACGTGGGCGCGGTGGCGATTGCGCAGCCCTGAGCGTCGGGAAGGGTGGCCATTCCCTGAGTAGACGCCGCTTGGGGCTGTTGTGGCTCAGAAAACCCGAGCCCAACCGGGCACTGACGCAGACACGCAAAAAAGCGGGGAGCGGATCGGGGGCCGGCACAACTCCCCAAGCATGATGACGATGCGTTCCAGCTTGCTCTTGGCCTTCTCCTTTGTCGTTGCCCTGCCTGCGTGCGCAGAAGAGCCCTATGTCGACCCGGTGTGGGGAGACTGGGAAGGCCGCTCGAACGGCTGCGCAGCCCGAACCGAGTTCGAGATCGATGACGACTACCGCGGCGACGGCCGAATCGTTCTCGAGGACTGCTCGGTGTGCCAGGTGAACCTCGACGTCGAGCCCGAGGACGACGGGGAGTACGAGCTCGAGGTGGCCGGTGTGGACTGCCAGGGCACCATCGACCTCGACTGCGAAATCGATGATGACGAGCTGGAGTGCCAGGATTCGGTCGGAACCCGCTACGACTTCGAGCGCGACGGCTGATCGTGTCGCGGTTGCTTCGAAAATGGTCCCGTCTTGTCTATCGTGGCCCCATGAACGTGGCGAAGGAACCCGCCGACTTCGAGCTGCTGGAGCAGTGGCGCGACGGCGACCGCGACGCGGGCAATGCTTTGTTCACCCGGCATTTTCGTTCGCTGTTCCGGTTCTTTCGAACCAAGGTGCCCGACGAGACCGCCGAAGACCTCACCCAGGTCAGCTTCCTCGCCTGCGTCGATGGCCGTGACAAGTTTCGGGGGGCGTCGAGCTTTCGGACCTACCTGTTTGCGATCGGGCGCAACCAGCTCTTCATGCACTTCCGCAAGCGAGGCCGTGGGGAGTCCGACCCTGCGCTGGGGACCGTCTCCATGGCGGACCTGGGCGCAGGTCCGAGCACACTCGTCGCGGCCAAGGCCGAGCAGCGCCTGCTCCTTCGAGCCCTGCGCCGCATCCCCGTCGACTTCCAGATCGCGATCGAGTTGTACTACTGGGAAGGGGTGTCCACGGCCGAGATCGCGGTTGTGCTCGAGGTTCCCGAAGGCACAGTCCGCAGCCGTCTCACCCGGGCCCGTGCGCACCTGAGCACCCAGATGCGCGAGTTGGCCGAATCCGCAGAGCTGGCCGAGAGCACCATCGCCGACTTCGAGCAGTGGGCGAATTCGTTGCGAGATGGCCTGGAGTAGCGCGTTAGTCGATGTCGGTATTGTTGGCCTCGCGCATCACACCCAGCTTGGTGAACAACGCTTTTGCCGACCGGAGCTTCTGGTCTGCGGTGACGTGCTGGCCCTCGACCCGCAGGGCGGAGCCCCAAGAGCGAAGCGCGTACGCGGTGGTCAGGTGCTCCTCGCCAAAGACCAACAGTGCCAGCTGGGTTCCGCGTGCGCTGGCTTCGACCGCCTCTTGGGTGCGGCCTAGCGTGAGCAAGGCGTCCGACTCGGCGAGCAGACACTCCACTTCTTGTCGGGACCCCTCGCCGTAGAGGGTTCTGATGATTCCCGTCGCTTCCTTGGCGCTGCGCAACGAGGCGCTTGCTTGGCCCAGTGCCAGCTGCGCGATGGCCAGATTGGAGAGCGTCGCGACCACGTCGGGGTGCTTGGATCCGAGCACGGCTTGCTGTCCCTCGAGGACCTCGAGGAGCTCGGGCAAGGCGTCCTTGGACCGCCCCGTGGTCGCACGCATCCCGCCCCGATTCGAACGCACCAGCAAGACGCGCGGATGGGTCGCTCCGAACGAAGCGACTCCGACCTCCAACGCAGACGCATAGGCACGTTCCGCTTCGGCCACTCGCCCGCGCTGGTTGTCGATGTTGGCCAGGTTCGCGAGCGAGTGCATGCGCAGCGCCGAGCCTTCGTCGAGCTCGTCGAGACGCCGCTGGTGGGCGGCGATCGCTTCATCCCAGCGGCCCGCGGTGGCCAGGACCGAGCCCTCGTTGTTGAGGAGCATGGCGCGCAGAGCTGGGGCGGCTCGACCTTCAATGGAGGCGTGGCCCATCGCGGCCCAGGTCAGTGCACTGTCGAAGTCGGAGTCGACTTCCCCGACTTCCCAGGTCATCCCAGCGGCGGCCCGGGCGAACGACTCGGGCAACTGGGCCCGTTGGGCCTCGATCGCAGCCGCGCGCAGCCCCATCAGAGCGGTCTGATGGTCCCCTGCGAAGCTGGCAGCGTCCGCCGCAACCAGGGTCGCTTCGACGCACGTCGGGGGGTGTTGCAACCTTCTCGATTCGCAGGCTTCGAGAACCGGCTCGACGACGTCGGTCGCGAGAGCGAGGTGCCTCGCCTCCACTTCGGCTCGGCCGCGCGCGATGGCGTCGTCTGCACTGGCGACGGCCTCGCGGGCCTCTGCGGGGACTGGGTGAGCCGTCCGAAGGGTCTCGACGTCGCTGCAGGCCTCGGGCGAGGGCAGTGCGCCCACCGCCACAACAGCGTAGTCGACCGCGGTCGCGTCGGCGTCGAGCAAGACGTCGAGTAGTGCGTCGAACCGTGTCTGTTGGGCACTGAGGCAGCGCGTTCGGAGATCGAGTGCCTCGGCGGACTGCACCCCGCGCTCGTGGTCGAGACAGGCGCCCTGCTGAGCATCGGCCCACTGGGCCGCCCAACGGTCCAAGACGTCTTGGGCGGTTCGCGCACTTTGGGAGGCATGCGCTCGCCCGGTGTCTTCGAATGCGGCCAACAGAGCGCCGCGCGTCGTTTCGGTCCAGCGGCTCGGTTGTGCGTGGCTGCCCTTGCAGGCCGGCTCGGAGCGGCTCAGACCGATCGCGGCGGTGAGGGCCACGGCGCCTATGGCAAAGCCTGCAACGGTCCGTTTGTGGCCGGCGAGCGAGCGGGACAGCGCCGCATCCAGTTCACGCATCGTGGAGAACCGGTCGGCGGGTTCCGGGCTGAGACCGCGTTGTAAGACACGCGTCAACCGGGCCGGCGCCGCCGTGGAGGCTGGTGGCTCGGGAGCCTCGCGCTTGGCCTCGAGTAGCGCATCGAGGCTCTCTTGGGCGAACGCCGGCTGTTTGTACACCGCCTCCCACAGCGCGACGCAAAAGCAGTACTGGTCGGTCCGGGCATCGATGGCGCCGCCACGGTGCTGCTCGGGCGCCATGTAGCGGGGCGTCCCTGCGGAGCGGGTTTGAATGGCTCCTCTCCCCCCTGCGTTGCTCGAGGCGCCCGCTCGTGCCAAGCCGAAGTCGAGGACCCGAACACGACCGTCCGTGCCGAGTAGGGCGTTGGCCGGTTTGAAGTCCCGGTGGATGATGCCAGCGTCGTGGGCAGCGGCGAGCCCGGCCGCAGCCTGCCGATAGATGCTCACGATGCGCTTCCACCCGAGTGTGGTGGTGTCCAGCGCAGAGAGCGGCTTGCCGTCCACGAACTCCATCGCCAAGAACAGCTCGTTGTCCGACTCGCCGACGTCGTGGACGGTCACGACGTTGGGGTGGGCGAGCTTGGCCAGGGCTCGTGCCTCACGCTCCAGCGCCTCGCTGGCACCACCGTGCAGCACCTTGATCGCGACCTTGCGATCCAGGCGCGGGTCCCAGGCCGAGTACACGGCCCCATAGCTGCCTTCTCCCAGCTTCTCCAACAGGGCATAGCGCTCGAGGGTGGGCGGGTTGGATGCGCCGAACAGTGCACCTTGAATCCGCGCCATGGCGACGTCTTCTCCGACCCTGTCCAGCGGGAGAGCCGGCAGGGCGTCCGCATCCGACCCCGGTTGCTGCGCGTCCACCACGAGGGCCTAGAACTGGGCCTGAAGGCCGCCGAGCACCAGCAGGGACTGCGCGCGGTCACCCGGCTTGGGCCGGTTGCCCTCATCCTCGGCCGGACGCTCGAACTCCTTCTCGCCGAACACACCGCGGAACTGGACGACAAGACGAAGCCATCGGCGCAGCCGGAACCTCAGGTCGAGGTTGGGCGAGACGATGAAGTTCAGGGTGTCTCCGGTGATGTCGTTGGCTCCGCGGTAGGGCAACGAGAAGCCCATGCCCAACCCGCCGCCGAGCGCGATGCGTTCTTGCAGAGACACGACGACTCCGGGCTCCACCAGGACCCGTGCCCATCCGATCCGTTCTTCCCCGCTTTGCTCGGAGGTCGTGGCGTCGTCCCCCTCGAGGTTGCGCATCGGGGGGTCGAGTTCGTCGTCGGTGTCGGCCACGACGGGCACGCCCCAACGGCCTAACGTCCCGCCGCTGCGAAGCTCGAACCCGACCCGGTTCCAGCCCGGACGGCGCGGCCGGAACCGGACGGCAAACATCGCCAACCCCGAGAAGTAGATCGGGGGCGTCTCGAGGTTTCCGGACCACGCGGGCCCGCCCCCGAACAACAAGGAGAGGTTGAAGCTGACACGCCGGGCGCCTCGCTCGGGTCGCCCCAGCACGAGCTCCCCGTCCTCGACCGAGGCGACGAGCTCATCGTACGCCCGGTCGCCGCGAGGTTTGAAACGCACGCTCTCACACGTGCCTCCGCGGCCCTGTAAGCCGGCTCCTGGGACCTTGAGCAGCAGGCGGTCGACGTGCGTGACGCCGTATTCGCGCTCGGCTCCGTCCTCTCCGAACAAGACGATGCCGCGGATCTGGTTGTCGGGCGTGGCGGTCTCCCACTGGTTGATGTTGGCCGCGAGGTAGACCTCATCGGCGGCGACAAAGCTGGTGAGCTCTTGCCCGCTTTGCGCGAGCGTGTCGGTCCAGCGCTGGTTGGGGTCGTCCTTCTCGAAGGTGATCTGCAGCGGGAGGTCTGTCTCTTATACACATCTGACGCTGCCGACGAGCGATCTAGTGTAGAT
>CAJXVA010000514.1 GCA_913061055.1 uncultured Pseudomonadota bacterium
CGAGATGTAGAGAGGTCTCGTGGGCTCGGAGATGTGTATAAGAGACAGGGTGTGCGCCCGAGCCACCAGCACCTCGGCCTGCGCGAGCCTCTGCGGGGCAGCCAGCGTCCCTTCGTGCTCGGCGAGCGCGTCGAGTTCTCCCTCCAGCGCCTCGAGCTCGGCGCGAAGATCATCGGGAGGCACGGCCACGGGCTGGCTCACGAGACATGCCCCGATGGGAGGGAGCCGGTAGCTCGCCGCAATCGCGCTCGAACGATGCTTCACGTCCTCCACCGAGGCCACGAGATGGTCGAGCGCCTCCTGCCGCCGACCGAGACACTCCGTCCGCGACGCGGCGACGGACGTCAGGAGTGTCCCCCGCCGGTGGGCCTCGCAGACGGCCCCCCGCGTTTCCGCGAGGTCCTCGACGTAGCGATCGAGGTTGGCGAGGACGTGCGGCCCGCCCTCGACGATGAACGCCTCGGGCCCGGATGCGAACGCGGCCTTGACCTCGTCGCGCGCCACGGCCCAGGCGGTCCGCGTCGCCGAGCGTTCGTCGTCGCAGCTGTGCGGTGCGGCCGACCCGAGCGCCGTCGACCCGGCGGCCACCAGCGCCGCGCCCCCGACAAGCGCGGGTACCCACGCGCGGCGGCGGCGGCGACCGAGCGCCGCCGCGACGCTGCGCATCGATGCGAACCGAGCAGCGGGGTCGAGCGCGAGTCCTCGTTTGAGAACCGCCCGCACGGCGCTCGGCATCGATCGCCCCGCGAGCGCCGCCTCGGGCCCCCTTCGGATGGCGACACCTCGCTCGGCGAGCGTCGGTGCGGCGAACGGCCGGGCCCCCTGCAGCGCTTCGTAGAGCATCACGCAGTAGGAAAACTGATCGGATGGCGCACCGACCAGCCCGCCCTCGATCTGTTCGGGAGACATGTACGCCGGCGTTCCTCCAACGCCGGCCTCCGACTCCATCGGGCCTTGCGTCGAGACTCCGAAGTCGGTCAACACGACCCGGCCGGCGGCGTCGACGAGAATGTTCTCGGGCTTGACGTCCCGGTGCACGACGCCATGACGATGCACCTCCCCAAGGCCCTCGGCGATCGGCACAAAGAGCGGCGCCAGCTCGTCCCACGTCGAGGGGGTGCGCCGCAGGACCTCGCGCAGCGTCCGGCCCTCGACCCGCTCCATCGCGACCCAGATCCGCCCCCCCGACTGGCCAACGTCGAGCACCGTCACCACGTTGGGGTGGTTGAGCGATGCCGCGAGCCGGGCCTCCCGTACGACCCGATCCGACGTCGCCGCATCGAGGCCCCGGGCGAAGACCTTGAGCGCGACGATGCGGTTCAACCGTGGGTCGAGCGCGGTGTGAACGACGGCCGTCGCCCCCCGACCGATGACAGCGAGAACCTCGAACCGGCCCAGCCGCGTCGGCCGCGGAGAAACATCGAACAACTGCGCGCGCGTGCGGGCCAACGCCAGACGCATCGGAAGGGACTCAGCGTCTCCGGCCGCCTGCAGCGCATCGACGATCTCCCCGGGCTCTCGAGTCCGGTCGACCCCGGTACCTCGACCCCCGCCATCGGGCGTCACAACGGAGTCATCGGGGTTCATGGGCCGACCACCATGCCGTACCGCGTTGACCCATCGCAATCACCCCGCCTTGGGCGCGTGGTCCGGACGACGGCTCGACGGCCCGCCCGTGCCGACCTCCGTCCGCCGGGCGAAGCGCCGCGCGGCGAGGAAGAAGAGCCCCGCGACCGCCAGCTGGATGGCACCGCTGGTGCCAAACACACCGCCCCACCCCACGTTCTCCAGCAGCGTGGGGGCGAGCCCAGGAACCCAGGCCCGGGGCAGGTTGAGGAGCGACGCGAAGACTGCGTAGTGCGTCGCCCGGACGCTTGGCTCGACGAGGCCCATGAGCCATGCATGAAGGCCAACGACCATCACTCCCATGGCCACCCCCTGGACGACGGTGAAGGAGATGATGAATCCCACCGAAGGCCACACTGCCGGAAGCACCGCAAACCCCAACGTGGTCCCTCCGAGTACTGCGCACGCGAGTGTCGTCGCGCGCACGTGACCCACCCGATCGACGGACACGGCGGCGACGACGAACCCCAGAACCTGCGACGCCAACACCGGCCACGGAAGAATCGTCTGCACCTCTTCCAGGCTCCATCCAAGCCGCTGAATGAAGAATGCGCCCGACAGCGCGCCGGTGAGGGCATCCGCCACGTAGAACACGCTCACGACCGAACCGATCGCCCACGTCGCCGGCTTGCGAAGGATCGATAGAAGGCCTGTGTGCGAAGGGGCGACCCGCGCGGAAAGGTCGCTGCGAACAGCCCACAGGCCCACACCCAGCAGGATCAGCGCCAGAACGACCAGGGCCGCCTGCAACCCCCAGCGAACCACGAGCGCACCCAGACCGTAGGCACCCGCAAGCGTCGAGCCGAGCACCAGAGCCCCCTGCATGATTCCGTTGGCCCGCCCCCGTGCGCTCGGCTCGACCGCATCCAGAACCACCGCGTCCGCCGAGACGTCCTGGGCGGCGAGCATGAAGTTGAGCAACAGCCACACCGGACCGAGCCAGGGCAGTTCTCCGCCGCCGGTGCCCAGTCCCGAAAAGGCGAGGACGAGCACCCCCATGGCAAGCATGGCCCCCCCGGCAACCCGAGACGCACCTGGGCGAAGGCGGTCCAGCGCGACTGCGACCGGGAGCTTGAGAACCCACGGCACCCCCGTGAGTGCCACCAGCCCAACCTGGTCATCGATCGAGGCGCCTCGGGAGGCCAGCAGCGGCACCAGGATGCCGGAGGTGAACCCGGCCACAATCCCCTGGACCCCATACAGGCCTCCGAGCAGCGGCAGGGGGTTCGGGCGCATCCGTGGCGGATCGTATCACCGCGCGAGGTTGGTCAGGCGGCGCACCCAGGCCAGCGCGCCGTCACGCAGGTCGTCGAGGTACGTGTACGTCACCGGGACGACGACCAGGGTAAGCACCGTGGCGGTGGTCATCCCGCCCACGAGCGCCTTCCCAAACGGGCCGTACGGAATGCCCTCGCCCGTGTACGCACTGAAGGCCAGCGGCAACATGCCGCCGATCGTGGTCAGCGCGGTCATCATGATCGGCCGAAAGCGTAGCTCTCCGGCGGCGACGATCGCCGCATCGCGCCCGAGCCCATCCCGCCGCGCTTGGTTGACGAAGTCGATGAGCACGATCGCGTTGTTCACGACGACGCCGAGCAGCAGCACGATGCCGATGCCGGCGAGCGCATCGATGTGCTCGCCGGTGATGAACAGAAACCACCACACGCCCACAAACGACAGAGGAATGGAGGGAAGGACCGACAGCGGCAGCACCACGGACTCGAACAAGAAGCCCATGAGCAAGAAGATGAAGATCGATCCAAGCAGCAACGCCCCACCGAGGTCGCGCTGCATGTCGTCGACGCTCTTCTGCTCGCGGTCCGCATCGAAGCTCAGGCCCTCTGGAAGCTCGTACTCCTCGAGGTACGCCACGACGCGTTTGGCCGCCGGCGTGCGCTGCTCGGGATCGAGCTCGAGCCGAATGAGCGCCCCCACCCGCTTGTTGCTGCGGGTGAGCCGGGACTCGCCCTTGCGGACCTCCTTCTCGGACAACACCGAAATCGGCACGGTTGCCCCGGAGACGCTTGGCACCCGGTAACCGAGCAGCTGGTCCACGTTCCGGCGGTCGTCCTCGCGGTAGCGCAACCGGACATCAACCTCGCGCTCCTCGGTGTGGAACCGCGGCAGCGGCGTGCCTCGGATCGCATAGGCCACGGTGTTGGCGACGACCTGTCCGCTGACGCCGAAGCGCTCGGACATCGTGCGGTCGATCGACAGCGCCAGCTCATTGCGACGTCGGTCGTCGCCGCCGAACTGCTTGAGGCCAATGACGCCCTCGAGCTCGAGAAGCTGCTCTTCCAACCGCTCCCGAGCATCCTGCACCCGTTCGTGGTCGTTGCCGTAGATGACGACAGGGAAGGAGTCGTCGCGGCCCCCGTCCGCATCTCCGAACTGCGAGCGTTTGCGCCATCCCGGAGGCGTCGGAAGGGAGTCGGCGAGTTCCTTGGCGACCGTCTCGAAATCGGGCTCACCGGGTTCGGGCGGCTGGAAGAAGATCTGAACTCGGCCCGACTGTTCGTCAAACCCGACGTAGGCCCCGTCGACCTTGGACTCGGGCGGCATGTTGTTCATGCGCGTCTCGATCTCGGAGAAGAACGCGTTGGCTTCCTCCAGCGTCGTGTCCGAGGGCATCGAGTAGTTGACGGTGATGTTGCGGGTGCCGAACTCGTTGCCCGAGTTGCACTGCACCGCCATCGCAGGGACCACCATCGAAGCCATCGCGAGCATCGAGACCACGACCACGTCGAAGCGGCGCCGCAGCACGAGCCGCAGCAGCTTCACGTAGCTGCGACCTAGCCGCCCCATGGTTTGGTCGTACAGCCAGCCGATGCCGCGTTTCCAGGCGTCGTCGATGCGACGCAAGGGGGCTCGCCACCCCGTGACCGCGGGACGTTCGGCGTCTTCGTCGTCGTCGGCCAACAGTGTGGCCGAGCTGAGCGGGATCAACACCAAAGCCACGAACAGGCTCGCCACCAGGGACACGCACACCGGCGTGACCATCCGAACCATGAAGAACTGCGTTGGGCCGCTGGAGAGCAGCGCCGCGGGGAGGAACACGACGATCGTCGTCATCGTGGCGAGCGTGATGGCCAACCCAACCTCGCTCGCCCCCTGAAGCGCCGCCGCATACGGGCCAAGTCCGCGCTTGCGGTAGCGGCCGATGTTCTCGGCAACCACCACCGAGTTGTCCACGACCAGGCCGATGCAGATCATCAGGCCGATCAGGGAGACGAGGTTGATCGTCTGCCCCGAGAAGTACATGAACGGCAGCGCCAAGAAGAGCGACAGCGGGATTGCCAGCGAGATGATCACCGTCAGCCGCAGACGCCGCAGGAAGAACAGCAACACGAACAGCGCCAAGAGTCCGCCCTGCTTGCCGGCGTCGACGACCTGCTGGAGGCTGTAGCGAATCGTGTCGCCCTGCACGAAGATCGACTGCACGGTGACGCCCTGAAGCAGGGGGTTGCTCTGTGCCTGCTCGACGACGGCTTTGATCTTTTCGCTGACATCGACGGTATTGGCGGTCGACTCCTTGACGACAAACAACACCAGCGAGGGCCGGCCGCGGTAGCGGTCGTATCGGGTGCGCTTGGGGAAGTCGAAGGTGACGGTGCCGACGTCCCGCAGCCGAACCCCGTTTTGCCCGACGATGATCTCGGCGATGTCCTCCGGAGCATCCCAGGACGCGACGGAGCGCAGCATGTACTGCCCCTCGTCTTCCTCGATGGTTCCACTGGCCATGGTGAAGTTCGACGTGCCCAAGCTCTGGGCGATGGTCACCATGTCGAGTCCGTGGGCCTCGGCAAGTCCGCGATCGATCTCGATCCGGACCTCTTTCTTCTCCTCCCCCCAGACGTTGACCAGGCCCACGCCCTCGATGCGCTGCAGCGGCCGGATCAGCGCCTGCTCGATCACCCCTTGAGGGTCGGGCAAGTCTGCGTCCCAGGCGACCGAGTAGAAGGCCACAGGAATGGCCTCGGCGGACTCTTTGCGGATCTCGACCTTGTCGACCTCGTCGGGAAGGTCGGAGCGAACCCGCGTGATGCGGTCGCGAACCTGCCGATACGCGATGTCCATGTCGACGTCGTTCTTGAAGACGATCGTGATCGAGCTGCTGCCCGAGGTGGACGTGGCGCTGATCTGGTCGATGCCTGGAGTCGTCGCGACCGCGTCTTCGAGCGGACGGGTGATGCGCTCCTCGACGTCCTTCGCGGTGGCGTCCGGGTACTCGGCCGCAATGCGAAGAAACGGCGGAGAGAAGCCCGACGGGATGAGTTCCAGCGGAATACGAGCCAGCGCGATGCCGCCGAGCACGAGCATCGACAGCAGCATCATCATCATGGTCACGGGACGCCGAAGCGACAGCCGCACCAGCACGTGGCTCTGCGCGCCTTTCACGTCTCATCCTCCGGCGTGGGATGCCCCGCGCTGTCGGAAGGTTCCGGCGGGTCCTCGTCCGCCGGGCTCGCTCCTTCTTCGGCCTCGAAGGTCTCGGCGGTGAGCTGCTCGGGGCGTAGCAGGGCGAGTTCGCTGTCGAGTCGCTGCGCCGTGGAGAGCGTGGGGCCAGAGCGCCGCATGCGATCCACGCCGGCGTAGAGCGTCGGGATGACGATCAGGGTCAGCACCGTCGAGAATGCGAGCCCCGAGATCACGGTGATCGCCATCGGAGTTCGGATCTCAGCGCCGTCACCCAGCCCCAACGCCATCGGCATCAGCCCCAAGATCGTCGTCAGCGTCGTCATCATGATCGGCCGCAGGCGAACCTTGCCGGCGATCTCCAGCGCCTCTTCGGTGGGGTAGCCGCGCTGTTTGAGCTTGCCGACGTAGTCGACCAGGACGATCGCGTTGTTGACCACGATGCCGGCCAACATGATCGCGCCCAGGAACACCACCACCGACAGCGGCATGTCCAGCAGCAGCGCCGCCGCGATGACGCCGACAAACGCGAGTGGAATGGTGAACAAGATCAGGAATGGGTACGCCAGGCTCTCGAACTGAGACGCCATGATCACGTAGACGAGAAACACGGAGAGCCCCAGCGCGAGGATCAGCGACCGAGAGCTGGTCTCCCACTCCTCGCTCTGCCCGGTGACCACCGGGGTGACGGTGCTCGGAAGCTCGACGTCGTCCATGGCGGCCGAGATCGACTCGGAGGCGGTTCCCAGCCCGATGCCCTGGACGTTGGCCGTCACGATACCGACGCGTTGCTGGCCAATGCGCCGAATCTCATTGGGGCCCCGGCCAATCTCCAGCACCGCGACCGCGGAGAGCGGGACCGGCCGCAGCCCCCCCGGGTTGACGACGAGGTCGCGCAGGTCCTCGAGCGAGGCTTCGCGGATCCCCGACAGGCGCACCT
Source organism: uncultured Pseudomonadota bacterium (assembly GCA_913061055.1). Classification (GTDB taxonomy): domain Bacteria; phylum Myxococcota_A; class Polyangia; order Nannocystales; family Nannocystaceae; genus CAJXVA01. The sequence goes on from CAJXVA010000514.1 coordinate 6,983, forward strand.
GCACGGGGATCTTTCGATCGATGCGGTTGAACTTGGTGGCCTCGGCCCCCTGGACCTCGTCGCGCACCCGCTCGGCGACGGCACGAATGTCGAGCCCCCGGCGTGCGAGTTCGTCGCGGTCGTAGCGGATGTGAATCTCCGGGCTG